>JBILSZ010000106.1:0-8912 GCA_044371755.1 Flavobacteriales bacterium | reverse complement strand
AGATTGTAGTATGGAACAATGGATACCACGTTTTTTAAAGCCAGGTGATAAGATCGGAATAGCTGCAACAGCCCGTTGGATCGCGCCATCGCAACTGGAGCGTGCTCGTTCTCTTTTTTCTGCGCAGGATTGGGAATTGGTAGTTGCTGAAAATGTTTTTGAACAGGACTTTCAGTTGGCGGGTAGTGATACGAAACGGGCTTTGGGCCTACAAAAGCTATTGGATAATCCAGATATCCGAGCGATTATTATTGCCAGAGGTGGCTATGGAACGGTGAGAGTGATTGATCAATTGGATTTTTCAAAATGGAAGAATCATCCTTCCTGGATCTGCGGATACAGCGACATCACGGTTTTACTTTCGCATCTGGTGAAAATGGGTTATTCATCTATTCATTCTTCTATGCCTGTATCCTTTGAGGATTGCACCGAAGCGGCATTGGTAACCTTATGTGATGCGTTGAAAGGCGATTTGAAAAAAATCGAATTTGAAACAACTAAGGAAGCCAATTTAGAGATCAGAGGGAGATTGGTTGGAGGAAATCTTTCGGTATTGTACAGTTTAATTGGGAGTGACTCTTATCCAAAACTAGAGGATACGATTCTGTTTGTTGAAGATGTGGATGAAATGGTTTATCACATCGATCGGATGATGATGGGACTCGGTCGGGCAGGTGTTTTGGCAGGTGTCAAAGCGATATTAGTAGGCGGGCTCACTCAAATGAAGGATAACACAAAGCACTTTGGATTTCAAGTGGATAATCCTTTTGGTGGAGATGCATTGGACATGATTCGCCGTGTTGGAGAAGCATATGGTATACCTGTCATTTCAGGCTTTCCTGCGGGGCATCAAAGCGATAATAGAGCTTTTTATATTGGTCGAAGCGTGACGATTACTGCACGCGATGGGAGTGCAGTAATGAGCTGGAGTTGATGTTAATTGATTGAAAAACATTTTGGTTTCTTGATGAATTTTAGAAAATCTTAGTTTGATTTGCGTCCGAATCAGTACATTTGCCTAGTTAGTGTAAAATGTACACTAAGTTGTTTTACATTGCCTTCCCAACTATTCGACATAGGACATGAGTACGATTTCGAGGTCATAGGCCTGACATGTCAGGATAGAGATTATCGATTGGTATGGGCCATAAATATTGAAATGGGGTGGAACTTGGAGCGAGACATGGATCACAAAGTGAGCTATAAGACTTATTCTACGCTTCATTCACGATTCGTATTTATAGACGAGCAAGACGGCAAGGCAATACGCCTATTAGTGAATAAAGGTGATGGAGGTTCATTACTACCGGAACTTCAGGGAATTGATTACGTATTATTGTTGGAGGGTTTTGGTAAAAATGAAATACTTGAACTTTCAGGAAAGCTTCGTCGTATTGCATTTGTTCAGGCGAGTTTGGTATTAGACTTAAATAAAATAAAATCAAAATACAATCTACTTACAGATTAAATAGGAATATGCATAAGGACATTATCAATGAAATGAAAAAGACTAAAATCGTAGCAACGATTGGTCCGGTGTCATCGAGCAAGGAAGTTTTGCGTGCGATGATATTGCAAGGTTTGGATGTGGTGCGACTTAATTTTTCGCATGGTGCACATGATGACCACAAGAAGGTGATTGATTTCGTTCGTGAGATTGATGCTGAATTGGGAACGAATACCTCTCTTTTGGCTGATTTGCAGGGGCCAAAGTTGAGAGTAGGGGAGATGGAGAATGGAAGTGTAAATTTGGAAGTAGGCAAGAAAATAAAGATTACTACGGTAAAGCAAATTGGTACTGCCGATGTGCTTTATACTGTTTATAAAGAATTTGCAGCAGATGTGAAGGCAGGTGAGATGGTGTTGCTTGACGATGGAAAAATAGTGATGCGCATTTTGGAAACGAATGGTAAGGATGAGGTGATATGCGAAATCATTCAAGGCGGTCCTTTAAGTTCAAAGAAAGGTTTGAACCTTCCAAACACGAAGGTTTCTCTGCCATCATTATCGGAAAAAGATTTGGCAGATTTGCATTTTGCGTTAGGTGAAAATGTGGATTGGATAGGGCTTTCATTCGTTAGAACCGCGAGTGATGTTGTTGCTTTGAAAGAGATTATCAAAGCGACTGAGAAGCATGCGAAAGTAGTAGCGAAGATTGAAAAGCCTGAGGCCTTGGATGAGATTGATGGAATCATAGCTGAGACCGATGCTGTGATGGTGGCGCGTGGAGACCTTGGCGTTGAGATTCCGTTGCAAAATGTACCACTTGCTCAAAAGATGATTGTAAGAAAGTGTGTAGAGCATGGCAGGCCGGTGATAGTGGCTACACAGATGATGGAGAGCATGATTAGCAATATGACACCAACAAGAGCAGAAGTGACAGACGTTGCGAATGCAGTTTTGGATGGTGCCGATGCGGTGATGTTGAGTGGAGAAACTTCGGTGGGAAAATATCCAGTAGATGCCATTCGTATGATGAATAATATCATCGGCGAGGCTGAAAAATATGAAGGGCTCTATTATAAAGAAGAAGCTCCGATTGCAGTGGATGAGTCGAGATTTGTGACAGACTCTGTAATCTTTAGCGCATGCAGATTAGCCAAGCGTGTGCATGCGGCAGCTATTGTAACCAACTCGTTCAGTGGCTATACAGGTTATAAGATTGCAAGCTGGAGGCCTAAAGCGAATGTGTTTGTATTTACTGGTAATAAGAGAATCCTTACACAAATGAATTTGGTGTGGGGAGTGAAAGCATTTTATTATGATAAAATGGTAAGCACTGACCAGACAATAGCTGATCTGCGCTACTTCTTAAAGAAGCATGATTATATTCAGGAAGGAGAGTTCATGATCAACATTGCATCCATGCCGATCTTTGAAAGAGGCATGACAAATATGATTAAACTAAGCAAGGTTTAACCTTGCTTAGTTTATTGTTGGTTTTACTATTTTGAATTCTGCTCGGCGATTCATCATGTACTCCTCTTCCGAACATGGTGCGTTGTCATCCACACAATTATTGACTTGCCGCGATTCGCCGTACCAGTTGATTTTCATTCTATTTCTTGGAATTCCCTTGCTGATAAAATAAGCTTTAACTGCAAACGCTCTCGACATCGATAAGTTTTCATTGTAAATTCGATTACCACGACTATCGCAGTGGGCTTGCACGAGCACTGTCATGCTAGGGTCGGTTTTGAGTAACAGCACTATTTTGTCAAGTATTGCTTTGTCATCTTCTCTTAAAACTGATTTGTTGTAGTCGAAATAGATGTTTTGAATATGCAAAGAATCCATATTCACTGCACTCACAGTTTGTTCGAATTCTGATGGTTTTTGTTCTACAGGTGGTTTCGCAGGAATTTTGTTATCGGGTTTTACGACCTTAACTGGAGGTTTTTTGTCGGTGTTATTGGTAGTTCCTTCTTGTTCTTTAATCGCGTTACCATTTTCATTTTGTTTTTTGCCATCTCCCGGACTGAGGAGGGCAATCGCTGTCAGATCGGGCTCTTTGTATTGACTCAGAGGTCCGACGTGATTGAGAGGCGTGATGAGTTTGAGTTTTTTTCTACCGATGTTTGCGTTAGGATCTTTGATAATCGCAGGTACAGTATACGTAAATAGCGAATCAGGAGCATCAACATATTTTTTATTTGCGAGACGCACTATGATTTGTTCACCAGGTTTTGCTACGTATTTGAAGTTACCTTTCGAATCAATCTTTGTTTCACTAATAATGCCTGAGCCAACTGTTTCGATCAACACTGCTTCTCCTTCCATTGTTACCAAGCTGTCTTCAAGAGAAATATTTCCTTTGAGGGTCATTTCTTGGAGCGTCTTGAATTGGAAGAAATATATATCGTCGTTTCCTTGGCCTGAACGGTTTGAGCAGAAATAGCCTTGGTCGTTGGTGTCATCGTAGTATAGAGAAAAATCATCTTGAGGCCCATTGAGTGGCACCCCCATGTTGAGAGGAATCATCCATTCATCTTTTTGATTTTTTTCAGAAAAGAAAATATCTAAACCACCAAGTCCGGCGTGACCATCGCTAGCGAAGTAAAGAGTGCCGATATTTGAGATAAATGGGAACATTTCATTTCCTTCGGTATTCACATTTGGGCCAAGGTTTATTGGCTGTCCCCAAACAGCACCTTCTTTTTTTACCAGATACAAATCCATTCCGCCATATCCACCAGGTCTATTGGATGCGAAGTAGAGCTCTGATCCATTACGCGTAATGGTTGGGTGTGCATTGGAGAAGTCGTCATTATTAAAAGGGAGTTCTACTGCATTCATCCAATTACCACCATTGGTAAGTTTAGCTTCATAAATTTTAGTATTAACACTACCAGTTTGATCAATGACACCTTTGTTTTTCTTGATATTATTTCTAGTGATCAATAATGAGCGACCATCGAAAGAATAGCACATTGGGCCGTCATGATATTTAGTATTAATGGTAGAGCTTAATTTTTTAGGGTTGGATAGCTCGAAATCCTCACCAACGACTAGTTCGTAGATATCGAGATATGAAATAAGTTGCATTTGATCATTCTTTTGAATGTTCAGCTCGAGATCCACGGCGGATATAAGTAGTTTTTTATCCTCGTATGCGCAGATTCCAATAACAGGGTCGGGGTTATTGATTTTGAGCTTCTTTGAAGTGTATTTCAAAGTGTCTGCGAAGAGGTCAAGATGATATTCTGGATCAAGAGTATGGCTTATAGCACGCTTGTCAGTTGGCTCTTTTTCTTTGTATTTACCGTACCATTTGATGGCTTCGTCATATTGACCAAGTGATTTTAGAATCTCGGCATAATTAAGCATATCCTTTGGGTCTGTAGATCCAAGGTCAAGAGTTTTTTTATACCATTCTGCCGCTGCTGCGGGAAGTCCTATTCGGCGATATACTTTACCTATACGACGAGTGATGGACGCGTCGTTGGGTTGCACATCATTTGCACTTTCAAAAAAGAAAAGCGCTTCATCATAAACCATTTCGTCAAATGCCTTGTCACCTTTTTCGAGGTCTACTGCTACCTGAGAGTATGCCTTAAAGGTGAGAAGGGAGATTATTAGGGTGAAGAAAATTTTACTCATACCTGAAAGGAATTAGAAATAACGTGGATATACAATTCTCCTTCTTTTCGATTTCAATAAGTAGGAGGCTGTCAATTCGTGGCTACCAAAATTTGTTCTGATGAGTCTATTCAAAGGAACATCAATTGAATAACCTACACGAATACGCTTATCGATTTGCCATTGGAAAAGGAAACCTCCCGTTTCTTTAATTGAATAGAAAGCTCCGAAGGTGAATTGGTCAAAGAGGATAAAATTATTATAAATGCCAAATGACAAGGGAGCATTCATCACACTTCTAATCACTACGTTCGGTTGGATTTTTAATTTTCGGTTTAACTTCCAGATCTTACCTGCCATAATGTGAATTGTCGGTTCTTGTCTTCCATCGAACAAGTCGAATGTGACACTTCCTTTTTTTTCTAGATTATTTCGAAGCAGACGTGGAACAGAAATACCGAAGTACGATGTTTTGTCGAAGTAATATGCACCGAATCCGGCGTTTGGAAGCACGAGCCCTTGAGTGTTGGCTAGGAAAAGCTCGTCTTGTTGATTGTAATAATCGCTGGTGAGGAGAAGGTCGGTGACATTACTTTGATATAAATCCACAACGCCTTTCAAGCCAAGACTCAGTGTTCCTCTGTTAGAGAGTCTAAATCGGTATGCAAAGTCCAAAGAGAGGGATGATCGAGTGGATGGACCAATTTTATCGTGCATAAGAGTTGACCCAATCGCAAATTCGTTTTTCTTAAGAGGCATGTCAAAAGCCAAAACCGATGTCATGGGCGCTCCTTCGAAACCAATCCATTGGCTGCGGTGCATTGCCACAAATTGAGTCTGCTCTTTGTAGCCAGCATATGCTGGATTTACAAATAGTTTATTCATAATGTACTGAGCACTCATCGGTTCTTGCTGTGATGCAGCAGAGAATTGGAGAGCAACTGCTACCGCACAAATGACCAATCTTAATTTCGGCATGTTTTTAATGTTCTTTTTTGTAGTCATGTCCGCTTATTTATTGAGGTAGAAGAATCCTTTAATTATTTTCTCACCGTTACCTAGGTCGAGAATGTAGAAGTACGTTCCTTTTGGTAACACGCCTGATCCAATGGTCAGTCCAGACTCAGAAGTTCCATCCCAATCATTTTGATAGTTGTTGGCTTCAAATACCTTGTGTCCATATCTATTAAAGATTGATAGGCTGTTGTTTGGATAGTCGTCGAGGCCTAGAATTACTAGATTATCATTTACTCCATCGCCATTAGGTGAAAATGCTTCAGGAATTATTAATCCTATAGGACATTCTACATTGATGAATATCTGCGCTGTGTCGCACGCTCCGAAGTTATCGCAAACGACATAGGTGAGAGTATCCATCCCACAGAAGTCTTCTGGATTGTTTACATAGCTGATATTCCCGTCTTGGTCAATGCTTGCTTGACCAGATCCGCTGGTAACATTGGTTACAGTGAGGGGATCACCATCTGGGTCAGTATCGTTATCGATTACATCAATAACAATTTCTGAATCATCTTCGTCAAATTCTGCATTGTCATCTTCCGCATCAGGTGGTAGGTTGATAGTCACGGTAAATACGCAATTAGTGGTGTTACCTGCGGCATCAATCGCTTGGTAGATTACCGTTGTAATTCCATGCGGGAACACACTTCCGCTTTCTTCACCTTCTGCAAGTACGAGAGTGAACGCGCAGTTATCATTGAATACCGGTAATGTATATTCAACAATTGGATCTTCCTGATAGATGTTTTCTGGGCATGATATAGACATTGGAGCTTCTGTATCATTCACCGTTACTTCAAATGAGCATATTGAAGAGTTTCCTGAAAGATCTGTTACTCTATATGAAACGATAGTTACGCCTACCTCGAAGATAGTACCTGATTCAAATCCGTTGATAATTTCCAAAGAAGCTATTCCACAATTATCATCGGTAGTTGGAAGAGGATAAGTAACTATAGCACCGCACAGTCCTGGGTCATTGTTTACTTCAATATCTGGAGGACAAGTTATTGTTGGTACTTCATTATCATTAACTGTTACAGTAAATGAACATGTTGCAGTATTTCCTGATGCATCTGTGACTTCATAAGTAACAGTAGTAACACCGACAGGGAAAGCGGAACCACTAGTTAAACCTTCTACTATAGCAACAGAAGAATTGGTACAATTATCAGCAAAGACAGGAGCATTATAAAGCACTACTGCTGAGCAATTGCCTGGGTCATTATTAGTGATGATGTCGAGTGGACAGATGATAGTTGGAATTTCTGCATCCACAACTTCAACTGTGGTGATACATGTGGTGACGTTGTTATTTATGTCTGTTACAGTCCAAGTTACGTTGGTTGTACCAATCGGATAGAAGCCGCTAGCATCGTCTGTACCATTTATTGAATTAACCACGCTTAACACGCCACAGTTATCACTTGTATTAGGCACATCAATAGTCACTTGTGCTCCACAAGCAGCCGGGTCGTTATTTACAGTTATAGTTGGTGGACAGACGAGATTTGGTAATTCATTATCAACCACGTTTACTATTGTAATACATGAAGATGTATTTCCATGGATATCTGTGATTGTCCAAGTAACAATTGTAGTTCCTACAGGATAAATATCTGTTGCATTGCTAGTGCCATTGTAATCATTAACTACCGAGGCTACAGCACAGTTATCGGTCACAATTGGTTCATTCACCGTTACGCTTGCATTGCATAATCCGAGCTCACTATTTATTGTAATTTCTTCTTGACACTCGAATGAAGGTGCTTCATTATCGACTACAGTTATGTTGAATGAGCAGGTCGATACATTTCCATGTATGTCTGTCACAGTATACACCACCACGGTAGTTCCAACATGATAGGTATCGGACGCATTGGCACTGCCATTATAGTTGTTTGTAATGGTTGCAACACCGCATTCATCTGCAGCTGCCAATGGAGATACATCTACAAAAGCAGCACACTCATTAACGTCATTATTTATGGTAATGTCTGAAGGACATGTAATTTCTGGTGCTTCGTCATCTAGAACAATCACGTTGATTGTGCAAGTAGAAATGTTGCCGTAGATATCGGTAACGGTGTATTCAACTTGAGTAGTGCCCACTGGGTAAATACCAGAAGCATTATCTGTACCAGTGTAATCATTGGTAATTGATTGAATGCCGCACTCTTCACTCACTACAATTGGTGGAACAGCTACCATTGCTTCACATTCATTAGCGTCATTGGAGACAGTGATATCAGAAGGACAGATCGCTTCAGGAGCTTCGTCATCGATTACTGTTACGGTGAATGTGCAAGTTGATACATTACCATGAATATCTGTTACAGTGTATTCAACGGTCGTAGTTCCCACAGGATATGTACCAGATGCATCGGCAATATTCGTATAGTCATTTACTATAGAAGCGATGCCGCATTCATCCACGGCATTGATTGCTGGGACAATTACAAATGCATCACAAGCGTTTGCGTCATTTGATATCGTAATGTTTGTCGGGCAGATTATTTCTGGAGCTTCGTCATCGATTACTGTTACGGTGAATGTACATGTAGAAACGTTGCCGTGAATATCTGTGACAGTGTATTCTACAGTCGTGATTCCCACCGGATACGTATCAGATGCATTTGCCGTTCCATTGTAGTTATTTACAATTGTAGCGATACCACACTCATCGTCTGCCACAAGCGCAGGTACTATAAGAGCAGCGTCACAAGCGTTAGCATCGTTAGTTATTGTGATGTTTGCTGGGCAAGTAATCTCAGGAGCTTCGTCATCGATTACTATTACGGTGAATGTACATG
>JBILSZ010000025.1:0-29777 GCA_044371755.1 Flavobacteriales bacterium | reverse complement strand
AACCTTTGGGTAAATACTTCTTCGGTCATTTCTACCCAGTCATTTTTTTTCATTCCTAAAAAATCGTCTGAGGCTTCAAAACGCGACTCTTGGTGCGGTTTTGAAAAACGATTCCACGGACACACGTCTTGGCAGATGTCACAACCGAATGCCCATTCGGTCATTTTATTTTTAAATTCTAACGGAATAGCATCGCGCAATTCGATGGTGAGATATGAGATGCATTTACTTCCATCCACTACATAAGGTTCTACAATGGCGTCGGTAGGACAGGCGTCGATACAGGCAGTACAGGTGCCGCAATAGTCTTTCACAGGACCATCTGCATCCAGCTCGAGGTCGATGATCAATTCAGCAATAAAGAAAAAAGAACCGTGTCCTTTGTTGATGAGATTGGCGTTTTTTCCAATCCATCCCAAACCGCTTTTCTTCGCCCACGCTTTATCCAATACGGGTGCACTGTCCACAAAGGCGCGGCCCGCCACAGCTCCTATTTCATCATTTATTTTTTGTAAAAAAAGATGAAGTTTGTCTTTGACTACGTAGTGATAATCTTCGCCAAAAGCGTATTTGCTCACTTTCGGAGCGTCAGCATTTTGTTTTTTTTCAGTATAATAATTAAACAGCAATGACACCACTGACTTCGCTCCCGGCACGAGCAATCGTGGATCGAGGCGCTTGTCAAAATGATTTTCCATATAACTCATCTTGCCGTGCATGCCTTGCTGGAGCCACGTTTCAAGGCGTGGCGCTTCTTCCTCTAAAAATTCTGCTTTCGAAATTCCACAAAAAGAAAAGCCAAGCTCTTTAGCGAATTGCTTTATTTTTTGTGCGTTGGTCACAACCAATTATTTTGATTGAGATTCTTGTTCATCTTGGCGCAAGTGATGCGCGCGGCCTTTGCGAAATACATTGCGCTCGGTCTTCTTGCCTTTGCGAATGGCACGTTGGTCTTCTTCCGGCAAGTGATAGATGTGCTGGCACTCTTCAGAACAGCAATTGTCATATTTCGTTTTGCATTCAGGACATTGAATGAAGAGAATATGACAGGCGAGATTTGCACAGTTGGTGTGAATGTCGAAAGGCTTGCCACACTGGTGACACGAGGCAATCACTTCGTCGCCGATGCGCTCGGCCATGCGCTCGTCGAACACAAAATTGACTCCGCGAAATTTATTCTGTAATCCTTTTTCTTTGATGTCGCGCGCGTATTTTATGATGCCGCCTTCGAGGTGGTAAACGTTTTCAAAGCCTTTGTACTTCATATATGCGGAGGCTTTTTCACAACGAATGCCTCCCGTGCAATACATCAACACTTGTTTGTCTTTGTCTTCTGCAAGTATGTCTTCAACCACTTTTAACTCTTCGCGGAAGGTATCTACGTCAGGTAGGATGGCTCCCTCGAAGTGTCCCACTTCCGATTCATAGTGGTTGCGCATATCGACTACCACGGTATTCGGGTCGGCCATTTTTGCGTTGAATTCTTCTGCGCTGAGATATTTTCCAGTATTGGATGGGTCGAATTCGGGGTCTTCGATGCCGTCAGCAACAATCTTTGCACGCACTTTTAAGCGAAGCGCAAAAAAAGATTTTCCATTGTCTTCTACAGCAGTGTTGAGTCGGATGCCGTTGAGGAATGGAATGGAGTAAAGATGTGTTTTGAATTCTTCGAATCGATTGGACGGCAATGATATCTGAGCATTGATACCTTCATGTGCCACGTAGGTGCGGCCTAGGACGCCCATTTCAGACCATTTTAGAAATAGTGCGTCACGAAATTCTTGTGGATTTTCGATCTTGGCATACTGGTAAAAAGATACCGTAGTGCGAGGTTCGGTGCTTTGAGCAATGCGCTCCCGTAAGACGCGCTTGTCCACGGTGTTATATAATTTCTTCATAAGTATAAGCGTATATTATACTGATGCAAAGATATTAAAATGTTGTCTTATCTGCCTATCGGTTCATCACAGCTTCAATCTCTTCCGCTTCCAATGGGAAGTCTTTAAAGAGGTCGTCGTTGCCATTGGCTGTGATCACGATGTTGTTTTCAAGACGAATACCGAGGTTTTCCTCTCGGATATAGATGCCTGGTTCTACGGTGAAGACATTGCCCACTTGCACGGGCTTTGTCCAATCGCCCACATCGTGTACGTCCAATCCGAGGAAGTGTGAAGTGCCGTGCATGAAGTATTTTTTATAAGCTGGCCAGTCTTTCGGTGCCGCCTTCACGTCGTCCAAACTGATGAGTTTGAGATCGACCAATTCTTTGGTCATCAATTCTCCCACTTGAACGTGGTAGTCTTGAAGATAAACTCCTGGTTTGAGCAATGCAGTGGCGCCTTTCATCACGCGGAGCACAGCATTGTAAACGTCTTTTTGACGAGGAGTGAATTTTCCAGAAACTGGTGCACAGCGCGTCATATCTGCATTGTAGTTGCCATATTCAGCTCCCACATCCATGAGGATTACGTCGCCATCTTTACAGGGCTTGTCATTGTCGATGTAGTGCAAAACACAAGCACTGAGTCCAGAAGCGATGATGGGAGTGTATGCGAAGCCACGCGAACCATTGCGCAAGAATTCATGCGCATATTCTGCTTCGATTTCATATTCCATCACACCGGGTTTGAGCATTTTCAATACCCGCTCAAATCCGCTGCGAGTGATGTCTATGGCGCGTTGTAACTGCGCTACTTCTTCGCCGTCTTTCACTGCGCGAAGAGCGTGCATGATAGGCGCGGCACGTTCTACACGATAGTGAGGATAGGTAGCGCGAAACCATTTTGAGAATCGCATCTCACGTGTTTCTACTTCGATGTGCGCACGCGTGTGTTCGTTGTTGTTGAGATACACGGATGAAACTTCATTGAGCAATACGTGAATGATTTTTTCAAAATCTTTTACCCATTGAATATTCTGAATGCCGGTCTGTGCGCGGGCTTGCTCCTTAGTAAGTTTTGCACCTTCCCAAATGGCGATGTGTTCGCTGGTTTCTTTTAAGAATAAAATTTCTTTTTGCGCAGCAGTAAAAGCATCCGGAAAAATCACGAGAATGGATTCTTCCTGATCTACACCAGATAGATAAAAAATATCGCTTGCTTGTTTGAAAGGCATGTGACCATCAGCGCTGGTAGGGTAGATATCATTGCTGCAAAAGATGGCGAGGGCGCCACGTTGAAGTTGCGATGCAAATCTTTTTCTATTGGCGATATAATGTTCGCTACTAAGTTGTGTATATCTCATTTTGAATTATGCTTGAATCATATCCCACTTCATCACTTCATCTTCTTCGATTGTGCGGGAGGCTTTTTTGCCTATTACTACTTTTATTTCTTTTGGTGAAATGCCAGAGGCTGGTCTTTTCCAAGTGAGGTCGGCCCCATCGATTATTTTTCCTGCTGGAATGGAACGCGCTGCTACAAGGCTTCTTCGAGCATTCGCTCGTGCAGGAGCTTCGCTTTCAAGAGCGGTCATTTCGAATGTGCCCATCAGTTCAAACGTGCGATCCATGCGCTTCCAGAAGTGTTTCAAATCTTCTTTATCCATGGCATGATAGTGATCATTACCAGGAAGCGTTTTGTCGTGAGAAAAATGTTTTTCAATTACGGCAGCGCCGAGTAAAGTTGCCACTTCACATGAGTGCATGTCTTTGGGTAATGTGTGATCGCTATATCCCGGAACGGTATCTGGGAAAAGACGAATCATATCTTTGATCATTCCGAGGTTGGCATTCTCATCCATGGTGGGATAGTTTAATACGCAATGCATCAAGACCAATGGATTGCCGAAGCTTTCTATTGTTTCTACTGCCTGCATCACTTCCCACTTGTAAGCCGCGCCAGTACTGAGAATAATTGGTTTTCCAAATTTGCATTGATACTCAATGAATGGCAAATTTGTAAGATCAGAACTTGAAATTTTAAAAACAGACATGAGATCATTGAGGAAGGTAGCGCTCTCTACATCGAAAGGCGTGCTCATGAATTCAATGCCTGCTGTTTCGCAATAGCGCGCAAGTTCTTCATATTCTTTCTTCCAAAACTTATCATATTTTTTGAAAAGTTCGAACTGGCTGCGTGTTGGTTCTTTTGTGATATCCCAATAGTAAGGGCTGTCTTTACTCGCGATGGTTTCGGCTTTGTAAGTTTGAAATTTGATCGCTTGCGCTCCGCCTTCTGCTGCCTCGTCAATCAAGCGTTTCGCGAGTTCCATGGAACCTTCGTGATTTACCCCAGCTTCGGCGATCATGTATGGTCGGTGAAGTTTTTTGGGGTTGTATGCTGCTATAAAATCTGTGAGTTTCATCTTATTTGAATGCTATTTATTAAATGCTTTTTTATAAAGTTGAATCCAATCTTGTGGTGTCATCTTAGTCATCAATTCGGCGATTAAATCGAATGGGATGGCATCTGGTTTTTTAAAGCGAATGCAGCTTTTACCCATGTCCAGTTTGGTTTTGCTGTGCTTGGGAAATTCTTCTTCAAACCATTTGAGTAATGATGGGTTGGCATACATTCCCATGTGGTACAGGGCAATGAAATTTTTTTGCGAGGCAATGCTAACAAATGGCAGCGGAATTTTAGGGTCGCAGTGATAGCCTTCGGGGTAAAGGCTATGCGGCACCGAAAACCCCGGCATTTTACAGTCAAAAGACTCTACAAATCCCTTGGGAAGATTTTTTTTGATTGTTAAGCGCAATTGATTCATTGCAGGTTTGCGATCTTCTGGGAGCTGATCAAAATATGCGTCTGCTAGGCCACTCATAGGCACAAATGTAACCAAAGTGAGGGTTTTTTTTAGTTCCTAAAAGTTTAACTTAACTATCCAATGAGGCTGAGGAAAGTCTTGATTATTCGAAGAGTTTTAAGATTAACCGAATAAATTACTAAATAATTCTTCCACTTTACCAACAAGCACCACACGAATTCCTTTGTGTTCGCTGATTCCTTTGTTGTATTTGGAAATATAAATTTCTTCAAAACCCAATTTTGCCGCTTCATTGATGCGTTGATCAATTCGCGTGACAGGGCGAATTTCGCCACTTAAACCTACTTCTCCAGCGAAGCAAACGGAGCGCGGGATTGCGATGTCTTCGCTGCTTGATAAGATTGCGGTGATTACCGCAAGATCCATGGCGGGATCTTCGAGTCGCATTCCTCCAGCGATGTTCAGGAATACATCTTTCATCGCAAGGCGAAAGCCGCATCTTTTTTCGAGTACTGCGAGCAACATGTTGAGTCGTCGGATGTCAAAACCCGTGGTGCTTCGTTGTGGTGTTCCGTATACTGCTGTGCTCGCGAGTGCTTGAATTTCTACGAGTAAGGGACGCAAGCCTTCCATGGTAGCGGCGATGGCGGTACCGCTGAGTTGATCGCTTTGTGAGTTGATGAGTATGTCAGATGGATTAGCCACTTCTTTTAAGCCGCTCCCTACCATTTCATAGATACCAAGCTCGTTTGTGCTGCCGAAGCGATTTTTTGAAGTACGCAACAAGCGATAAATGTGATGGCGATCGCCTTCAAATTGTAATACGCAATCGACCATGTGTTCAAGAACCTTTGGTCCCGCTAATGTTCCTTCTTTTGTAATATGTCCAATTAGAAAAATCGTAGTGTGATTTTCTTTTGCGTATTTGAGAAGTTTGGTGGTGCATTCTCGCACTTGGCTCACACTCCCCGGACTGCTTTCAATGGTTGATGTAGTGAGTGTTTGAATGGAGTCGATTACTAGTAAGTCTGGTTTCACTTCTTCGAGGTGGAGAAGGATGTTTTCCAACGAAGTTTCCATTACCAACAAACAGCGCGGATTGTCATAGCCAAGGCGCTCTACACGCATTTTGATTTGCTCTTCGCTTTCTTCACCACTCACATAGAGCACTGTCATGTTGAGCTGTTTGAGCGCGAGCTGGAGCATGAGTGTACTCTTGCCGATACCCGGTTCTCCGCCAAAAAGAACGAGACTTCCGGGTACAATTCCGCCACCTAGCACACGATGCAATTCTTGATCGACAACGGGTATTCGATTTTGAATTTCCGATTCGAGTTCAGATATTTTTCGGGGTTTGGATAATCGAGAAGAGCTTTTTACAGGACCGTCACTTGTCTTCTGCACTATTTCCTCTACAAATGTGTTCCACTCGCCACATGAAGGACACTTACCAACCCATTTGGGGCTTTGGGTGCCACAGTTTTGGCAGAAGTATGCGGTTTTAATTTTGCTCATGATTGTAACTGAATTTTTCAGTGCTTGCAAAGTAAATTAAAAAAGGCTGCTCCTTTTTACAGTGAGCAGCCTTTTTTGCAGCGTAGCAATTATCTTATTTCAATAAGGTAAATGTTCCTTTGAAAAGTGTATTCTGACCGAATGGAAGTTCTAGTACGTAGAAGTAAGTTCCTTCGTTGAGATCGCGTGGGCTCCAGTTGTTGCCATAGTTCTCTGACTCATATACGATCGATCCATTTCGATCAAACACTTGAAGTCTAGAACCTGGATAGAGTTCAAGGCCTTCTATTTTGAAGGCATTGTTCATGGCATCTCCATTCGGTGTAATAACGTTTGGAATCTTCACGGAGCAGGCATCTGCAATTACCAAGAAGCTAGTAGATGATTCTCCACACACGTTGATAGCGGTTCCTGTAATTTGAATGGTTTGGAATTGACACGCAGCAGGTAGTAAGTCACTACAAACATTTGCAGTATTACCATTTCCTAGTAGCGGTGTGAGTGCGCTGCATGAAGCGACCCAAGTATATGATGTTGCATCGGTAGCTTGAAGATCTAGCACTTCGCATTCAGCTGGACAAATCAAACTAGCGTCTGCGCTACCAACAAAAGTAGTTGGAGGTCTTGAAATAACCACGTTAGCACAACTTTGTTGTTGAGTATTACACCCTTGATTGTCTGTTATTGTGAAGCAATAATTTCCACTGAATTCAACATTGATGCTACTCGTGTTCGACTGTCCATTGCTCCATGAAATAGAGTAGCCAGTAGGCACTGTGGTAGAAAGCGTAACCGACGATGCACTACACTCAAGGATATTGGCAGTAAGCGTAGGGGCGTTGGCAGGAAGTACGTTAGTAATCACTGCGCACTCTTGCTGCGATGTGCCGCAAAGGTTGGAAACCGTAACGCAGTAATTGCCTGGTGTGGTAACGTTAATTGTAGAGGTTGTTTGGTTCCCTGGAGTCCACGTGTATTGGAGTGCGGCATTGTCTTGATTGTTGGGAACAGGGTCAAACGTAGTTGATGCATTATTACAAATGATAGCGTCTTGCAATTGTGGTTGAGGAACGTTTGGCTGGTGGTTAATAGTGAATCCATCAGAGTCTGAACCACAACCGTTGGTGATACTCACTTGCACGTTTGAGCTCACATATCCTGTATACGGACCTGCCACAGCTGAGAGCTGATTAGCAGCAGGAGCTACGCCATTACCAGTCCAAGAGATTTCTCCTGTACCGCCGATATCTGTGACCACAATATTCATCGCAAGGGTTTCATCGCCGCAGAGCAGTTCATTAGCATTGGGTGTAAGGACCAATTGAGGAGCTTCGGTGTATTCTAATTCATAACAGTAATCAAGATTACATTCTGGATCTGTAAAACACAATGTATAAAGTCCATAATCACCTGGAGTAAATACGTTAGGCGAGCTCACTCCTTGCGCATCAATAGGGTTATAAGCCGTTTCTGTGGTTAGCGACCAACCAGCAGGGCCTGTCACAGTCCATTGACCAGATAATTCGGATGGAGCGCAAGAGCTCACACCTTCGTATACCAAACCAGGGGTAAGACCAGCGCCGAGTTCATTGACACTATTGAAAATTTCTCCGTTACAATTGATAGCCCAGAAGGAGTTGTTGGCATCTTGTGTAGCGTTTCCATTAGATACATAAGTAAACGTCCAAGTATCACCGAGAGTGATAGGAGCGCTAGAAATTGTAAACGAATTGGTAGCAGTGACGAGATATGTATCTGTTGTTCCATCGAGGTGGGTTATGACCACATTGAGATAAGCACCTTGCCATCCATTAGCTGATCCGTCTTGAGCATAAATTAATAGGTTACCATTAGCAGGATTACTAAAGCCACCTGTGAATGATACTGTTTCTAGGCCATTACAATATGGTCCTGATAGTTCGTCATTGTCCTCATCAATGAAGGATTCAATTTGAACAACTTCTTGAATATTCAGACCTTGACAACCATTTTCGTCTGTTACTATAACAGAATAAAATCCTGGGTTATTTCCGCTGAATTCAAAGCACTGCTGATTGGTAGCAACTCCAGCGGGGATATTGCCTTCATAACCTTCGTAAACGGCCCAAGTATAGCTTTGCCATTGTTCTTCCAAACAAATTTCTTGGGTTACTCCAGGGCAAAGAGAAATAGGTTCGTTTCCTGTAACAAAATCAGGAATGAAATAAGTAGAGGCATCTACAAAAACTGTGGCGGTGCTGGCGCAATCGCCTGAAATGCCTGTAACAGTTATATTTCCTCCTTGTGAAACGTTGCAGTCTTGTGTATCGCATCCGGTGCTCCAGATATATGAGTCGAAGCCTGGGCTAGCAGATAGGAGAGTCGAGCCTCCTGCGCAAACGCCTAGGTTTCCTGTAATGTCTATGCTCGGGGGAGTATCATTGGTTACTACAAAAACGAAATTTAAAACAGTGGATTGACTTGTCGCTCCATTGTCTGTAGCAGTAACAGTTACTGTATTGATACCAATATTACCGGGCCCAGCGGTGAAATTAGCGGTAAGAGTAGCTGTATTTCCGTTTTGAGCATTTGCTGTAAGACCCGTTCCTGATTGAGTAGTTGTGATGGTAGTGGTCTGACCTGCTTCGGGGCTAAGGAACTGAAGGTTCAAGTCATATACTTGTCCTTGACAAAGGTAGATTGTGTCGGTGGGGGAAGCAGTTGTAGGAAGAGGTGGGATATTCGAATTGGTAGAACATACATCAAAGGCGAGCACTTTATTATCTAGCCAGTTTACACCGTCTTGTTGCGCGTTAGAAATTCCATATGGACCATTGTAATTGGAATTGTTTAGGTTAAATCTTCCGTATTGAATGTGGTTTGCACCAGTGATTCTGTCTGCACCTACATTTGCGGGATTCGGGCCACCAAAGCCTCCGGCTCCGCCTACATCGCCATGTGCCCATTGCATGTCGCAATAGCAAAACTGAACGTTATTTCCATTACCAAGAATCTCAGAGTCTTCCGAGGTGAGAATGACTTGAAAAGTATTCGTAAAGTTATCATGGTTGGCGAAATAACCAACATCGATATAGTTCAGATAAAACGCTTCGTCTGTTACTTTATAAAATAATTGACCAGTAGCTCTAAAGTCGAAGTCTGCCCAAAAGGCAGAGATTTGATCATATTGGTTCGCATCTTCGCTTCCAAGAGGATTTGGAAATTCAGAAGGAGTCCAATCGATATAACCGGCCGGACCCATTACGATGGTTCCTTTTGAGGTCAAGGCAATTTGATTATAATTTTGACCAAAGAAGCAGAAATTGAAGGGCAATTGAATAGGGCCTATCCAACTGTCTACACCAGGGCCACCGCCACCTGAGTTGGGCCATCCGCTGGGGTCTGATTCAGTGTAGGTGGCGTCTGGTTCAATCCAACATTCACAGTCTTCATTGGTTTTTTCTGTGCCACCCCCACGAAGACCGCGCGTGAGTTTTCCTTTATTTTCTTTATAAATCTGTTTTACTCGATCTTCATTGTATCGTGAATCGGTGCGAAACATGTCCCAATCTTCGCGGCTCATGTAGAGCAAACGGTCGTATTGATAGAGCTCCTCTTCTGATAGGTCGGGGCTGTATTTCCACGAGTTAGCACCTGCAAGCGATGGGTGGAAACGTTGCCCCTCCGCTAGCTGGGCGGCTAGTTGATTGGAAATAAAAAGAGAGAAAAAACAAAAGAATACAATTCTCATGCACATGTTTGGTATAATTAAGGCTTCAAATATAAGCTACACTACTCAACAAAAAGCTGAATGCTACCCGCTTTCATTTGAGGATTGTTTTTATTATCGGTAGCAAATATAGTGTAGGTATAGACCCCACTAGGACAAATATTACCATCCATTGAGCTTCCATCCCAGATAAAATTTGTTGAGGATTCGTAAATGGATTTTCCATTTTTATCTCGGATAAGGAGGCGATCTATTTTTTGAAAATTTTCAATCCCATTTTCAACGTTGAAGGCGTCATTCATACCATCCCCGTTGGGAGAGAATGCGTTGGGTAAATTGAAGGTAATATTTTTGTATACCTCGATACTTTGAGTTGCTTCTGATTTTGTGCCTTCTGTGGAGGTCGTTACGAGGCGTACCTCATAGCTGCCATCTTCTTCAAAATTATAATTGAAGGTGGCGTTATTCGATACGAGTTTGTCATCTATCCACCATTCATAGGCACTTGCTTTTTGTGGGCTGAATAGGAAGTATAGAAGACTATTATTATCCACTTCCTTAACTTGCATCACAGGTGAAACTACTTGTTCTATTGAAGTAGCGAGAGCGTTTATTTCATGAGGCTTATCTATTTCCGGTGT
Source organism: Flavobacteriales bacterium (assembly GCA_044371755.1). Classification (GTDB taxonomy): domain Bacteria; phylum Bacteroidota; class Bacteroidia; order Flavobacteriales_D; family Sanyastnellaceae; genus JAIXWP01. The sequence continues at coordinate 19,205 of JBILSZ010000025.1, read as the reverse complement.
TATAGCGGTACTCAGCTCAGTTGCTTCAACAACGGACGATATTCTTGCGTTATACAAATCCAGATTGCGTAAATCCGTATTCACTTGCTCGCTGACATCAACTAAAGGAATTTCAGACGACACTGCAACTATATCCTTCGAATCAGCCTCCTTCTTGGATGGCTCAGTCGCGCTGTTGGCGTTTATTTCAGCATTCGCAGTAGCTGCTTCCTGATTATCTTGAATATTTTCTGGTGATGATGATTGCTCCGTTTTTTGAGGCGAAGTGTGTTGTGCGTTTTGATTGCTTGTATCGAAGTAATAAACTGTTGCGGCTGTAATAACCGAAGCAGCAACGCCGATAAGAATTTTTGTTTTTAATGCAATAGCTGTCGCAGTAGATGCAGCAGCTGGGAGAGAACTGGAAATGGAATTCCAAAGATCGGGCCTTACGATAGACTCGTGGTTATCCAGCTTTTCTCTAAATAGATCCTCAATATTTTTATTCGCTTCGCTCAATTTCTTTCTCTTGTTTTAGCAGGTTTTTTTTCAACCAATCTTTTGATTTTAAATACTGCGTTTTACTTGTATTTTCAGAAATGCCAAGCATTTCAGCAATTTCCTTGTGTGCATATCCTTCAAGTGCAAAGAGGTTGAAAATAGTCCTGTATCCAATGGGCATTGTCGCAATAAGACCTAAGAGTTCGACCGCTGTCATTGTTGACAGTGCGTCCATTTCATCTGAGGTAATATCACCAGCGGTTTCTATGTCTGTGCTGCCTTTCCATTTTTTGGAACTTCGCAGGTGAGTAAGGGCTGTGTTAACCATCACTGTTCGAATCCAACCGCCAAGCGCACCGCTGCCTTGCCATTGATGCAACTTTTCGAAAACCTTTATGAAGCCTTCTTGAAGCGCATCTTCTGCCTCTTCTACATTATCAAAATAACGTTTGCAAACCGTAAGCATTTTGCCGGCATAGCGCTCGAAGAGAAGTTTCTGTGCCTCTCTTTTTCCTTCCATGCAATTCTTTACGAGCTCTTTGTCGGTCATGCCTCACGTGAGTAGATGATGTAAACCTCTACAAAAAAGTTGTCCGCCATTGTAAAAAAATCACAATGGCGGACAAAGTAGATTGTGTTATGAATTATCGTAGAAGCAGAACGTAGCCTTCAACAACTTCAAACTTGCTGTTGCTGAGTCGTTTGCCTTCGATTCTCCAGACGTACATATCAGGTTGAGCGAAATAGGCTCCACCATTTACGTTTCCTGTCCATCCAGCCTCAGGATCGGTAGTAAAAAACACCAATGTTCCCCAGCGGTCATAAATGCGCATCGAGTATGTGTCTGGGTCAAGACCGTTTACGATAGGAATAAAGACTTCATTTCTTCCATCTTCATCTGGTGTGAATGCGTTGGGGATAAAGGTTTGGAACTCACTTTGAATCACAATTGGACGACATAAAGTGTCAAGACAGCCGAAATCTGTTTCAGCGATCAAACACACATCATAAGTTGCCAAATCAATATCAGGGAATGTAAACACTGGATCAAACTCAGTGCTTTCTCCAAGTGTACTGAATGACCACTCATAACTGCTTGCACCAAAGCTCTGATTGGTGAACTCGACAGTGTTGTTGATGGTGCTCACATCATTTGGCGTCCAAATAAAGTCTACTTCCGGAAGAGGATATACGGTAATGGGAATATCCAAGGTGTCATATACCACGCATCCATTCACAGTCGTCACTGCAAGATAAGCCTCAAATGTACCAATAGTGTTATAGACATATGTAACGTCTCCACATACCGGTTGAGCTGAACCATTACCGAAATTCCACACGCACGATTGAACTAAAGTAGCGTCTGTTGCATTTACGAAATCTACACTCAGAGGGAAGCATCCCTCTGTCACGCTTGAGCCAATGATTACATCGGGCACAGGATTCACATTAATGGTCAATGTATCATACGATGGTGGTGTACATCCATCAAAGGCGTAAGCATAAAATGCTGTCGTGGTAAGTGGACAAACAGTCACATTTTGATTATTGCTAATTGGATTGGAGTTAATAGGGTTGGGCACCTCATACCAACTTACTCCTAAACCAGGAGCACCGCCGCCAAGTGCAGCAACCATATCCACACATTCGCCGGCACAAATCGTGACTGCATTTGTTCCGTTTTGCACCAACAGTTCTATAGGAGGATTTAAAAACGCAGATACGGAAACAGTATCACTTGAACATCCCGAGAGCACATCAGTAGCATATGCATAGAGCGTAGTATCCTGAGTTAATACAAAATTAAAAGGACTATTGACGCCTTCTAGGCAATTTATAGCTTCGCAATTATGCCAAAAGACATTGAAATTACCATTACCTCCTTGCAAGGTTACCTGGAAAGGAACAACCTCTTCATAGCAGAATGGTGCTGGGAAGATTTGTGGAGTAATAAAAATTTGTGGGTTCGCGGAGTTCACAATCACCGAAGTGTCTGATGGACAACCTAGGTTATCGAGTATAAGAATGTTGTAAGAACCAGCAGGAACGTTATTAAATACTCCTGTTGTATTCGATTCGAATATAGGGAAGCCACTCACGTTGTAGTCAACCGCAACGGCATCTACTACTTGGATTTGACCAGTCGCATCACCAAAACAGTTTGGTGGTAAGATTACCACATCATCTATAAAGTTTTGTGGCAATGAGTTGATTGCAATGGTGCCATTAAATGAGCAGTTTTCAGAATCACTGATAATATATTGATAGATACCAGCACAGAGATTTTCTTCCAGATAATCATCTAAATCGGGTAAAAGTGTGATCCAGTTTACGACATAGCCTCCATACGAACCAGATGGAATCAATTCAATGGACCCATCGCAAACACCGAAGCAAAGTTCTGTTGGGAATACTTCATTAACCACAAGCGGTGTAGCTACCGTAATTTCGATTGTTTCAGTGTTTTCACAGCCATTGATATCTGTACCTGTGACCGAAAATGTTTCGGTTGCGGCCGGCTGCACATTCATTGGGTTTGAAGTATCAATATCCAGTAGTGAAGGACTTGCATCCCATAGATATGTTTGTGCGCCTGAAGCTGTCAATTCTGCCACTGTTCCAAAACAAATTGTTTCATCGTCTGCAACGATGTTGATGATTGGAAGGGCGTTTACCGTCAACTCCATATCGTCCTGCAAGGAGCAAATTCCATTGACAGATGTGAGTGTCAATGTGTAAACTCCTGTGGTTGCGAAGTTAGCGGTAGGCTCTGCAAGAGTTGGGTTATCTAGAATTCCATTAGGGTCAGCCCAAGAATATGTCTGTCCGGCCACAGCTGGAGTACCAATGATAATATCAGACCCCGCGCACACTTCAAGGTCGGCACCCGCATCAATAGTGGGCAATAATATCTCAGTTACGTTGATACAATCATTAATGATAGCAACGCATCCTGTGGCGTCTTCTACCTGCTCAATGCAATAAGTGTTTGCAATAGAAATAAATTCAGTATGCGAGGTTGTGGGCTCATTCCAAATTGCACCATTGACTGTAATAGCGAACGGTGCTGTGCCGATCAAATCAACATCAACGTTAACACCATCATTTTCACAGAACGAAACATTTCCATTGGCCCAGCTAGCAGATGGTAGAGGAATCAATGTGATTGTGGCCGCAGCACTTGGTGTGTTGTTGGTACAATTGGTTCCATCATCAGTGATTGAAGAAACAGTGTAGTTCCCGGCGTCACAGGCGGAGTAAGTATAACTATTGGTAGCTGATGTATGCGGATTGGCTGCATCAGGACCGTTGGGTGTGTTGATGTTGAATGTCCAAGGCCCAGTTCCAGTCAATGTAATGGTGAAGTCATGACAGGTACCATCACATTCAGTTGCATTTGCACTGAAGGTGGCAGTAGGCAATGGATTTACCGTTAAGGTCACTGCAGGGCTTGCAGCAGCCATGCTACAGTTGTTTCCATCCGTCACTGTCTGAACGGAATAATTACCTGCGGTCGTTGCATTAAATACAGTGGTATTTCCTGGTCCCGCGAATGCGGCTGGGTTGACAATTCCTGTTGGTGTTTGAACGCTGTAGGTATATGGTGCAGTCCCAGTAAAGGTGATGTCGAATGGGTGAGTTTGGCCTGCGCAGATGGCGGCATTTGCATCAAAGACCGCTGTGGGCAATGGGTTTACAGTAAGAACCGAAGTGTTGGAAGCGGCACTACTCACACATCCATTGTTGTCAGTTACAGACGTTACAAGGTAATTTCCAGGGAACGCCGGGTTACCAGCCAAAACTGCATTATTCGTAACAGAATTAAATGGTCCTTGCGGCACGGCGTTGGCAGGTGTCTGCACGAAATAATCATAGTCAGCAGCTCCTGTGAAAGTAATGTTGAAATTGTGAGTGCCATTTGCACAGATTGAAGTAGATGCACTCAAGGTAGCTGTTGGCAATGCGTTCACCACAACAGTTACCTGAGCAGAGTTCGCAGTGTTTGGGCAGTTAGCATCATTCACTTCACTGATAAAATACGTTCCAGCCGTCCCTGTGCTAAATGTTACCGTTGGGCCCGCTTGGGCATTGAATGTTTGTACAGGTGCCGCAGCGGTAGTGTTCCATACTTGAAGGTTATTGAACGGCCCAGTACCAGTGAGGTTGATGGTGAGGTTAGCATTTTGACCAGCACATATAGTGGCTCCGGTCGCAAAGGTGGCTGTGGGTAATGGATTTACAACGATTGTCGCAGTAGCACTCGTTCCAGTTGCTTGTGTTAAACACGTGGCATTAGAAGTCATTATCACGTACACAGTGGTATTGTTCACCGGCGCATTGAGTGTAAAGCTATTTCCGGTATTACCAGGTTGCAATACATTATTTACATACCAAGCGTATGTTGGAGCTGCCCCGCCATTAATGGGCGTTGCCGAATAGGTTACGTTGGCGCCAGCACAAAGAGCGCCCGCTGTGCCAGGGGCAATAGTAACAGAAGGTGTCACAAGTGGTGAGATAGTGGCAGAGATGATATTACTGCTGGCTGTGACAGGAGCCGCGCACAAGGCATTGCTAGTAATAGTGACTTGAATATTATCTCCGTTATTCAACGTGGTGCTGGAGAATGTGGCGCTATTGGCACCGACATTAATTCCATTTACAGTCCACTGATATGAAACACCAGGGCCTCCATTGGTTGGTGTTGCTGTAAAGGTAACGTTTGCGCCTGCGCAAACAGCACCTGCAGGTGCAGCAGCGATTGTAACCGAAGGAATGAGAACTGGATTCACAGTCATATTTACTGGAGCACTAGTCGCCACTGCTGGTGTAGGACATGCGGCGCTACTGGTCATTTGAACTGTAATTACTTGTCCATTTGTAAGGGTTGTGCTTGTATAGGTATTTCCTGTTTGCCCAGCGATAGGTGTGCCACCTGATAGCCACTGATAGGTAGGTGCCATGCCGCCATTATTAGGTACTGCTGTGAATGTGACTGATGTTCCCGCACAGATAGCACCTGCTGGCAGAGCATTGATCGTCACAGTTGGATTTACTACAGGGTTCACAGTGAATACGAGAGCATTGCTGTTGGCAGTTGGTATTGTATTACAAGATAAACTTGTGGTCATTGTACACGTTACACTCTGTCCATTGAGGGGAGTATAGGTAAAGGTATTCGTTATCGATGCGGCGCCTTGAGAAATACCGTTTACAAACCACTGATACGTTGGTGTGGCACCACCATTAACAGGTGTTGCAGTAAATGTCACTTGTGTGCCAGCGCATATAGTAGTTGCCGTGGATGCAGCTATTGTGACCGAGGGTGTAACGTTGTTTGTGACAGTTACGGTTTGACAAATACTTAGTCCCGCTGCTGTACATCCGTTACCATCCGTTACGGAGGTAACGCAATAGGTAGTGGTTGCCGCAGGTGTTACATTTAATTGAAAAGGTGATGCTGCAATGGCATTAACGGGCCAAGTTACGCCCGCACCAGTGCCATTGATCGACCAGTTAGGTGTGCCAGTCAAATCTACCTGAAGGTTGGTATTTCCACCTGTACATATGGTAGTACCTCCTGTCAAATTCACCGTTGGTAATGGATTTACGGTGATGGTCATTGGGTTGTTTTGCGGATTAGAGCAAAACGGTAATGTGGTGTATTGAACGTCACTGATAGTATAAACAGTGGTTTGCGCTGGGTTTACACCGTTGAGCACCTGTCCGTTTGACCAAGGCGCAGCGGGAAGGTTGGGTGCCGTCACTGGGTCTGGAACACTAGCATTCCAAGTCACATTAAATGAGCCTGGTTGACTGATATTCACCGTGATGGGAGAGGAGTTGCCAACGCATATTGGACCAGCAGGCGCAAAAGTTGCGGTTACCAATGGGCGCACTGTAACCGTCACTGGGACGTTAACAGGGGTGACGCAAGCAGGGGTATTCGTATACGATACGCTCGTGAGTGTGTAGGTTGTGGTGGTTGTAGGAGACACATTCACCGTGAATGGCGAGGCTGCAATATTAAGCGGCCATGCAATTCCCGCTCCCGTACCATTTACTGTCCACGGTCCGTTTCCTGTAAGTGTGAAAGTGATCGCAGCGCTTCCACCATTACAAATTGTAGTGCTGTTTGCTCCTGCAATATTTATAGTACCCCCGGGAAGAGGAGAATCCACTACAGTTGCGCAAACATTAGCGGTACAATTGGGAACCCCTGTATCGGTAACGGTGACGCAATAATTTCCATCTGGCAAAGCACTGATATCTTCTGTCACTGCTCCGTTGTCCCATGCGAAAGTGTAAGGACCTATTCCTCCAACTACAGTCAAATCAATAGAGCCGTCATTTTGAATACAAGACTCATTAGTAATTGACTGGTTAATGCTTTGAAGAGAAACGTCAACATCGAGAATTTCTGTTGCATTGCATTGCGCAGGCACACCGTTTAGAGTGACTTGAATTTCGGTGTCAGTGCTTATTGTGCTCAGATTTTGAATAGCTCCGTTGCCCAATATACCAGGGCTATTATCCCCAGATAAGACAGTCCAAGTGAAGTTTGTGCCTCCAAAAGCGGTCACTGATACAGGCTCTCCGAGACATATCGTAGTATCTGTAACACTGAGTGAAAGATTAGGGTAAATATTTACTGTAACAGTCATTACGTCTGAACCAGGCAATACGCATGCGTCATCTACCGCGTTCAAGGTTATTGTATGCGTTCCTACCATTGCGTCCGTAGTATTCATGAAAATACTCGCATTTGCTGGGTTCACACTACTTTGAGAAATCTGCGGGTTGCCAGGAGCTAAAGCTGGTGGAAAAGTGGCTGAAATAGTGACTCCTCGAATGGGATTCGAATTCACCGCTTGCACATTAAACCGAAGTGAATCTCCCACGCAAACTCCGATTGTATTGCCCCCTTCGGCAGTTCCGAAAGTCAAACTCTGAATCTCTGGAACCGAAAAGTCAGTTGGTGTAGTAGCACAATCTCTAATAAGCACTCCTGTAGAGTAATTTACAACGCCAACAGGGTTTCCACCGCTCGTAATAGTCATGGTGATGGGAATGCTGTAGAATCCAACTAATGTCCCCGCTGTATTAAAGGAGATCGCTCCAGTAGTGGCATTCACTGTCAGGCCGGGAAGTGGGGTATAATTAGGTACTGGCGCGCTTGCGCTAGCACTACCTGCTGTTGTTAGAGGTACGCCGAGACTATATGTAATGGTAAGACCTGCAGTGTTGCCTGCAGTAGTAGTGTTATTCACAACCCCGCTGTTTATACATTCATATGGGAAAATATTACTTCCGAGGGTCGGTGAGGAAGTGCAGGTGTTGGTATCAATGGTTGAACTAATCCATGCCGCCGGAAGAGCGCTTGTGTCCATGTTGTTGAAATAATACCAGTTGTTTTCATTCCAGACTGCTGTGTAGGTGCAGCCGGGCTGCAAAGTCACGATTCCGCGATAGACGACGCGCACTACACCGGGAATCAATCCTCCCAATGCATTGTTGTCGAAATACCACTCACAAGTGCTGTTCTGGAGTTCAGTTGCACATAATTCAGATACTTCTGTTTCTGAAAAGAATGGTAAATCAATAGAAAACGGTGCCGCAGAGCAGCCAGTTGGAAAGAAAAAAACGTTTTCAGTCAAAAGAGCTGCTGTAGAACCGAAACAGTCTTTATATTGAGTGTAGGTTATTTCATATTGGTCTCCTCCGAGGCAAGTCCAAGTAATGTTTCCTCCTAAAATTTGAGAGCTGTAGGCTTGAAGGGAAAGAAAAAGTAGGAAAATACTGCCTAGAATACGGTATAATTTGGTTTGCATAATAAAACGTGGTCTTAATGCGCTGATCTTTACGATGTTAAGGTTATAGTGGAAGACTAAGAGACAAGCTAAAAGGTCGCATGAGTCCTCCCAAATTAGGCCGAAATATACAATTTTTGTTTTAAACATGTTGAAAACACTGATATTTTGAATGGAAAATTAATTCGCGCATAATACTTAAGGTTGTGGTAACACAAAGACTAAGTAGATTTTAAACAAAAGTTCATTCGATTGAATCTGAGTAGCTACATTTGTAGCCCCAATTTAGAATTTATAAATTCAATATAAATGAAAAAAAATCTACTCACTGCATTTGGCTTTTTAGCAGCATTGGCCTCTGCAGCCCAAGATTGCTCTGATTTGATCATTTCAGAGTATGTGGAAGGTACCAATAACAATAAAGCTATTGAGTTGTACAACGCTTCCTCACAACCCATCAACCTCGGCACTACAAGCAATCCTATATATGCTATGGGTCGCGAGAGAAATGGAAATGCTATTCCCATGTTATTGCCTATTACGGGAATCATTGAGCCTTATCAAACAAAAGTCTTTGTTCTGGATAAAACAGACCCCAATGCCATTGGAGTGGATATCGCTGTTTTCCCTGAATTGCTCGCTGTAGCAGATACTTTAGTAAATCCAGATTATGTAGAGTCAAATTCTCCTTTCTATTTTAACGGAGATGATGCTTTCTACTTGGTTAAAAATAATTCGGTGCTAATCGATATGATTGGTAAGACAGGTGAAGATCCAGGTGGTGGATGGGCTGTTCCTGGCGACCCCAATACACGTTGGTGGACAGAGGACAATACACTCATTAGAAAGCAAAGTGTATTGCGCGGCGTTAGCGTTTCACCTTCAGTGTTTGACCCAAGTCTTGAATGGGATAGTTTGCAAGTAAACACCTTTACCAACTTAGGATTTCACTTGTGTGACTGCGAATCATCAAATGTGAAAGATCGCAATCCAAAGTCGTCTTTCGAGGTCTTTCCTAATCCTTTCCAAGGTGGAAGTTTGGTGTTGAAAAGCGCGGCGAAGATGGTTGCCTTTACTCTAGTAAATGCAAATGGTCAAGTAGTTCGCGAAAGAGAATTCATCAACTCAAATTATCAAACGATCGAACTTCCTGAGGTAGCTCCAGGAATGTACATGATACTCATGGAGTTTGAAGACGGTAGTCGAAACTATCAAAAATTGATGTACAAATAAGAAATTTTGAAAGGGGTTGAAAAGCCCCTTTCTTTTGCTTCATTCCTTTACCAAACTTGACCAGCATGAGATTCCTTATCTCTTTCATTGCACTCCTCAGCACTCAAATTTTATTCGCTCAAATCCCAGTAAATGGTGTGGTTAAAGATGCCTACTCCGGAGAAACGCTTATCGGCGCAACGGTATTTTATGCCGAAGGCAAAGGAGCGGTTACCGATTTAGACGGCAATTTCACTCTGAATTTAAGTTCTGGTACCTACAAAATCACTGTGAGGTATGTCGGATTTGCCGACTATTCAAAGGACATCGCGGTCTCAGGCAAGCCTATTTTTTTAGAAATAAAAATGGAAAGCTCTGATCTGAAAGAGGTGGAAATTATTGCAGATATTGCTGTCGACAGAAAAACACCAGTTGCCTTTTCCGATATCAGCGCCATAAAGATTAGAGAGGAATTAGGCACTCAAGATCTTCCTCTAGTACTCAATACAACCCCAGGTGTTTATGCGACGCAATCGGGAGGTGGTGACGGAGATGCACGTGTCAATATTCGTGGATTTAATCAAAGAAACGTCTCAGTTATGGTAGACGGTATTCCAATGAATGACATGGAAAACGGATGGGTGTATTGGTCGAATTGGTTTGGTTTAGACAATGTCACTCAAAAAGTACAAGTGCAGCGAGGCCTTGGCGCTTCAAAGCTTGCAGTGCCTGCTATCGGTGGTTCTATCAATATCCTCTCACAAGGAATTGATCAAAAAAGACAAATCACTGTTTCATCTGAATTAGGTAACAACAACAATATTCGAAACTCGATTGGCATCAACACAGGAAAACTAAAGGGTGGTTTTGGTGTGACGGCAGCGTTCTCTTATCGCTTGAATGATGGCTGGGTAGAGCAATTGGGAAGTGAACAGTTTTTCTATTTTATTAAAATTCAAAAGGAGTTTAAGAAACATAGTTTTTCGCTTTCCACGATGGGAAGTCCTCAAGAGCATTTTCAAAGAATCGGGCGTCAGCCAATGCAGACCTATGATCTCGATTTTGCAAGAGAATTGGGACAAACCGGCGATCCATTACCCGGACAGATTGTAGACCAAGGGCTTCGTTACAATTCTGAATGGGGCTTCTTGAGACGTGATCGCAATGAACCCGGAGCATCGAGAGAAGTGTTCAACTCAAGGTTAAATTATTATCATAAGCCTATCGGGAACTTAAAACATTTCTGGGCGCCAAATGAAAAATTTGCATTGAGTAATATCGTATATTTTTCTTTCGGAGACGGCGGCGGAACTCGTCTAAATAATAGTCAAATCGATCCAGAAACAGGACAGTTGGACATCCAGTTTATGTATGATAGAAATACCAAACCCGTCCAGTCTGTGCCATTTCTTCCTCCCGTTTATCCTTATGACTTGAACGTTGTAAATGACGTCAATCAATACAAAGCCACTTACTATTTGCAATCATCAGTGAACAGTCACAGATGGTACGGATTGTTGTCCACGTTCAAGTATAAGTTAAACGAAGGTGTAGAGCTTTCTGGGGGAGTCGATGCAAGATATTATGTCGTACAACGCTACCAAGAAGTCTTCGATTTGCTTGGAGCAGACTATGTGCATATTCCGAGTATTCAAAGTCGGGACGCCAACAATCCTTCGAAAGTCGTATTTAGAGAAGGGGATAAAATCAATTATAATATCAGCAGCGTTGTTATCAATTATGGTACGTTCTTGCTAGGTGAAGTGGATAAGGAAAAATGGTCTGCATTTGTAAATGTCACTGCGTCACAAAATGAATACAACCGTGTGAATCTATTTGGGTTGAAAGATGCAGAGGGCAACCACCCTGAATCGGGCTGGCAGAGATTTTTTGGATACACAGCAAAAACCGGATTCAAATACAAAATCAACAAACGCCAAAGCATATTTGCAAATGCAGGTTTTTTGAACAGAGCTCAACTAATCCAGAACGTATACAATGGTGTAACGACTACTATAAACAGAGATATAGAAAATGAGGAAATTACCTCCGCTGAACTTGGCTACCTCATTTCACAAAAGGGTCTTCGATTTTCGTTTAATGGATACTATACTATTTGGAATAATAGACCAACTACAGTTCCAATCACTACGGGAACTGAAACTTTCTTAGCTTTCGTACCAGGCATGAGGGCGCGCCATACAGGAGTTGAGTTTGAAGCTGAGTACCTTCTAGACGACAAACTCACTATTGAAGGGGTAATTTCTTTGGGTGATTGGAGATGGCAGTCAAAAAATAATGCTGTAATTCTTGATGAAATTGGCAATCCTGTTGGTGAAGTGGATTTTGACGCTCGCGGCGTTAAGGTGGGCGATGCTGCTCAAACACAAGTGAGCCTTGGTGTGCGTTATGAGCCTATAAAAGGACTTTATTTCAAGCCGAGAATTACATATTTCACGGATAATTTCTCTGACTTCAACCCCGAAACATTACGTGGTGACAACGCAGGTCGTCAATCATGGGAAATGCCTTCCTACTATACCGTAGACCTAAATATGGGCTACTCGCTCAAAGTATTTAAAAAATACAGAGCCGGTCTTCGTCTGAATCTCATCAATATTACAGACGAGAAATTTGTAACCGATGCCACCAACGGCGCAAGCTTCGATATCAATTCGGCTGAAGTTTTCTTCGGAATGGGATTCCGCTGGAATGTTGGACTTAACTTTACTTTTTAATTTGAAATAAGATCAATTACATCATAATGAAAACAAATCAATTTTTTAAAGGAGCACTCGCGTTTGTTACAGTTGCAATCGTCGCATTATCAGCCAGCGCTCAGGCTATTTTGCCAGCATCATGGAGTTTTGATGTGGCAACACCAGCCGGTTGGACAGAATCTTTAGGGTCTGGAAACACACGCTACGCGAACGGTTTTGTCGGATCTGCTTGTCGACTAGACAACACGGGAGAATTCGTGTTGTTGGAGATTATCGAAGAGCCAGGCGCATTAACTTATACTATGAAGGCACAGAATACCGTTGGTGATTTTGCTGGATCATTTACCGTTCAAGAGTCTGCAGATGGTTCTAGCTGGACCACTCTCAGAGCTTTTGTAGATGCGGCTTTGCCATCAGCAGCTTTTACTACTTACAACGATACACCTCTTCCTACAACCCGCTTCATTCGTTGGTTTTTTACCAATAAAGTTTCAGGTAATAACGTAGCATTGGATGAAATTTCTTTGGCGCTACCTGTTGCAGGTACCGAGCAGGAAATCAACATCACTTCAGGTGGAAATAACGTTCCTAGCACTACCACACTTTTCATCGGTAATGCTACTACAACAACCATTACTATTGAAAATCTTGGTAATGATGGTGTTCTCGAAATACCTACACTTGCAGTGGATGGTCCTCACGCCGATCAGTTTACCGTTTCTCCTTTTGATAATGGAAACTCAGTCGATCCAGGAAGTTCTACTTCATTCGATTTGACGTTCACTCCTGTAGGCACGGGCTCACGCTTCTGCACGCTCACTTTTGAAAATAATGATGCTACTGAGAATCCTTACATCATCAACATCTACGCTATTAGCGGAACTGCAGCCACAGAACCTTCTGCTGCTGCTGGTACTTTGGGATTCAGCAACGTTTCTTCTTGGGATTTTAATGTCAATGTAACTCAAGGAACTTCTGACGCAGAGCGCTTTGTTGTGCTTCGTAAAAAAGGTGCACCAGTTACAGAAGCTCCAACTGATAACATGACCTACGTTAGAGGTCAATGGATCGGAGGCGCTCAAGTAGTATATGCAGGTGAAGCTGGAACATTCAACGCTCGCGAGATAGAGGCTTCTACAAGCTACCACTTTGCGGTATTCCCAGTAAATGGACCAGTAGGATTTGAAAATTATCTTACAGAAAATCCAACGACAGCTATTGCAACAACACTCAACCCAAACATTGGATCTTACTATGCTGGTTTGAACCACAATGATCCGAACTTTGTAAGCCAGCTTACAGCGAAGCTTGAGCCGTCAAACTATTTTCAGATATTCTATAGCAACTATATCAGCACTCTTATCAACGAGTTTTACGTAAAAGACACCATCACTACTGCTGGTATCAGCGCTAATGCAGTAGAGTGCCAATATTCAGGTGATGTGCAGATTTATGAAGCTGGATTCCAATTCTGGACTGGTACAGGATCAGCTATCATCAGCCGTGAACACTCATTCCCACAAAGCTGGATGCCAACTTATTTGGAGGCAGACTTCGAAGATCGTCCTGAGTATTCTGACCTTCACAATTTATTCCCTGTAAACCAAGTGGAATGCAATGCTGTTCGCAGCAACTACCCATACGGAGAGGTAGTGACACCAACAGATGTATATGGAGACTGTCAACTTGGAAATAATTCCTTCAATCAAACTGTATATGAGCCTAGAGCTTCCATCAAAGGTGATGTTGCTCGCGCATTGATGTATCAGGCGGTGAAGAACAACGCACCTGGCGAAGATTTTAGCTTCCCAGAACAGATTTCATTCTTGATTCCTTACGGTCAAATGGAGTATGTTATCAAGCAATGGCACTTTGGTGATTTACCTGATAATTCAGAGATCGCTCGCAACGAATACGTTCAAACCAGACAGAACAATAGAAATGGCTTTATCGATAGCTTGGATTTCCCTTGTTATATCCGCTTTAGCAATCTTACGAAGTTCGTACCTCAGGTTGTGAATACATTAGGCACACTGAATTGTATTGACATGGCGATGTCATACCAGTGGTATGTGAACGGTGAAGAGATTGAAGGCGCAACCTCGTCTTCATTTGTTCCAGCAGAGACTGGTGCTTATTCTGTGCGTGTTCAACAGTTTGAGGAGTGTCCAGTATTCGAATCAACTGCTACTGAAGTAACAGTATCAGTCAACGAAAATAGCCTTGCTGGATGGAATTTAGAAGTGTTTCCAAATCCATCAAACGGTGTTTTCAATCTAGCTGTTGAAGCCGCTTCTTCTGAAATGGTTGACGTAGTTGTAAGCAACACAGCTGGTGCCCGCGTGTCTCTCGGCAAGCAGACTTTAGTTCAAGGTCGCAACATAGTAGCGATCAACCAAAATCTTGAAGCGGGTATATACTTCGTAGAAGTAATAGCTTCTAATGGCAAATTGGTGAAGTCGATTATTATTGAATAATGTATTTTAGCTTAATGCATAAAAAAAACGGCTCCCTTGGGGGCCGTTTTTCATTCTCTAATATTTTTAAAACGTATATCGTAAGGCCAACGCTGCGTCATTGTAGAGCCAACCTCCTCCAGTCAAATTGATCATGGGTTTGTAATCAACGGATATTTGAAAAGGGATTTCTTCAAAGAAATATTCTAAACCGATAATGGCATCTGCTCCAATGATCAACCCACCAGTAGTGTAGCGATCGCCAAATACAGGATGGTCTCGTCTATAACTAAATGAACCGATATGTGCACCGGCTCCATAATACCATTTCATTCCTTGCACATCAGATAGATCTTTATGCACTTCATAAAGTCCTGTGATATTAATCCAATTAGGCTGTACTTGAAAAATACCTTCAAGGGCTTTGTCGCTTTCTATATAGTGCTGATAGGTGACACCGCTAAACCAACCACCTCGTATTCCGATGAGTTGTTGAGCTGAGCCACGTGTGCTGCAAAGGCCGCAAAGGACCAGTATAAAAATTACTTTTTTCATATCGCTTGAGGTTTTAAGGCAAAATTAGGTAGAAAAAAAAAGCTGGTTCCAACGAGGGGAACCAGCTTTCATAAATTTTATTTTCTTGGGCCTATGGAAGCACAGCCGCGTAAACACCGTTTTGAATGCTCACTGTAGATGTATTATCTATATTCTTGAGATTTCCACTGAATGTGAATCGAACATAGGTCACGTCAGGTGTAGGAGTCGGATTATCATCAAAAACATATCTCTGACAAGTAATATTGAGAGATGAACCTGTATATTGTGAAGAATACTCCTCACCAGCAGGGCTTGTGTAGGTAACTTGAATGAACGATGGTAATTCCCAGTTGGCAGGGTTAGCAGTGTAAGTTTGTCCTGCTGCAAAGCCTGTTCCCAAGTTGGTAACTTGCAATGTGAGAACACCATCTATTAAACTTGTACCAGCTGTGTTGAAAGAGTTGGGGAAAATAGTTCCGGCAGGAACAGGAACGACGTGTGTTATGTTACCAATTCTCCATGAAAATGCAGCTTCGCATGCAGGGCAGTGAGAACCGCCACAGTCTGTCCAGTATTCGTCACCGTCCACAAATCCATTTCCGCAGTTTCCTGTGGTAGTGCAAGGAGGACAATTTGGACCCCCGCAATCAATACCAAATTCTTCTCCGTTGAACAGAAGATCGGTGCATGTTGGGCAAGGGTCACAATCTATTCCACCACAATCTATTTCTGTTTCTTGACCATTGAGAAGTCCATCTCCACAAAGAGATTCACAAGATGGACATCCTAGTGAAACAGAGCCTCCGCAATCAATAGCACCCTCTCCTGGATCTAAGACCCCATTAGCACATGTTGGACACTCTGGACAACGTCCGCCGCAGTCTCTCCACGTTTCACCGCGATCTGGATCCCAAACGCCATTTTCGCAGTGGTCGCATTCTTCACACGTTCCACCACAGTCAATCTTTTCTTCACCATTGTTCAACAATCCGTCGTAACAGTTTGGTGGAATTTTATTTTCTTCATTGAGACAGCTCGCAAGGAAGAATGTCGTTGAAAAAGCTACAAAGAATACGAAAAAGTAATTGCGTATTTTCATTGGTAAGGTTGTTTTTTTTGCGGTTCGAATATACGAATAAGACTTATTCAACCTGCATAGGGTTGCATATTCTTGAATATGTGTTGGTAAACAGAATGAACGAGCTTTCAATTTTCTTAGTAATTACGCACCGTGATAGAAAAAGTTTGGATAGAAAAACAACGGGCTGACCGTGAGATTGTTAGCCGCTTAGCAGAGGAGATTTCGCTCCTCCCTGAGCTCGCGTCTTTGTTAGCACAGAGGGGTGTAGACTCTTTTGATACTGCCAAAAGTTTTTTTAATCCAGACCTTGATCTATTGTTTGACCCCTTTTTGATGAAGGATATGGAAAAGGCGGTAGATCGACTTCAAGAGGCGCTAGAAGCGGGTCAAAAGATTCTAGTTTACGGTGACTATGATGTAGATGGCACCACTGCCGTAACAGTAGTCTATTCTTTTTTAAAAAAACTAGGTGCCCGCTGCGAATTTTATATACCCGACCGCTATCTGGAAGGCTATGGATTTAGTTTTAAAGCAGTAGAATACGCCAAAGAACAAGGTTTTGATTTAATAATAACATTAGACTGCGGTGTTAAAGACGGAGAAAAGATTGCGCTCTCAAATGAGCAAGGCTTGGACGTGATCGTGTGCGACCATCACAACCCTGGCATATTGCCACCTGCATTGGCTGTGCTTGACCCCAAGCGCGAGGATTGCAATTATCCTGACAAAGGTCTTTCGGGATGTGGCGTTGGTTTTAAATTCTTACAAGGTTGGTGTCGCAAATACAATTTTCCAGAACAAACGCTTTTTGAATACCTAGACCTACTCACCATTTCAATCGGTGCCGACATCGTGCCTGTGATGGGAGAAAATCGAATTTTAGCGTTTCATGGGTTAAAAAGGCTCCAAGAGTCTCGTCGTCCGGGTATTTCAGCCATGCTGAAGCAGGCGAAGTATACCAAGCCTGATCTCACCATTACCGATGTAGTGTTCATTTTAGCACCTCGTATCAATGCCGCGGGCCGCATCGCATCAGGGGCTCAGGCCGTAGAGTTATTACTTACAGAAGATGAGGCTTCCGCTGAGAAAATTAGTGGAATGGTGGAGGCCAATAATATCGAGCGTCGCAAACGTGATCAGGAGATTACGAAGGAAGCCATGCAGATGGTGCACCAAGACCCATTCTACATGAGTTCATTTGCTACCGTGGTCCGAAATGAGGGTTGGCACAAAGGGGTGGTGGGTATTGTGGCTTCTCGTTTGGTTGAAGAATTTTACAAGCCTGCCATCGTCTTGACAGAAAACGACGGACATCTCGCCGGAAGCGCGAGATCCATCCCCGGAATTGATCTTTACGACGTTCTTGGAAAATGTAATGATTTGCTCGATCAATTTGGAGGGCATGCTATGGCCGCGGGTTTGAGCATGAAGCCAGATTATTTCGAAAAATTCAGACAACGCTTCGATGAGATTATCGAAGAGTCGCTGAATGGCACACGCCCCAAGCCTTACATCGAATATGACGAAGAAATAAGTTTGTGCAACATTGACGACAAATTCTACAGAATTCTTCAAAGATTCGCGCCCTTCGGACCAGAAAATATGAAGCCCGTCTTTCTTGCCCGAAACCTTATGAATGCGGGAGGCACCAGAGCGGTCGGTGAGAACCTAACACACCTTAAGCTTTCTGTGTTTAGCGAAGAACGCAGAGAAAAAAAGTTTGACGGTATTGGTTTCGATTTAGGAAAATGGGCTGCACCCATTCTTCAAAATGTGCCCGTTGATATTCTATTTACAGTGGAAGAAAACGTATGGCAAGGCCAACGCTCTCTTCAACTGAATGTAAAGGATATTCGATTTTCTGCTTAATACATCTCACCGGGCTTCAAGGCATTCCACCCTTGGGCTTTGAGCGCAATGCCTTCTCCAGCTTTAGTTATCATTCTGCAACCGCTGCTTTCATCGGTGATGTGGCCGATTACACTAAAGTTAGGATTGCCTTGAATTTTTTCAAAATCCGATTGCTTGATGGTAAAAAGCAATTCATATTCTTCGCCTCCATTGAGCGCGGCAGTGGTATAATCTAAATTGAATTCTTTTGCAGCTGCGATGGTTTCAGGAGCAATCGGAATTTTCTCTTCATAGATATCACATCCCACAAAACTCTGATCGGCAATATGCATTAGCTCAGAAGAAAGGCCGTCGCTGATGTCAATCATTGATGTTGGCTTCACATCCAATTGAGCAAGCAGTTGGATGATGTCTTTGCGCGCTTCCGGTTTCAATTGACGTTCTAACATATAATCGTATCCCGTTAGATTGGGTTGAGCCCCAGGCGCGGATTTGAACACTTCTTTTTCGCGTTCCAAAATTTGTAATCCCATATAAGCACCACCTAGATCGCCTGTCACCACGACCAAATCATTAACACGAGCTCCTGATCGCGTGGCAATTTTTTCGGGCTTAGCTGTTCCAATGGCAGTTACAGAAATAATCAATCCTGATGTAGAAGAGGTAGTGTCGCCCCCAACAAGGTCAACTTCATACCATTCACATGCTTTTTTTATACCAGCGTAAAGCTCTTCTATGGCTTCTAGGGAAAAGCGATTGCTAACGGCAATACTTACAGTTACTTGCTTCGGAGTGGCATTCATCGCGTACACATCACTCACATTTACCACAATGCTCTTATAACCCAAATGTTTCAATGGCACGTACATTAAATCAAAGTGTACGCCTTCCACCAATAAGTCTGTCGTCACCACCAATTGCTCTCCGGCTGTATTTTCTATGATGGCAGCATCGTCACCTACACCTTTAATGGTAGAGGCATGCTGTATTTTAAAGTATTGGGTAAGGTGCTTGATTAAACCAAATTCACCTAGCTTTTCTAACTCTGTGCGATTGTCAT
>JBILSZ010000024.1:0-29883 GCA_044371755.1 Flavobacteriales bacterium | reverse complement strand
AAGTTGGAATTTCAATATGCGTCAATCGAGACCAGACCCGGCAGGTTTTGGCTCAGGTGCGTATGGCGTGGCGTTTATAATAGCTGGTACGAGCAATACTTCGGCTACGGCGGGAACCGGCTACGCTTTGGTTTTAGGCCAATCTGGAAGTACAGACCCCGTGAGACTCGTTCGTTACTCAGGAGGTCTTCAAGGCACCCTCACTAACATGATTACTTCCAATACAACGGGACTTACTGACTTTGGTGCGAATTATCTAAGTATTCGTGTCAATTATACGCCCACTACCAATACATGGGAGCTCTTTCTTAGAAATGACGGAACCACTGCGTTTGCAATGCCTAACTCAGGTACCATGACCTCTCAAGGCACTGTTACCAATAATACATATACGTCTACTTCCTTGCCGCTAATGGGCGGCTACTGGCAAGGATCCACTGGCGCGGGGGAGACAGCTTTTTTTGATCAAATCACAATCTACGTATCATCCGCATGCACCAACGTTTCACTCACCAGCGTGACGGCAACCGATAATTTATTGTGCCCAACGGAAACGACCAATATCACGGCGAATGGCGTTGCTGGGACGGCTGCAGCCCTCACATGGTACACAGGTCCGGGTGGCACAGGCACAAATCTTGGCAGCACAAATCCTCTTACTAATCGCGGGCCCGGAATCTACTACGCCCGTATCACGGGTGATTGCGGAGGCCCCATTGAACAGAGTATCACAATCAATGCAGCTTCTTTACCCAATACATCAAATATCTCCGGAAGCGCCACTCCTGCGTGCAGCGCATCAGGTGTTTCGTACTCTGTTACCAATACCGTCGGAAGTTCTTATGTATGGACTGTTCCAAGTGGCGCAACAATCGCCTCAGGACAAGGCACAAGCAATGTCACTGTCAACTTCGGCAGTACAAATGGAACTATCGCTGTCATTGAAACCAATGCTGCCGGCTGCACTGGCAGTGCAGTGACGCTCAGCATAACTCTTGCTGGATGTGGACTCGATGCCAACTTCAGCGCCAATCCTAGTCCAGAAGCCAATTCTACTGCCATCACAGGGCAGGATGTGTGGTATTATTTTGTGGCACCCGCGCCTGGTTTAAGCGTGCAATGTGCCAGTGCGGTCAATGATATTCTTTTAGAATTACAAGATGATGCTGGCAACACATTGGATATTGAGAATCTTGTAAGTGGAGTGGGTGCTGAACGCCTCAACTATGTAGGGCTTATACCTGGCAATGCTTATTTCATTGCCGTTCGAAATTATAACAGCGCCATAGGCGTGGGTGGTGTGTTTACTATTTGTGCGCAACTGTTGCAAGCTTCTAGCTGCGACGCTCCAGGACCTATCATGAATATTAATAGATGTGCTGGGATAAAAGCAGATTTCACCTATGCAAATCAGTATATTTTCCATTTGGATGCAAGCACCACACTTACAGGTAGCTACAATTCTAATGTTGGTGGCCTTGGACTAACTACAGTCGTATTGCTCAATGAGTTTGAAGTAACCTACGGCGACTTTTATCCTGCTGTTTTGGTGGATGCACTCTATCTTATTCCCAATGGTGCAGGCACTGTTGAGAGTCTAATTGTTCCGGGCACAACACCGATGGCTGTTAGTCTTTCAAGTCAACCAGACCTTTATGTGAGAGCTTCTGATGCTTGTCCCAACAACAAATCTTTAGCTTCCCTTATAAGAGCAGAGCCCTTCATATGCGGACCAGTGATCGATTACCAATGGGAGTTCACGCAAGTATTGCCAATGCCGGGACTGCCCGTCACCGCGTTCCGTGGATTAAATGATCGCCTATTCAGAATTAACCTAATACCGGGAGTGCAGCCGGGTGCTACATACAGCGTCAGAGTGAGGCCGATATTTGCAGGCAACATTCCTGGCAACTGGAGCGCTACACCGAGCTGCATAAAAGTCCTTGGCGCAGCAACGTTTACAGAAAGTTCTGACATCATGATTGATCAACCGAACGAACGTTCATTCGGTACTGAAACAAACTCCTTCAATGCCACTGTGTTTCCCAATCCAAATGCCGGAGACGCAGTATTTGTTTCTCTAACAGGTATTCAAGATAAAGCCATTTCGATACGAATATTAGATGCTTTAGGTAAAAGTGTTTTTGAAAACACTTTTCCTGTTGAAGAAACTGAACACACTTTAGAAATTGCTCTCGATCGCACTGTACCAGCAGGGCTCTACTTTTTAGAAGTAGTTAGCAGTAATGAGCGAAAGTCAGTAAGCAAACTATTGATACAACGCTAAGAAAGTCAGTTTAAAAATCTAAGTCCCTCCTAGCACATATGCTAAGGAGGGCTTTTTTTTTATCTTCGTTGGCCAAATACGTGATATGAAATCTCAAATCAGACAGCATTTCGAAGAAGCAGCCCAAGTTTTAAACGACTTTCTTTCTTCAGAAAAAAATATAGAAAGCATTGAGCGCGCAGGCGCTAGCATGGTTCAGTCATTGAAAAATGGAGGTAAGATTATCTCTTGTGGTAATGGTGGCAGCATGTGCGACGCGATGCATTTTGCTGAGGAGCTGACCGGCCGCTATCGCAACGACCGCCCTTCGATTGCCGCCTTGAGCATTTCCGACCCCTCGCACATCTCGTGTGTGGGCAATGATTATGGATACCAATATGTCTTTTCAAGATACCTTCAAGGTGTAGGTCGTGAAGGCGACGTGTTGCTCGCCATCAGCACCAGCGGCAACAGCGCCAACGTAATTGAGGCCGCCAAAGTGGCCAAAGAGAAGGGAATTATTGTGGTTGGACTCACCGGAAAAGATGGTGGCAAACTCGCCCCACTCTGCGATGTAGAAGTGCGCGTGCCTTGGAACGGCTACGCCGACCGCGTGCAGGAGATACACATCAAAGTCATTCACTCCTTGATTGATTATATCGAAACAAATATTTAGAAATTAAGAAACCCGAACGGTCGTTCGGGTTTTTTATTCGCATATCCTATAAAATATTCGATGCATACAACCGAATAAATATTCGGTTGTATGTGTTTTATAATGCCACATCTTCGCTCCGATCAAATCACGAAGAAGATGCTCGTAAAAACTTTTGGAAGTGCTGTTTTTGGCGTACACGCCGCCACGATAACGATTGAAGTGAACGCTGACCGCGGCGCACAGATGGCCATTGTAGGCCTTCCCGATGCCGCTGTTAAGGAGGCGCAGCAACGTATCAAAGCCGCACTCACCAATAGTGGATTCGAAACACCTATTCGCAGTCTTACGATCAATATGGCCCCAGCCGATGTGCGAAAAGAAGGAACGGCCTACGACCTTCCGCTCGCCATCGGTCTGATGGCCGCCACCGAACAAATACCGCCCGATAGGATAAGTGATTTCATCATCATGGGCGAACTCTCTCTTGATGGTGGGTTAAGGCCCATCAAGGGATCTCTACCAATCGCTATACAGGCCGCCAGAGAAGGATTTAAGGGAATGATTGTCCCCGCAGAAAATGCGCGGGAGGCGGCCATTGTTAGCGATGTAGAAGTCTATGGCGTCGAAACCCTCTCCGATGTAGTAGGATTTTTTCGTGGAGAAAAAGAAATCGAGCGCGTCGTCGTCAACGCCCGCGAAGAATTCCTCAATAGCCTCGACAATTACACCGTTGATTTTGTAGATGTAAAAGGACAAGAAAACATCAAGCGAGCTTTTGAAATTGCCGCCGCAGGCGGACACAACGTTATTCTGATTGGCCCGCCCGGGGCAGGTAAGACAATGCTCGCCAAAAGACTGCCCACAATTCTTCCTCCATTAAGCCTAAAAGAAGCTTTGGAAACAACGAAGATTCACAGCGTGGCAGGAAAGACTAAAAAGAAAGAAGCGCTCATCTCTCAGCGTCCTTTTCGCTCGCCCCATCACACCATCAGCGATGTCGCGCTCGTAGGCGGCGGCAGTTTTCCTCAGCCCGGTGAAATTTCTTTGGCACACAATGGCGTCCTGTTTCTCGACGAACTTCCAGAGTTCAAACGAACGGTGCTCGAAGTGATGCGACAGCCATTAGAGGATCGTTACATTACCATATCACGCAGCAAATTTTCAATCGAATATCCTGCTTCATTTATGCTCATCGCATCCATGAATCCTTGTCCGTGTGGATATTACAACCACCCCGAAAAAGAGTGTGTGTGCGGTGTCGGAATCGTGCAGAAATACCTCAACAAAATCAGCGGCCCATTGCTCGACCGAATCGACATCCACATCGAAGTGACGCCCGTCGGTTTCCAACAACTCAGCAATCGCTCTCAAGGCGAAACAAGCAAAGAGATTCGCGAGCGTGTGATACGCGCCCGCAACATTCAAAGCGAACGTTATCAAAACAGAAAACAGATTCACTGCAATGCTCAGATGGACAGCAAACTTCTGAAACAACTTTGCGTGATCGATGAAACAGGAAACAAACTGCTACAAACCGCCATGAATCGACTCAAGCTGAGTGCGCGTGCTTACGATAGAATTCTGAAAGTAGCGCGCACCATCGCAGACCTCGACGGCAGCGAAAACATCCGCACCGAACATCTCGCCGAAGCCATTCAATACCGAAGTTTAGATAGAGAAAATTGGGCGGGGTGAGGCTCTCAAAACCTTGTGATCGCTTGTTTTGAGTCATGGCATACACTAACTTCGCCCCAATTCTAGTGTTATGGCATTTTCGAACCTTGACGATATTTACTCTTACGCATATTGGAGACACTGTATCCCTCTAGGGGATGGCAATTTTACACCAGGAGTTAGGTTTTCAAATAATTGGGAAAGGCTTCATTTTCCTAAAGACATGAGCGGTATGAGTTTTCTCGACGTTGGAGCAAACGATGGAATGTATTGCTTCCTTGCCGAAGAAAAAGGTGCGAAAAAAGTTGTTGCCACCGACATTTATCACAATGACATTCATAACTGGGAAATGACGATGGGATGGCCTGTTTATGGCATTCAAGCCGTAAAGCAGTATAAAAAATCAAACGTTGAAATCATCTCCTCCTCTCTCTTCGATTTAGATTTTCCAGAAAAATCTTTCGACTATGTTTTCTGTGGAAACGTAATAATCTGGTTAAACGATCCATACTCGGCACACTTAAAACTCGCTTCTATTGCCTCCAACATATTGCACATTAGAGAGGATATGTTTGTCAACGATCTTCCCGCCCAGCTTCGCTTTTCGAAGCTTTCAAAATCAGGCAATGCTAACTCAATGTTTGCAGCAAATAAAAACTACTATCGTGAAGTTCTTACTGCTGCTGGTTTTAAGCGCATTGATTTCTACGAAATCGATGAAGAACTCGAGTGGCGAGAGTTCATTCAAAAGTGCCCAAAAATAATTGCGCCAAAAGGAATTGACGTTTTCACTTTGCCTCAACAAAATCAGGCAGCGCAGCATTTGAGCCTCGAAAAAACAGGTCGAATTTCAGCAGAAGTGAATGGCAAGTGTTTCGTTGTTGGAATAGGTTGGCTCAACAAGACTGACCTACAACTCATACCCGAAGACAGCACGCCGCCTTCCCAACTTCATGCATTAAAAAGAGACTTTTTAAATTGGAAAAATAAGAACAACAGACAAGGTAACTTCTCCATTATCGCTCAACGATAAACATACGTCTTAGGAATATAGTCGCTGCTGCTTGTTGGGAATATCGAAATCCGTAAGTTGGTAAAAATTCAGGATACATGCCGTGGAGGGCACTTCTGATAAATACTGTTCGAATCCTTTTTTACAGACTACGATTACATCCGCACCATCAAATGCGATACTCGCTTCTTTTGAAATGTAACGCACCACTGTTGCATGCTCAATTCGAAGACTGGAAATATTAATATCCGTATCAAAAATGGTGATGTCATCTGTCTCTTCGCGTAGCTCATAAAACAACCTTAGCATAGGACTTTCCCTAACATCATCAGTGCCGCTCTTGAACGTTAATCCGAATAAAGCAATTCTCTTTGGTGAAAGCGCCAAAATCTGGTCTTTCATTTTTTGAAGCAAAAGATTATTGCTTGTAATAATACTCGATACAACAGGCATAGTGTAATTCTTCTCTGCCGACAAATGCTGAATCGCACGCAAATCTTTCGGTAAGCAAGACCCCCCAAAAGGAAGTCCCGGCCTCAAATAAGTAGGAGCAATATTCAAATGAGTATCCATTAAAAAAATATCGTTCGCCTGCTTCACGTCTACACCGTATTCTGTGCCGAGACCATAAACCTCATTGGCAAAGGCAATTTTTATCGCATGAAAAGCATTATCAACGTACTTCACAAACTCTGCAGTCTTGAAATCCGTAAACACCAGCGGGATCTTTTCATCAAAAGATAAAAGCTCACGAAGTGTGTCGTTTTGATCATTGTTGGAACCAACCACTATACGCGAACAGTTGAAAAAGTCTTTGATGGCCGAGCCTTCACGCAGAAACTCTGGCAAAAATGCCACTTTGGGCATGATGGCTGAGTCGAGTTCAGAGTAGCATTCTGCAATTAGTTTTTCAATCGTTCCTGGTGGAATCGTGCTTCGATAAACAATCGTATAGTTTCTCTTGCTACGCTGAATATAATTTACAATATCAAGCGTAGTATTTAATGTGTAGTCAAGGTTTACCTCTCCTTCAGAAGTGCTTGGTGTGCCTACACAAATCAGCGCTAGATCCGTATTAGCAAGCACCGACTCTACATCTGTGCTCGCTTTAATTGTTTGATTTGTAAGTCCTGCAGCGAGCAACTCATCTACACCCGGTTCAAAGATGGGACTCTTTCCTTTCATGATAGAGTCTACTTTCTGCGACTTGATGTCACAACCCCAAATGGTGTGTCCCAATTTCGAAAAACACACCATATTCACCACACCTACATAGCCTAATCCAAAGATTGCAATATTCATACGCCCATTACCTTTTTATAAAGTTCCATCGTTTGGTTGGCTATTTCCGGCCAATCAAAACGCTTTGCTTCTTGACGGCAAATATCACTAATACTTATCGTCGTATCCTTATCACTATTCAAATAAGCCTTCAAACACTTCATCGCATCTTGAGGATTGCCCTTTTCATGCAGTGAAAGCACTCTGCTGTCAATAGCCTGAGTTTCCTTCAAGACATTCGTCATTACCACAGGAACACCAAGCGCCAAAGCTTCCAACAACGCGTTGTTTCCGCTTGCCTCCGTGACAGGTAAAAACATTACTGCTGATTGATATATTAATTGCTTCAAACTTTGGTCGTCAATATTATCATGAACCACTACTCCCAAATTCGAAAAATGCTCTTTCAAACTGGGTGATAAATTTCTATTTACTAAATGAAATTGAATACCCATATTCAAGCTATTCGCAAGCTGAATTACATCCTCGTAAAGTTTCCAGTCCCTCTTCCAATTGCCTACGGTCACTACTTGTAGGGCTTGTTTTGACACATCTCTAGCCTCGAGCTCGTCGAAAGCCCTCGAAAAATCCTGCAAGTGAACACCAAGAGGAATCACGTGAATTTTATCAGCATCCATAACCTGCGAAAGCGCGAGTTTTTGGGACGCCTCTGTCACAATTGCCGCAGCAATTTTTTTGAACCTTTTTTTTGTAAAAAAATGAGTAATAGCTCCAACTCTTCCCTTATAATCGCCATGCTTCACATCGCGCAATAGCGACTCGTATGGTTGGTGAAAGGTCACGACTAGGGGAATCTTCGGAAACAACCAAGGAGAAAATCTGAAATAATCCTCTCCATACATAATGTGAATCACATCAATACTCGACCTGTGCTTCAATGCTGCAAACTCAAAAAGCCATTGATACTTACCCCTAACTCCATGATTTTGAATCCCTAATTCTTCATTAATACCTAAAATAAAATCAGGATGAGTAAATTTTAATAGCTGCTTATAACCACTATTATTTCCGTGGTGAGAAAACTTGGTAAGCAGCACGAGTAGCCTCATTTGAATTATTTCTGCGAAATTACAAAGGAAAAGCTTTTTATAACTTTCGGCTTTAATCTGAAAACCAAAACCATAAGAAACGACTAGTATTCAGCACTTTGCGTTCACAATGTTTTAACTTAAAAAAACCACTTGTGAAGTTTTGTTAATTACTTTTCGTATTTATATTTGCGTCACTTTTATAAACCATCTAAACCTTTTCATCAAATGAAAAAAGTAACTTTTATCGCTATCGCAGCGTTTTTCACACTATCTCTTGCTTCATGTAAGAAGGATTGGACTTGCAAGTGTACTACTACTGTACTTGGTGTTTCTGCTACTGCTGAAACTACTATCAATGCTACAAAGAAGGATGCTGAAGATGCTTGTAATGCAACTGCTACTGCAGGTGGTGCTACAACTTCATGCGAAATTTCTAAGAAATAATTTTTCTTTAGAGAGATATAAGGGTCATCTTTGGGTGACCCTTTTTTTTTATGAAAACATTCTATATTGTTTTAAGAATAATAGTTGGTATTACCTTCATTATCAGTGGTACAATGAAGCTTTACCCTGTAGAGTTTTTTGAAAACGACTTATTACTTCACCGCCTTTCCACTGAGTCGTTGGTGCCTTACCAGTCCCGTCTTTTAATTGCGGCCGAATTATATTTAGGCGTAGTGCTCATCCTCGGCATTTTCCTCAAATGGTCGATTAGACTGTCTTTGATAATGCTTTTAGCCTACACAGCATGGCTTGCTATTTTAATTTCAAAGGAAGGAAATGTCGGTAATTGCGGCTGTTTTGGGGATATCATTCAAATGACCCCTCTTCAGGCCATCATCAAAAATATTATTCTTTCTGTATTTCTGTTACTTCTTTCGAAATGGGCGCCTGTTGCTCAGTTTAAATTCCAGCGCGGCGGTGCTATCGCTAGCTTTATTATTTCAACTAGTCTTCCATTTATTTTAAATCCTATATTCTTCACGACACCCACAGTATTCAACGCTGAAGGAAGACCGCAAATGAAAATATTCGAACTCGGTATTGATACCGCTGCAATTGCATCTTATGGTGAGGGTAAAAAAATTATTGGTTTCTTTCTGAGCGGATGTGAGCATTGCCGCCTAGCAGCCACGCGAATGGAGGCTATTAAAAAATCAAACCCGTCCGTGCCACTATACTGCATCATTCAAACATCGGATGAGGAGTCGCTACAAGAGTTTTTAAACAAATCAAAATTGTCCTTTCCTTATCTTACAACGCCCGATCTCACTGCTATGATTCGCGTTGCTGGCACCGATTTTCCGATTATTTATTATGTAAATAATGGCTTTATTGAGTCGTCAATGTCGATGTATGATTTGAACGAGGCAGATATGATTTCATGGCTTGAGAAATAAAAAAATCCCCTCGCTCTACATTCGAGGGGATTTTCCACCTCACCTAATTAACCTTAAACACTTAAACTTACGAGTCGTTACCCGCTCTATCTTTTATTCTATCATTGAGTAATTAAAAATCTAACCTTTTAATTCGTTCACCCCGTTTTCATACTGCGTGCCAACTAAATTTTTCATTGATAATCAGTTGGTTATGTGTTTGGTGTTCATGAGGTTTTTCCAAAAAATGGAATAGAATTATCAAAAATGGATACCTTCGGCAAAATTTAATACTATGCTTGATAATCTTCTACAACTTGTAAAAGAAAATGCCTCTGAGGCAATCATCAATAACCCAGCTATCCCTAATGAGCGCAACGACGAAGCCATTTCACTTGCTTCTAATGGAATTTTTGAAGGATTAAAAGACAAATTATCCGGTGGTGGCTTGCAAGATATTTTCTCTTCAGGCAACGCCGCCCAATCTGGTGCTACCAATCAAATTTCAGGCAATGTAGCCGGTCAATTAATGGAGAAATTCGGCCTTGACAGCGGAGCTGCAAAAGGAATAGTTGAAAAGCTAATTCCTGTTGTAATGGAAAAGTTTGTCAACAAAACAAACGATCCAAACGACAATTCATTTGACCTCGGCGACATCGTGAAAAACCTCGGAGGATCTGGCGGAATCGGCGGAATGCTCGGTGGCCTATTTGGAAAATAATCCAACAGCCAATTTTTTTTACGCCCTATCATATCACTATGGACAATCAACAACTTCTTGATTTACTTTATAAAAAAAATAATTTGGACAGTGGAAGCACTGCGCTGCTTTCCCTTGTCCAAAACATTTCCGATATCATCACCCTGGTAGATATTAGTGGAAAAATCATTTATCAAAGCGCCTCCGTTCGGCAAGCCATGGGTTGGGCTGAAAATGAATTGTTGGGTAAAAACATTTTCGAGGTGACTCACCCCGAAGATCATGGCGCAATAAAAGAAGGATTTGAAAAAGCCTTGCTTACCCACGGTATCGGTCCGCAGCTCGAATTTCGCCTTGTCAATAAAGACGGCACACACATCTATCTCGATGCACAAGGAAACAATCAATTAAACAATCCGCACATTCAGGCACTCATTATCACTTCAAGAGATGTCACTCCAAGAAAAATGGCGGAATTAGAACTAAAAAAGGCCCACGAAATTCTTCAATATCAAAACGCCCAACTTCAATCCTTCTCGCAAATTCTTTCTCACAATATTCGAAGTCATTCGGCTAATTTATCATCTATTGTAGACTTCATAGAAACAAGCGATACCGATGATGAAAAGAAGTCTTTTTTTGAAATGCTAAAAACTAGCACCAAAAAACTTGAAGAGACCATTGTCAATCTAAATGAAATTCTCGAAATCAATCAAAAGCTAAAACATCCGAAGGAGAAGCTTAGCTTAAAAACTGAAGTTCTTAAAACTGTTGGCGCCTTAGAAGCGCTGCTCACTCAGAAAAATATAAGCGCACTTGTTGACATTCCCGAGAATATCTCATTGGTGATTGTTCCAGCTTTTTTTGACAGTATTTTATTAAACCTGGTAAGCAATGCCATTAAATATTCCGATCCTGACAAAGACTCTTATTTAGCCATCACCGCAGACTTCATGCATGATCGGGTGAGTATTTTTATTAAAGACAATGGCCTCGGCATAGACTTACAAAAACATGGGAAAAAAATATTTCACCTCTACAAAACCTTTCATGAAAGAGAGGATAGCCGCGGATTAGGATTGTTTATGGTAAAAAATCAAATCGAGGCTATGAACGGAACTATCTCCGTACAAAGCGAAGTGGGCATTGGATCTACATTCACAATTTCGCTTCCTTTCGAACAGACTTAAGTCTTAATTCAAATTGAAATTTTATGGCTGAAAAACATCTTTCTGGTAAAAACATCTTTCAACAACTTGTGAGAGACTTAATTGGAAAAGACTCTCACAGAGGTGTAACTCTCACTTACTCTTGGCTTGCAAATCAGCTAGGACATTTTTCACTCGGATTCTTTCCTGCTATGGTTGTGTACAAGCTCATTGATGAAACGAACACCTCATTAAGCGCTGAATTCATAGTGGGATTAAGCATTTCAGGCTTGTGGTTTGCATTTGAAGTATTCAACTTATTCTATCCTCTAAGAAATAAAAACACGGTCAATAAAACATTCAAGCCAAGTTGGGGCAATCTGATTTTTGATACTTCTACAGATATTATCTTCTTCGCCTTTGGCGCATTCATGGCTGCCTACGCCCTGAGCAGCAACGTTGATATGCTATACATCGCCTTGGTCTTATTGGCTGTATTGTTATACCCTATTCGGTTTTGGTACGTAACCAAAATGTATCAACAAGAGGCGAAGTTTCCTTTTCAAGCGCGTCTCAGCCAACTCGAAGTTACTTTTTCGAATGATGATCGCGATAAAATCATCCGTTTTATGAGCGATCACAACGAAGGCCAGCATTTGCTAATTTTTGGCGCTCATCGCAGCGGCAAAACCTCACTAAGTGTTGCTATTGCCAATGAAAAAGCAATCAAAAATAAAAAGGCTCATTACTCCTCTGCGACAAAACTTTTAGACGAATATTTTCAAAAAAGCATTGCAAACCCCAATGAATTAGGGCTTCTCTGGGATTGGAGTACCACAGAGTATTTGGTAATTGACGATGTGAACCCTTCGATTCCAACGGGTGTAGAACTAATCTCAGCACAACTTTTCAAATCCCTATTACTCAATTCAACTTTTGAGCAACGAAATAAAACAGCACTTTCAAAAGTAAATCACATTTGGGTTCTCGGCGATCAAGAAAATGATTCCATTAAGATTAGCTCTCAATGGAATCAGATACTGATTGAATGCGGCGTTCCTGAGCCGAACATTCATTCGGTTTTTTTAGAAAAAAATCAAACTACCGAATGATTACTCGGTTTATTACTTTTCCCTTCTTGCTATTTGCTTTGATAATATAAGTTCCTTGCGAAAGTGATGTCAAATCGATTTCTCCGCGTTCTTGTGAACCAAAATCTTGAACCACCTTTCCAAAAATATCTATGACCACGATATGGCTCAGATACTGGTCAAATCGCAGGTTTCCTTCTGTCGGATTTGGGTACATTCTCACATTTACTCGCGAACTTTCTTCTATCTGTAGCGCTCCCGCACCATCATTGGGATTGATCATATTATCCGATTTGAAATAAACCAAAACAGCGCTTTCATTCGATGGGGCGCCTGCACCCCAGATTGGAACATTGTTAGTAGGAATGGACTCTCCATCCGCCACACCTGATGTCGCATAATGCCTTCCGACCGCTACCATACCGTCTGCTGTTTTGTATAAACCATACAATTCAGTATTGCCCCCACCAGCTTGCGTAAGTGTATCCCAATCACCTACGACAAGTGAACTGTAAACGGGCACGCTAAAGTCTTCTTCATATAAACGAACGAAGCTGTTCCAACAGCTCGAGCCTCCATACTGTGGCTTAACCATTTTCTGGTAGGCATTTGCCGTTGTAATTGTTCTTCGACCCAATGCCACCACACCCACTTTTCCGTCGCTAGCCACTTCTAGCCCATTCTTGGCCATACGTGTTGTATTTACATTCGGCCAACCACCATTTGGATTGGGCCATCCGTCAAGGTTTGGGTCAGGGTGCGCTCCTCCAAAATTAGTAGCGCCCTCAGAAAACTCAGCCATGTAAGTCGAATTCATCAAATTGCCATCAGCTAAAGTCAATTTTCCCAACCACGAAATATGAATGTCTCCTTGCGTTCCTGTGAATCGATTCTGAAAACCTTGTGCATTTGGATTATTGAAGATTTCATTCCCCTCCCACAAATTCTCTACATTATTGCCATGACTACGCGCTCCCACTACTAGTTTATTCGAATTGTAATCTATTGCCAATGCATCCACATACTGATCGGGAATGGAGGGTTGATTTTCGCCATTAGGATTAATTTCATGATAAAGTCTACTCCACCACTTCAACGAGCCTTGATCGTCGAAAGCAAGCACAGCGGGTTCAAAATCAGGAGTTCCGCCGCCTTCAGGAAAATTATAATAGGATTTGAAATTCATGCCGAGATACACATGATTGTCGCGTCTATCAACCACTATCGACGACGCTCCCCACACAGGACAACATGATTCGGGCGAATAACCATTGTATCCCGGACTCTCTGCTGTCACATTATTAATATCACAAGGACCAGTATAAAAAAAATCAGATGGCCACGTTCCCTTTTTTGTTCCACCATTGCCATCAGGTAGAATTGCATCAAACTCTTCTTGTGTCCAAGAGCGCATTTCACAGCGTCCCCATGACTTCATTACAATACCGCTATAATTTAATACACTCGATCCATTGTAAGAAGAGGCTGGCGTGCCTTTCCACTCTCCCCCTTGCGCTTGCCAATGCGTGCGCCAATTTTCTACTACTTTTCGTTCTCCATTTTCATTTAAACAATACATAGCGCTCCAGTCGTATGCGTGAGACTCGCCGCTCACGTAATAAATTTCCCCATCACTCGTAACATCCCATGGATGACTCTCCTTTGCATAGTTTTTTGCCCAAACCTCACGAGCCCAAACACAAGATGTAGGAACTTCATTTACAAAATTTCCATTGAGCTTCGCCAGCACATAGCCACCGTCATTGTTGTCGGTATCGCTCGTATTGCAACTGATAAACAAATCTCCAGTGGCAGCATAAGGAAGCGAATTGGTTTTGATAAATCGAACATCTTCTACAGCACCTTGAGCAAAGTGAACCACTTGAACCAGTTGTGTAAGAGATGAGTTAAAATGAAGAATTATTCCATAGCGATTGGTGCCTTGCCCATTAGAAATTGTTCCCGGATATGAAAGCTCAACTCTCATAATCTCTGGTGCAATCCAATCCAGATTCTCGCTGTAACCCGTCACCAAAAAAGTTCCATCACTCAATTGCATGACATCATAAAACGTTTCCTTTCCTGAATTCCCAGCGTACGTGACCAAGTCAGTTTGTGCATTAAGTGCAGAAAAGAACACCCAAAAAATGAGCGTTATTGATATCCTAAGCATGCTAGATTTTATTTATGGTTTCGATACGAAAATACTAAAAATCCAACAATCAATTTAACACATCCCACGAAACCAGTTACAACATTCTTTCGTAATGAGGTAACCAAATTAGGTTTGCATGCTACCCATTTTTACGCGTCTTGTATCTCTCATCACCCTAACTATTTTCCTCTTTACAGGCCATCAAACGCTTGCTCAGAGCGGAACAGACTTCTGGTTTGCCCCACCAGACATCACGGATTTGCACAATAGTCCGGGAGGTGAACCTCTCTTTCTTTTTGTATCCTCCACGGGCCAAGCGTCTACAGTGACTATCTCCCAACCCGCTAATCCAACTTTCAACGGAGGATCCCCCATTGTGGTAACTCTTGCCGCCAATGAGTCTCAAAGAATTAATTTGACAGCCTTCAAGTCGGTGCTCGAAACAAGACCTACAAACACCATCGTAAACACTGGTCTTCGCATACAATCTACCACCACCATCACTTGCTACTACGAATGTGCAAACACCAACAATACCGATATCTGGGCGCTCAAAGGATCCAATGCTCTTGGAACAGAATTTTACATTCCGCTGCACAAACATGCTGCGTTTCCAAACCAGACATTTGCTAGTCCACATTTTGCATTCGCTTCTTTTGATATCTGCGCCACCGAAAATAATACGGTGGTTACAATTTACTCTCCCACGCCAGTTGATGGCTACCCCGCATTGCAACAGTTCTCTATCACGCTCAATGCCGGACAGACTTATTCATGCGGCTGGACTGGCGCCAACTACACATTACCCAGCACTCACCCCTCGGGCGCTGTGGTGCTCGCAGACAAGCCTGTCACCGTTTCATTAAAAGACGATTCCAACCGCAGCCCCGCAGGAGGCTGCTTCGATATTCTAGGCGATCAGATTGTACCTACAGATGTCGTTGGTACAGACTATATCGCCGTGAAAGGAGCTCTTGCAAGCAATGGCGATGAAAGCGTCGTGTTAATGGCTACAAGAAACAACACGCGTGTTTTTCTCAATGGAAATGCAACGCCTGTTGCTACACTTTTTGCAGGAGAATACTATCGAGTCGACATGGACTATCTATCCACTGGTACTGACAACTCGGTTTACATTCGTTGCACCGAGCCTACCTATGCCATGCACATCACTGGTTTTGGCTGCGAAATGGGGATGGCCCAATTACCCCCGCTCAATTGCGCAGGATCTCAGTCTGTCAATTTCGTAAGAGGATCGAGTCAAACTTTTTATCTTACCATACTCTGCCGCACTGCGGCTATCAATGGTTTTACCATCACCGGGCCTGGTACCGCCACCATCCCTTCTTCAGCATTCGTGCAGGTGCCTGGCACCGCTGGTATTTGGAGCGCTGCGCGTATCACTTACAATACAACACAAATTCCTATTGATCAAACATTTCGAATCACCAACAGCATTGATGTATTCGCTCTTGGACTCGGTAATGGCGGCGCTTCATCTGGCTGTAAATACGGATACTTCTCTGAATTCGTAGCCCCCATCACCGCAAGCGCAGGAGCTGATCAAACAATTTGTGCCAATGCCACAGCGCAACTTACTGGTGCCGTTTCTGGAGGAACCACTACAGGTATTTGGAGCTCTACTGGAACTGGAAGTTTCACGCCAATTAATACCGCACTGAATGCAGTGTACACACCAAGCGCAGCGGATGCTGCAGGCGGCAGTGTCACGCTTACCCTCACTTCCACGGGGGCATGTACTCCCATTTCCGATGTGATGACACTTACGATTAGTCCAGCGCCTACAGTAAACGCAGGTGTTGATCAAACCATTTGTCGCAACAATTCAAACGTTTCACTCAATGGCGCCGTAACGGTGGCCACGGGCGGTATTTGGACGGGAGGCACAGGAACGTTTATTCCCAACAACACTACACTCAACGCGGTCTATGTTCCAACTACGGCAGAACTCAATACTGGGTCATTAGCACTTACCTTGACTACTACAGGAAACGGAATCTGTAATCCAATTTCAGACAACGTTGTTATCACCTTCACTGCCGCTCCAGTCGTAAACGCTGGTGCAGATGTAACACGATGCGGAAACAATGCAGCCGTTACACTCGCTGGTTCTATTACTATTGCCACAGGCGGCGTGTGGACGGGAGGTGCAGGCAGCTTTGCTCCATCAGCAAATACACTAAACGCAGTATATACTCCAACCGCAGCCGAAGTGCTCGCGGGTAGCGTCACACTTACATTGACTTCTACAGGAAATGGATTGTGCAATAGCGTGAGTGATCAAGTCACTATCTTCTACACCACACCACCCACTGCCAATGCTGGAGCCGATCTCACGCGATGCGCCAACAATGCTAATGCATTCTTAGCGGGCAGTGTTACTATTGCTACAGGTGGTCAATGGACTGGTGGACTTGGAACGTTCTCTCCAAATGCAAACACGCTCAATGCACTTTACGTTCCGACAGCTATAGAAAGAGCTAATGGAAGCGTTACGCTCACCTTGACTACTACCGGCAACGGACAGTGTTTGGCAGCCACTGATCAAATTATTATTTCATACACACCCGCACCTACCGCCAACGCAGGGAGTGGTATTACTGTGTGCGCAAACAACGCAACAGCAACGCTCAACGGTGCTGTAACAGTTGCCACAGGCGGCGTTTGGAGTGGTGGTTCAGGCACATTCTCTCCAAATGCAAACACACTCAACGCTACTTATACTCCTTCATTAGCAGAAAGAAACGCGGGCTCTGTTACACTTACATTATCCACTACAGGAAATGGACTTTGCTCGCAAGTGACTGATCAAGTGCTCATCACTATAACGCCAGCACCTATTGTGAACGCCGGCGCAGACCGCACGGCATGTGCCAACAACGCTGCGGTAACGCTAGCTGGTAGCGTCACCAACGCATCAGGCGGGCAATGGTCAGGAGGAGCAGGAACATTCTCTCCAAATGCAAATACACTGAACGCGGTCTACACGCCAACTGCAGCAGAAATTACTGCTGGCAGTGTTACGCTCACTTTGACATCTACTGGAAATGGATCATGTGTCGCTGTA
Organism: Flavobacteriales bacterium; assembly: GCA_044371755.1. GTDB lineage: Bacteria > Bacteroidota > Bacteroidia > Flavobacteriales_D > Sanyastnellaceae > JAIXWP01. The sequence goes on along the minus strand of JBILSZ010000024.1, from coordinate 12,379 downwards.
ACCGATCAAATGGTGATCAGCTATAGTGCAGCACCAACGGTGAATGCTGGCCCTGATCAAGTGCGCTGTGCAAACAACGCTACAATCAATTTGGCGGGAGCAGTCACCATCGCCACGGGTGGTCAATGGTCGGGTGGATTAGGAATATTCTCACCAAACAATAGCACACTCAATGCAACATACACTCCAACAGCAACAGAGGTTGCATCCGGTAGTATTACACTTACCCTTACTTCCACAGGCAATGGATTGTGTACTGCAGTCACAGATCAAGTTACTATTCAATTCACTGCTGCACCAACTGCCAGTGCTGGTGTCGATATTACGGTCTGTGCAAATAATGCTACAGCCACACTCAACGGATCTGTATCCATTGCCACCGGCGGTGTCTGGAGCGGAGGCGCTGGAACATTTACTCCAAATGCAAACGCACTGAACGCAACATATACTCCCACATTAGCTGAAAGAAATGCGGGTTCTGTTACGCTTACTCTTACCACAACAGGCAATGGACTTTGCAATCAAGCAACAGATCAAGTAGTAATTACCATATCTCCAGCGCCTATCGTAAACGCTGGTACCGACCTTACAGCCTGCGCCAACAATGCAAGCGTTACGCTTGCGGGAAGCGTCACCGACGCCTCTGGCGGACAATGGACGGGGGGAGCAGGAACATTTTCACCTAATGCAAACACACTCAACGCAATCTATACTCCAACCGCAGCAGAAATTGCCGCAGGAAGTGTAACGCTTACACTGACCTCAACTGGAAACGGCCTCTGCGTAGCAGTCACAGATCAAATGACAATCATTTTCACCGCTGCGCCAACCGTGAATGCAGGACCAGATCAAGTACGATGCGCAAACAATGCCGCCATTAATCTTGCCGGTGCAATCACTATTGCCACAGGCGGCCAGTGGTCGGGTGGCTTGGGATTATTTTCTCCAAACAACAATACACTGAATGCGACATATACGCCCACTACGGCAGAAATCGCCTCAGGAAGCATCACCCTCACTCTCACCTCGACTGGCAATGGATTGTGTACAGCGGTGACTGATCAAGTGACGATTCAATTTACAGCAGCACCAACTGCAAATGCAGGTTCAGATATTTTAGTTTGTGCAAATAATGCAACAGCAACATTGAATGGCTCTGTAACCGTTGCCACAGGCGGCGTGTGGAGCGGAGGCAATGGCACATTTTCTCCAAATGCCAACACACTCAATGCTACATACACACCAACAGCAACAGAAATTGCAATCGGAACAATAACGCTTATACTCACCACCACAGGCAATGCACTTTGCAGTCAAGTGAGCGATCAAGTAACTATTACAATTGCCCCTGCACCGATTGTGAATGCAGGATTGAATATCAGCGCGTGTGCAAATAATGCAACGGTATCACTAAGTGGTCAAGTGTTCAATGCTCTCGGTGGCGTGTGGACGGGAGGCGCGGGTACTTACTTCCCTTCACCCACAGTGCTCAACGCAACATACACTCCTACCGCTGCAGAAATCGCTATCGGTAGTTTGACACTCACACTCACTTCTACCGGCAACGGAACGTGCAGCCCTGTAAGCGATGACGTCGTTATTACATTCGCGCCATCACCAGTGGCCAATGCAGGAAGCGATCAAACGGTCTGCGGAAACAACCCATCGGTAAATCTCAATGGCTTCATCAATTTTGCAGCAGGTGGTCAATGGTCTGGTGGTCTAGGTGTATTCTCTCCATCAGCCAATGCACTCAATGCAACATACCAACCTACCGCTACTGAAATCGCAAATGGTTTCGTAGAACTCACACTCACAACTTCCGGCAATGGTACTTGCATAGCCGTGACCGATGTAGTGCGAATCAACTATTCTCCTTCACCAGTTGTAAATGCTGGAAGCACCTTGGTTTCATGTGAAAATAATGCCGCTGTGAATCTAAATGGTTCCGTAGCCATTGCTAATGGCGGAACATGGTCTGGCGGTAGCGGAACTTTTGTGCCGAATGCAAATGCATTAAACGCACAATACATTCCTAGTGCATCGGAGATAAATAATGGAGGTCTTGTACTTACATTGACCTCAACTGGAAACGGACTCTGTCTTCCTGAAGTGTCTTCTGTAGTCATCGACATTGTTCCCGCTCCTGAAGTAAATGCAGGACTAGATCAAACCATTTGCGTGAGCAATCTCAACGTACAGCTCAGCGGCAGCGTTAGCGGAACTTCAAATACAGGAGTATGGTCAACATCTGGAAGCGGAACTTTCATTCCAAATAATACCGCTCTCAATGCAATCTACGAATGCAACGCCGCTGATAGCCTTTTTGGGTCAGTAGTACTTACCTTGACTTCAACCTCAAATGGTGCATGCAACGCTGTCACCGATCAAATGAATATTATAATACTTCCTGCTGGTCTCGCTAATGCTGGCGCCAACCAGACAGTGTGTGGAAATAACGCAGTGATCAACATCAGCGGAATTATCGGTGGAGGCGCTACTTCTGGTCAATGGGGCACCACTGGTACTGGAACATTCAGTCCAAGCATCAGTGCGCTGAATGCGACTTATACTCCTAGCGCCACCGACATCGCATCTGGTGAGATATTTATTTTCCTCGCAGCCAATAGTTGCAACCAAGCAGTGGATACCTTGACGCTAACTATTACCCCCGCAAGAACTCTCAACGCGGGTGTTAATCAAACTATTTGTGCAGATCAAACTTCTATTCAATTAGATGGTCAAATTACTGGAGGTCTTCCAACTGGAGTGTGGACCACCAGCGGATCCGGCACATTCAGTCCAAACAATACAACACTCAACGCTACGTACACACCTTCACCGGCAGACGTAGCCTCGCAAAGTATCACGCTCACACTTACTTCTACCAACAACGGTTCTTGTGCCGCCGTGACAGATCAAATGACATTAAACATCTTCAACATTGGTGGTGCCAACGCTGGCCCCAACCAAACAGTTTGTGGTAATAATGCAAATGTTCAACTCGCTGGTTCGTTAACAGGTGCTGCCACCACAGGTGTTTGGACAAGTTCAGGTACGGGTGTATTTTCTCCCACTAGCACAGAATCAAATGCCATTTATCAAGCCTCTGAACAAGACGTAATCAATGGCAGCGTATCGCTCACCTGGTCTGCCACCAATAGCTGTAATAGCGCAAGTGATGAGATGATCATCAACTTCACTCCTGCGCCTACAGTGAGTGCTGGAGAAGACCAGTTTGTTTGTGGTGAAAACCCTGTGTTTAACTTATCGGCAACCTTCGCAAACTCAACGGGCATCACATGGAGCGGCGGCAATGTCTCTTTCACTCCAAACACTACGAGTGCGAACATTACTTATGCTCCAACACAAACCGAACAATCATTCGGTTCTGTAAGTCTCACAATTACGACGACTGGTGTCGGTAATTGTCTTCCTGTCTCGGACGTGGTCACGTTGACGATGTCTTCTGGAATCGCTGTCAATGCCGGCCAAGATCAAACAGTTTGCATTTCTGCAGATGTAACACAACTGCAAGGACTCATTGCTAACGGTACATCAACTGGCGTTTGGACTACCACTGGCTCTGGTAATTTCATTCCCGATGCAGCGGCCCTCAATGCCATTTACGAATTCAGCGAAGCCGACCGTCTTTCAGGAAGCGTTACGTTCACGCTCACACCAACGAATACTGGCAACTGTCCTGTGGTGACGGATGAAATGACAATAACCTTCAGCTCGAGTGTATTTGTTCAGGCGGGCAATGACGCACAAATCTGTGCTTCTCAAAATGAAATTAATCTTAGCGGATTAATCACTGGAGGCGCTACTCAAGGCAACTGGACCACTAATGGAAGCGGAGCTTTTTCAAGCAATTCTGATCTAAATGCAAACTATGCACTTTCAGAAACCGATCGTTTGCTCGGTTCACTTAGCTTCTATTTAGTAAGCACAAACAACGGAAGTTGTGAGCCTGGATATGATACGCTAGTTGTTAGTATCACTCCTGTATCAAGTGTTTCCGCGGGTAATAATCTAATTGTTTGTAGCACACAGGAAGAGATAAATCTCGCTGGAAGTATTGGCGGTGCTTCCACTACTGGAAACTGGTCCACACTCGGCACAGGAAGTTTCACGCCATCCAGCGTTTTTGGCCAAACACAATCCTACATACCTTCAGCTGGTGATATTCAAAATGGATTTGTAGAACTTGTGCTCACTGCAAACAACACGGGCTTGTGCTCTCCAAATAATGATACCCTTCGCGTCGATATCAATACACTTGCAGTGGTAAATGCAGGTGCTGATCAAACCATCTGCGCGGCAGAAACAGCGGTGACGCTCATTGGCAATGTAACAAGTGCTTCTGGAACCGCCAGTTGGAACGCATCGGGAACAGGATCATTTACCAATTCAAACACCACATTAAGCAATACCTACAACATTTCAGCATCTGATATCTCAACGGGTTCTGTTACACTCACACTTTCAAGCAACGGAAACGGTGCGTGTCCTGTGGTCTCTGACGAATTGGTAATCACCATCATTCCAACCACAGTGGTGAATGCTGGTCCAGACAGAGTCGTCTGCGGTGATCAATCAGAAATAGAATTGTCTGGAATTATTACAGGTTCGGTTTCTACAGGAATTTGGAATACGACAGGCACGGGCGCCTTTGCTTTTAGCGCTGATGAGTTAGTGAACACTTACATCCTAAGCGCATCAGACTTGGCAGTTGGTACCATCGAGCTTACGCTTACTTCTACCAATAATCAGCAATGTCCTGAGGCTTCAGATGCTATTACAATTATTGTAGAAGCTGTTCCAACGGCTGCATTCTCAAGCCTTTCAGATGATGAGTTGAACGTTGTGTTTACCGACGAATCTGTTGGCGCTGCATCGTGGAGCTGGTCATTTGAAAATGGTGCAACCAGTTCTTCTCAAAATCCTAGTGTTACTTTCCCTTCAGAAGGACAGTACGGAGTGACACTCGTTGTGACCAATACTGCTGGTTGCAGCGACAGCATTGTGTCTGTAATACAAGCGCTTTCTAAAGCTATTGAACCCATTGCTGTACCTACTGGATTCAGTCCGAATGGAGATGGTGGTAACGATGTGCTTCATGTCTTAGGCGGACCTTTCGAATCCGTGGACTTTAAAATTTTCAATGGTTGGGGAAATTTAATTTACTCGACTACTGATCCAAAAGGCGGCTGGGATGGTACTTATCAGGGCACCGCTCAACCCGTGGGTGTATATGTCTACACCGTAACAGGCAAAACCATTGATGGAAAAAATATCAAAATGTCAGGCAACGTAACGCTCATTCGATAATTCACCACAACAACCAACATCATGAAAAAGAATTTTATCCTTTCAGTTATCATCTTGATGTTCTCGTTGGTGGGAATATCAACGAAAGCACAAGACTTCCACTTATCACAATTTGATATGTTGCCTTTGTATTACAATCCTGCTCAAACAGGAATGTATTCTGCCAAAGACAACATCAAATATCGCTTTGCGGGTACCTATCGCTCACAATGGCAGAAGCTCAATGGCAAGCCCTTCAGCGCCGTAGGTGCTGGATATGACATGAAGTTAAATCGCTTCGGTGCGGGTTTACTTTTGATGAATCACATCGCGGGTGCTTCCAACTTCGATACGTTTTCAATGGCCGCATCTGGAGCTTATCAAATCACCGATCCAAAAAGTAAAGATCACTTTCTCACCACAGGTTTTCAAGTTGGGCTTTATCAAAAGAAATTCTCCCAAAGAGATTTATTATTTGAAAATCAATACAACTCTGCTTTCGGTTTGGATCCTTCGCTTCCCAATGGAGAAGACCTTCCCGACATGAGCATCCTCAAATTCGACGCGAGTTTTGGTATTTTTTACAAATACACTGATAAGAAAAAAAGATTTGATCCTTCTGTCGGTCTGTCGTTGTACCACATCAATAGACCAAACGAATCATTCACCGGTCAATCTTCCAGACTTCCCATGCGCTTCAACGGTATTTTTAATTGTGATCTTTACTGTGGTGAATTAATCACTGTTACTCCCTCTGTGTTGTACATGAGTCAGGCCAAGGCACGTGAAATAAATGCTGGAATTATTACCGCTTACAAATTGCAAAATACGGGCTATAGCATTCTCGGCGGAGCCGCATTGCGCGTGAAAGACAGCGTGGTATTGCACCTAGGAATGCGTCACAAAAACAACACATTCCGTATCAGTTATGACATTGTAACTAGTGATTTGATGAAATACAGCGGCCGACGAGGTGGTTTTGAAATGGGCTTTATTTACTGTGGAAAATAAGAGTTAGTCTAGCCGCACCTCAAAGTAGTAATCATTAGTAGCATACTTTGCGGAGATGGCTTCACTAAATTTTTTACATGCCTTAATGTAGCGCCAATCAATTAAGTTACTTTTACTATATCTAAAGTTGTAGCGCTTTCCACTTCTTCCATCAGGAAAGAGCTCAAAGCCTTGTTGTGCAGCTATTTCAAGCACTTTTTCCGCAGGAATATCTGTATAACCCGTGAGGTTTTTAGAAGTAAAATAGGTGTTTTCATTTCTTAGGATGTCAAATAGTCTGATAGATACAAAATCTACTTTTTCGTTCTTTGCTATTACTTGCAATACCTCGGTAGTGTATTCCTTTTTCTTTCCTAAGAAATTCAATTCTGCTTCACTAGAATTATGAGATAAAAAAATACCCTTATACGTTGAAGACCATTGTGCACAAAGCTTTTCCCAGTCTTCATTCGATCTGCAATTTTCAAAATTCCGTTTTACAACATAACCCGCATCATCCACACGAAGGGGCAAATTAAAAAATCCATGACGAATTAAGGTGTGTGGTTTTTCGGTGAAATAGACATTGAAACTGCGAGATGCACCCTGCATCATTTCATAATCATGATAGTACACCACTTTCTTCGTTCGGGCATAAAACCAAAGTGTATCGGCCTCTTCAGGAGTGTTTATTTTTCCCTGACCATTTTCATTTAAATCAAAACCCGGTATAAATTCACGAACGCCATTTGTCCAAATCACAACACTATCGATGCGATCTAGTTTTTTATTTATTAGTTTTTCGTAGCTGTATTGCTGACCTCCTCCTTCGAAAGAATGGATGGTAACTGTTTCCTTTTCATCCACCCATTCGAAAATCGGACTATAGGTTATTAATCGCTGCGCCGCTGATTCCACGTGAAAAATCAAGGCCAACAGAAGTAGGAAGTAAAATTTCATTATCATCATTTCTTAAACCATGAGCTATACATTACATAGTTGTTTGAAATGCGTTCAATTTCACCTTCAAATAATTCTTTCGAAACCTCTTTGACTTTCTTCGCAGGCACCCCAGCGAAGATGCTGCCCGACGGAACGTGCGTTCCCTCTAGCAACACAGCGCCTGCGGCGATGATGCTATTACTTTCCACCACACAGTTGTCCATCACAATAGCTCCCATCCCGATCAGCACATTATCGTGAATGGTGCATCCATGCACAATCGCACGATGACCAATAGACACATTATTCCCTATTGTTGTCGGCGCCTTCTGATACGTACAATGAATTACGGCTCCGTCTTGGACATTCACTTTATTGCCCATCTTGATGTAATGCACATCTCCGCGCACCACCGCATTGAACCAAAATGAACATTGATTGCCCGCTTCTACCTCACCAACGATAGTAGCATTTTCGGCGATATAGCAATCATCACCAAACTTCGGCGCAATGCCGCGAACAGGAAGTATCATACTACAAAGATAAATCGAAAGAGCGACGAAAGCGACAAAGCGACGAGCGACGGATGAACAGCGCAACTTTCGAATTCCGAATCGCGAATTGTAAATTGTAAATTCCGAATCGCAAATCCCGAATCAAACAAAAAACCCCGGCAATCCCGGGGCTTTTTTTAAGAGGTATAAGTCAATTATCTAGGATCGTCCAATGCGCCAGAGTTCTCGCCTCCGCCTGCTGGACCTTGATAAGTTGCGCTACCAAAGCCAAGAATTGCCCAGAAAATTGGACCCAACAAAATCAAGCCGATGGTGAATCCAACGCCCTTTCCAAAGCTTTTTGAAAGCAAATTGTAACCCCATATCAAAAAGATGTAGTTTACAATTGGAATCAAAAACATAACCGTCCACCAACCTGGTTTTCCAATGATTTTGGTGAGAATGTAAAGGTTGTAAATGGGAACGATTGCTGCCCAACCTGGTTGACCAGCTTTTTCATAAGTCTTCCAAATTGCTGCAATAACGAAAACAACAATGGCTAGAATTAAAACAATTTGCATAGAGATAAAGGTTTAGTGATAATGCCTACTCGATATGGCTTTTCGGCTTCGGCCTTGAATGGTTTAGTAGGCGCCAAAACTAAAAAAATATCGAACAAATCAAAGTTTTCGAACTATTAATTTATAAATCAAAGAATTCGTCTTGAATTTGTCAATTTTTTCAAAGACGAACATTGTTTGGAGAACTATTGTTTCCTTTGCGAAAATTATGAAAAAGAGAGCCATACTATTAGTAAATCTGGGTAGTCCAGATAGCCCAGCACCTAAAGATGTATATCGTTACCTTACCGAGTTTCTCAACGATCCTCGTGTTATTGATATAAACCCTATCGGTCGAGCCATTCTCGTAAATGGTATTATAGTACCATTCCGTCACCGCAAAAGTGCCGCGGTTTACAAAAAACTCTGGACAGAAAACGGTTCTCCGCTCATTCACTCCGGCCGCCAAGTACAACAACTTCTGCAAGAAAGATTCGATAAAAATCATACGCGCATCTTCTTAGCCATGCGCTACCAAAATCCATCCCTCGATTCTGTTCTCAACACGATTCAAGAATGGGAACCAGAAGAATTGGTTGTATTGCCAATGTTCCCCCAATACGCCAGCGCCAGCACGGGCTCTGTCATCGACAAGGTGATGAAAATCGTAAAAGATTGGTGGGTATTTCCTCACGTCAAAATCATCAGCCAATTCTACGATCATCCCCTTTATATCAAAGCCTTCATCGAGCGTGGGCAAGCCTTTGACTGGAAAGAATATGATCAGGTGCTATTTAGCTATCACGGTCTTCCAGAGCGTCAACTCGATAAAATTTACAAAGACAATAAGTGCCGCAATCATAGCTGCGAACACGAAATCAACGACGAAAACAAACTCTGTTATAAAGCAACATGCTACGCCACCACGCGCAGCGTAGCTGAGGGTTTGGGGATTCCCGAGGACAAATACACGGTTTGCTTCCAAAGCCGCCTCGGTCGCGGTTGGATCGAGCCTTTCAGCGATGAGGTCATCGAAGAACTCGGAAAAAAAGGTGCAAAGAAATTATTGGTGTTCTCTCCTGCATTCGTGGCAGACTGTCTCGAAACGACCATCGAAATCGGAGAAGAATATCAAGAACTATTCGAAGAACACGGTGGTGAACACGTTCAACTCGTGCCCAGCCTCAACGAATCCAAAACCTGGATCGACTGCCTCGAAGATTTAGTAAAATAATTCTCACCTTCTTTAGTCACTAGTCGTTAGTCACTAGTATCTAGAATCTATTTTTCCTCAAACTCATTCACCACGTCCACGCGCAACTTTGATGGTCGGTTGGCCACTTCCCAAGCGGTGTGGAATATGAGTTTGGCGATCTTCGACATTTTCTCGTACATGATTTTTTCTGGGTCATCTCCTGGCTGGTGATAATCTTCATGCACGCCACTGAAATAGAAAATTACAGGTATGCCGTTCTTCGCAAAATTGTAATGATCACTGCGATAATAAAAACGATTCGGATCCTTTGGATCATTGTAAGTGTAGTCCAATGCCAGTGAAGTATAAGTCTTATTCGCCGCTTCACTCAAGATGTGCAGCTCTGTGCTCAATTTATCCGAACCTATAATATAGACATAGTTTGGATCATCTTTGTGAGCATCATCTACACGTCCAATCATATCGATATTCAAATCACACACTGTTTTTTGTAAAGGATAAATTGGAAATTCTGAATACCACTCACTACCCAAAAGACCTTTTTCCTCACCGCTCACATGCAGAATCAGTACACTTCTTTTTGGAGCTTTTCCTTCCAACTTTGCCATTTGAAAAGCTTGACCAATCTCCATCGCACTCACAGTTCCCGATCCGTCATCATCCGCGCCGTTGTAGATCTTTCCCTGCATTTCACCCACGTGATCATAATGGGCAGAAATGACAACTACTTCGTCTTTAAGAATAGGATCACTACCTTCAATAAATGCCAAGACATTATCCGCTGTGAATCTCTCCACCTCCATTTTCATGGTCATCACCATACCACCTTTTAATGCGGTCGAACTCGCTTTTTTCTTCTTTTGAATTCTCTTCTTAAAAAACTCGATATTCTTTTTCTTTCCAGTTTTAAGAATCTTATCCGCCATGGCCGGCGAGATAAAATAGTAAGGCAACACGCTCTCTTCTTGCACCACCATTGGATACTCGAGCGACATACGCGGCTCGTCTAAGAAATAACTAATGCGCTTCAGGATATAATCAAAATTCTCCTCCACGATAAGAATCGCCTTCGCTCCTCTCTTCGCCGCAGCGTCACGCTTTATTCTAAAATCATCGCTCCACTCGCTTCGTGTATTGTTCCCCGTGAAAATAGAGTTTCCTGCCTTATCCAATGGTTCGCCATCCATCACTAATACTATAGCGTCCTTGACATCAATGCTGTTATAATCATTATAAGTTTTTGAATCGATGCCATAGCCCGCAAATACTACTTTCTCAGCTTTCAATTCATCAATACTAAATCCTCCAAAAGAGTAAAAGTCTTTTTTGAATTCGTAATTGACCCCTTGAAATGCAATCGTAGCGCTAGCTACCTTTTCGCGTTTTAAGGGATAGTTTTGAAAATAACTAGAGCCATTTACACCTGGAGTTACTCCTAATTCTTGATAGTAAGCCGCCAAATATTCTGCAGCCTTTTTCAATTCTGGAGATCCAGTATCTCTACCCTTATATGCGTCACTTGCTATGATATACAAATGCTTCGAAAGCTCTTCTGGCGTTATAGAATTCGCAAAGCGAACCGCCACTGAATCACGCTGTGCCAACAACTGTTCCCCGTGAAAAACAAGGGTCACAGCACATATTAAAACAATTAATCTTCTCATTTTTAACAATCAATTTTAGAAACTCTTCTTTCATGTCTACCACCTTCAAACTCGGTGGTAAAAAAAACATCTACCATTTCGAAAGCTTCTGCTTCCGTTACGAATCGTGCGGGTAGACAAATAATATTCGCATTGTTGTGTGCCCGCGCTAATGAAGCCACCTCTTTATTCCAACATAAAGCAGCACGAACACCAGAGTGTTTATTTGCAGTCATACACACTCCATTAGCCGAACCACAGATAAGTACACCCAATTCATGGCCACTCGCCACAGCCTCTGCTGTTTTATGAGCATAATCTGGATAATCAGTACTTTCTTCCGAAAAAGTACCATTATCCTTTACTTCATGGCCTTGTTGTTGTAACCTCGCCTTTACTTGTTCTTTAAGAGCAAATCCTGCATGGTCAGCTCCAATATGAATAATCATAAGTAATTGATTTGTAATAGGGCAAAAGTAAAATAGACTTCCACGTGAAAATACAACTTCTCAAACCGATTATCAGACTTCAAATTATTCGACAGAGTATTAAAAACCACACACTTAACGTGGTTATTCACAAGACCAACCGCAATTTTGTTTATTCCCGTGTAAAACTTTCTAAGAAAAAAATTTGCAAAATTGCTCTCCTACTTGACATAACAAAAGGAATGAACAATCGACACTTTGCTATCATTTTTATTGGAGCACTTGCTAACCAATCATTAAACATTTTACACAGTCTTAACAATTACCGTTTATCAATATACCTTAAATTAACACACTTGTTGATATCCAAGTTAAGGCCCTCATTCACATCTGTTTTGTATTCTGAAAACATGTTTACAAAATCAAACCAGATGTGTATAGGTTATATTTACAAGCAAAACAGTAAAAACTTTTACAACGAATGAACACCTCTTATTAAAGACTATTACTTTTCTTTAAAAAGATATATATATAATTCTTTGTAAAAAAGACGTTACACGTGAAAATATGAAGTGCATCTTTGCCACATGGATTTTTCTCCTCACCTCCACCATCTCGCTGCATGCGCAGTTCACTCAATACTTTTATCCAAACGGAAAAGTGTCGAGCGAAGGTACAATGAAAGATGGAAAGCCGGATGGCTACTGGAAAACATACTACGAAGACGGGGGCATCAAAACGGAAGGCTACCGTTTGAACTTTGAGTTAGATTCTACCTGGAAATTCTATCGTA
>JBILSZ010000178.1:0-3967 GCA_044371755.1 Flavobacteriales bacterium | reverse complement strand
TGGAGAATCCGATCAAATAGACCCCACTTTTCTGGTTTAAATTGACCCCAGTATTCCGGACTAAAGTGACCCCACTTTTCCGGAGCAAATTGACCCCACTTGGAGAGGGATAAATAGGCGTTGTTGGACGGCGCTCTTTTTAGAGTTTTTAATGGATATCTTCCATTTAAAGCAACATTAAGAGCATGGCTAACAAACCTATTGAAATGAGTAAAATCCGTCAAATTTTAAGGCTGTATTCCAAAGGAATCGGTAAAAGGAAGATTGCAAGTCGCGTTGGGTCTTCCAAGAATACAGTGAACAACTACATTGATAATTTCATCAAACTGCGTCTCACCGTTGAAGAGGCGATGAAGTTGAGTGATCTGGAACTCAATAATCTTTTTCATCCTCCCCGTGTTGAGTACACCAGCGAGCGCGCAAAGGAACTCTTAGACTTTTTCCCTGAAGCCGCACGAATGCTTCGCAGACGTGGTGTGACGCGCATGTTCGTCTACGCTGAGTATAAAAAACTACATCCTGAGGGCTACTGCCGATCACAGTTTTATGAACTGTTCGCCCGATGGAGCAATAAGGTTAAACCAGTGATGCACATCGAGCATATTGCTGGAGATAAAGTCTACGTTGATTATGCGGGAGCGAAGTGGCCCTATGCTTGCGAAGACACAGGAGAAATACTAGAAGCCGAAATTTTTGTTGCCATCCTTGGGTGGAGTCAATACGCCTATGTTGAAGCGTTGCGAGGTCAGACCGTGCCAGATTTTATAGCCGGTTGCGAGAATGCTTTCCATTACTTCGGAGGTACTTCAATGGCTTTGGTACCCGACAATCTTAAATCGGCAGTCACCAAAACGGATAGGTACGAGCCGACTATCAATGAAAATTTTAAACGCTTCGCAGATCATTACAGCACTGCTGTTCTTCCCGCCAGGGCGAGAAAACCTCAAGATAAATCCCCAGTAGAAAACATGGTTAAAATAGCCTATCAGCGGATCTATGCTCGATTGCCAGCGGATAAGGTTTTTACATTAAAAGAACTCAACGCGCACATGCACCTGTTCCTAGTAGAGCATAATAATATCGTTATCAAGGACCTCGGTGCCAGCAGAACGGACCGATGGATGATCGAAAAAATAGCCCTTAACCCTTTACCAGAAAGACGTTATGAGATGAAGACGATCAGAGTTGTAACCGTTCACAAAAGTTGCCACATTCTTCTTTCAGAAGACAAACACCATTACAGTGTTCCATACCAACTGATTGGAAAAAAAGTCAAACTTATCTACTCGCAATCTCTAGTGGAGGTATATGATAACTATCGGCTTATTGCTTCGCATAAGCGCGTGAGAAGTTCGGGAAATTACACCACCGACAGCACACATTTACCACCAGAACACCAGCACATACTCAACTGGAGCCCCGAGCAATACATCATCAGGGCTCGTCAAATCGATCCAGTGGTGGAATCATACATACGAAAGGTACTAGAGAAAAAAGTGTATCCCCAACAAGCCTATAAATCCTGTGATGGTATTTTATCTTTTGATAAAAAAATAGGCCGCGAACGACTCATTAAAGCTTGTAAGCGAGCGGATGAAATCGGTCACTACGGATACAAAGTCATTGAGAACATACTCAAGCGAGGTATTGATCAATATGAGTTCGAAGAGATCAACGCACCAATGCCCTCTCACCAAAATGTTCGCAACAACTACAACTAAATCAATACAAATAGTAAATCCATTTTTTTATGAATCATATAGTTGACAAAATGAAACAAATGAGGCTCACCGGAATGTCCAGGGCCTTTGAACAAACACTGCAATCAGGAAAGAACGAAAAGTATACCCCTGACGAAATGGTGGAACACCTGGTAGAATCCGAATGGGATGAGCGCTACAATCGAAAACTTGATCGCACCGTGAAGCTCGCTCGCTTTAGGTATAAATCAAGTATCGAAGAAATCGCTTTTGATGATGGAAGACTTGATCGCAATCAGGTTGAACGCCTTGCCACTTGCGACTTTATCAAGCGAAAGGAAAACATCATCATCACTGGCAGCACTGGAGTTGGAAAAAGCTATCTCGCATCAGCTCTAGGACATCAAGCTTGCAGCCTAGGCTACAAAGTACTTTATCAACACAGCTCCAAACTCTTTGCAAGACTCAAGATCGCTAAAGCTGATGGTAGTATCTTAAAGGAGTTATTGAAGATAGAAAAACAACATATCCTTTTGATCGACGACTTCGGAATACAGCCACTTGACAATCAGAGCCGTTCAATACTTATGGAAATCATTGAAGACAGGCACGGTAAGGGAAGTACCATCATCACCTCTCAGGTGCCCGTTGGGCTCTGGCATGAAATCATTGGTGAACCTACCATCGCAGATGCCATCCTAGATCGAATCGTACACGATGCTCATAGAATAGAAATGACTGGTGAATCGATGAGAAAAAAGATGAAATCAGACCAGCTCAAAACCGTAGACCAAGAACCCCTTTTTTAATTAACTTTGCCGTACGTTCTTTGACGCTTATTTATCCCAAAATACAGAGGTGAAAATTAGGGGTCTATTTGGACCGGAAAATAGGGGCCTCTATTACTGGATTTTCCACACATAGCGGTGAATTAGAGATTTGGAATAATTATCTCACTTTACAATACGTGGATTTTCATAAAGTACACGTAGATGCGATTGGAAGCTCCCTTAACGTTGAGTCCAATAACTATCACGGTAAGCTATCATACCTCTGGTTAGAGGGAGGTGGTTATCGAATCAGCCGCTCAAAATTTTATGACGGCCAAGTTAAAAGTCAGAAGTTAAACTTTATAAGTTCAATTAGTCAATCAGAGTTCACTCAAGTAGATGGCTTTCAAGATAAGACTGCTATTAATGATTTGAGTCTTGTTGAAATTATTATCACCAACACCAATATTGATAATTATTATCAAGGTATCTTAAAAGAAGGGGGAATTCTAACCTCTCGTTGCAATAACTTTAACAATAACTACATAGGCATTACCAATGATGTCAGTGAGTTAAATTTATCCTCTACAAGGGCTGCGGGCTACAATAACTTCACCTTTAATGACTATAACATCGAAGCCAGCCACACAATAACTTATGCATTATCAAAAGGCTTTAATTCCTTTGAACCGTACAACTTATGTAACATCCATACCTTTTCAGCTCTACCATGTCAGGCAAGCGAGGATATATATATTCCCGCAGACGCCAACATTTGGACCACTGACAACAATGGTGTTGCTATTCAATCTAATGATCCAGATGTGTTTTGTCTCCAATGGGTAAATAACTCTCCACACTTCTGTAACATTTACTTTATGGACTATTCGCCTGTTACTGATAACACTTGCCCAACTGGAAAACCAATTGTAAGACCTAAAAACTTACTTACGCAAACCTCCAATTTACTGCATTCAAAAGCTGAAAACTCAATGAGTAGTCCAGGCGGTTTAAGGAACGGTACAAACAACCTTGAAATCAACACAAGTTCTTTTCAGAATGTACAATTGGATAGCGCTCTTACCTACGCAGCAAGTTTCATGGAAGCATTTGATTCAACAGGTAATGATCCTATTGCTCTTACACTATTCCATGAAATCCTTAGTTCCGGTCTTGACCGCACTGATCAAGAAGTTAGAGACCTATTTGAATGGGGGCTGAAAATGATGCAAACAACTATCGAAAACATGTTCGTAAATGGACACTTAGGTATTGATCAAAACCAATCTTCTTTCCAAACAGATGTTCAAAAATATGTAGATATACTTAATCTACAAACAGACACAACTCTTACACCTGAGACCTATCGCTCTCAATTCCGTTCAGAACTAATGAAAGGTCAGCTCTTCCTTACACTCAAAAAAGACTACATTGCACTTGAGGTATTCGAAAACTTAAACAATTGTCCATTAGACTCCTTGGAACAATTAAGTTTAC
>JBILSZ010000152.1:0-5055 GCA_044371755.1 Flavobacteriales bacterium | reverse complement strand
TGCTTTACAAAATGCAATTGACCAAGGATTTTCCCCGGATTCATTATTAACCTTAAATCTACAAAACGAAGTTCCTTTCTTGAGCGAATCGAGTCAAAGTGATTACTACTTTGGAGTTACTATCAACTCTCCGAATAGTGTTACTTTTGTATCGTGCGGAAATAATGCTTCATACAGAGATCTAATTGAGACTACTTATGAAGCTTCCATTTATCCGAATCCTACCAGGGAATTGCTTTTTGTGAAGATCAAAGAAAACAAAGGCATTATCAATTCTCTCATTATTCACGACATGATGGGAAAATTGGTTTATTCTGAGGTAATCAATCTCGAAGGAAACTTCACTCATCAGGTGAATCTTCCTTCGACTTTAGCTTCAGGGCAGTACTTTCTTAGAGTAATCTCAACTGACGGACAAAGTAAGTCATTCGAGTTTATTAAGCAGTAAAGCTCAATATCTAAAAAAAAGCGCTCCTAGTGAGCGCTTTTTTTTTAAATACCCAACAAATCTTTTCCGATATCATCACGGAAGTATTTGCCGCTATATTCGATCGAACCAGCTGCAGCGAATGAGCGCTCTGTAGCTTCTTCGATGCTACCGCCAAAGGCAGTCACAGCCAAAACACGACCACCATTTGTCACAATCTTTTGACCAGATTTCTTGGTGCCTGCGTGAAACACAATCGCATTTTCGGGTCGATGCAATCCTTTGATTTCCTTTCCTTTTTCATAAGCATCAGGATATCCCTTGCTCACCAAAACCACGGTGCTCGCTACGCGTTCGTCTACATGCAAGTCGCATTCAGACAAGGTTTCAGTCACCACGCCCTCGAAAAGATTCAAAAGATCTGACTTGATGCGCGGTATCACCACTTCCGTTTCAGGGTCGCCCATACGACAATTGTATTCGATCACATAAGGCTCATTATTCACCTTAATCAATCCAATGAATATAAAACCCTTGTAATCGATGTTCTCTGCCTTTAAACCCTTTACAGTAGGAATAATGATGCGGGTTTCCACTTTGTCCATGAATTCTTCAGTACAAAAAGGAACCGGAGATATAGCGCCCATGCCGCCTGTGTTAGGGCCCGTATCGCCAACGCCAATGCGCTTGTAGTCTTTCGCCTCGGGAAGTATTTTATAGGAATGTCCGTCTGTAAGCACAAATACGCTGCACTCGATGCCCTTCAAAAATTCTTCAATCACCACAGTTGCACTCGCATCACCAAATTTTTGATTGACCAACATTGACTCCAATTCTGCTTGCGCTTCTTTCAAATCCGTGAGAATTACAACGCCTTTTCCCGCCGCCAATCCATCTGCTTTCAATACATACGGAGCTTTCATCTTGGCAAGAAAAGCTTTGCCTTCTTCAACAGAATCTTTTGTGAATGAAGCATATTTGGCTGTAGGGATGCGATGACGTTGCATGAAGAGTTTTGCGAATTCCTTGCTGCCTTCGAGTTGGGCGCCTTTTTGCGATGGGCCGATGATACCCACATTGGCGAGGGCTTTATCATTTTTAAAAAAATCAACAATGCCTTTTACCAGAGGCGCTTCTGGTCCAACAACAACAAGACCTACCTCTTTTTCAAGAACGAATTTTTTTACTGCTTTAAAATCTTCTGGATTGAGATCGGCATTGGTACCCACTGCATCTGTGCCTGCGTTGCCTGGAGCAATGTAAAGCGAAGAAATTTGCGAACTTTGTGCGAGCTTCCAGCTGATGGCATGTTCGCGGCCACCAGATCCGAGTACCAATACGTTCATAATGCAGTAATTTTGGGACTGCAAAGAAAAGCAAGAAACAGGTGCTGTTGATTCGAAATATTCACTTTAAAAATTTAAACGGACCCTATTTTCTTGGTAGCAAAAATTTCCAACCCAGTTATCATCGTCCTTTCGAGAAACTCTTGTGGTAAAACATCTATTCTGATGAGTTTTTTATAGAATGGATAGATGAGAATAGATAAAATTTTTCTATACCTCGTCGGCATCGGTGCTCTCTTCACCCACAAGCCAAGATTTTGAGCCATTGATGCATGCCAGCCTCCTAATGCTTTAATTTCGATATTCTCAAAGCCAGAATTTTTCAAAATCCTCTCAAGTGAAAACGGAGTATATCTATACTCATCAAAAGGAACCTCATGCAGAGGCCAACAAAACGGTACCGTAATAAAAATACAGCCCCCTGGCTTCAACACACGATAAACCTCCTTCAATACCACTTCCGGATATGGACAGTGTTCTAAAACTTCTGTCGCTAGGGCACAATCGAAGGAAGAATTACCTACTGGCATCGTGATTCCATCCCAAGTGATATCGGGCTTCGTTTTTTCATCATAGATTATAGCTTGTTCAATATCCAAACCAACGTATTCTGTTACTTTCGAATTCTGAATAACATGTGATCGGTAAGGCATTTTTCCACATCCTACGTCTAAAAGTTTTCCACTTAAAAAACCTAGTTTGCTATTGAGGGCTTTGAAAATAGATGTCCTCACAAGATAAATATCGAGATTTTCTCTTGTTAACTTAATATTTACAAACTTATCTGACATTATTTTTTATTATAAAAATAGAAACTTTAAAACAAGTATTTCTATGAACGCACTCTTCCACTCCAAAATTCTTCTAGACGTGATTTTATGTACATTAAAAAAGATTTTTTCATTCTTTTATGTATATTTACAAGAGCAAGTTGATGAAAACTAATTACTTCTTTGGCTTCCTGATCAAATTTCAAGTTGTGAAAATCGTTAAGGTGTTCCATTAAAATTATTCTATCCTTGTGATAGTTCTGAATTACACCAGCTGTCTTTGTTATTCCACCGTCATTTTTCCTGTAAACGCTCATTATACCAGAAACTTTACCCAAGTCCCCCGACGCTGCAATTATTGAGAACAAAGCCATATCTCCACTAACTATTTTATTGATGAAGTCCGGCAGCACCAGAGCGCTTCTTCTGAAGATAAATGAACTTGTGTGAATTAATGCACTTCTCGAAAAAGTATCTTTCGCTGAATAAGATTCTTCCAGTTTAGCGCGAAAAAGTTGTCTTTCATTTGTGATGTCATTAATGCACATCGTGTCATGATAACAGCCAGCGAATCGCTTGTTACTATCTAAGAATTCCACCTGTTTTTGTAATTTTTTCGAATCTGTCCAATAGTCATCGCCTTCACACAAAGCTATAAACTCTCCCTTAGAATTTGGAAAAAGAAAATCAACAAGTCCATATCGCTTATTCTTCCACTGGTTGTCTTTTTGAAGGAACAGTCGAATTTGATTAAATCTTCTTGCATAATCAGCTATAATCTCTTGAGTCCCGTCAGTAGAAGCATCATCAAAGATAAGAACTTCAAAAAGGAAATTTGTTTCCTGACTTAAAATTCCATCCAGACATTCCTTAATATATCTTTCTTGATTGAAAGCAATACAACAAACAGAGACCTTTACCATTTCCATTATCCTACCTTTATAAACATACCATGGCCGTTGAGATTATGAATAAAAGTACCGTCCTTCAGCTTCATTTCATTACATAATTTAGTGATGCCTTCACAGCCCCAAAAGCCGTAGTCATCAAAAATTACAGCGCCTCCAATTACTATTAATGGCCATACTCTGTGAAAAACATCCCTAGCTGATTCATAAGTATCAACATCTATGTGGCAAAGTCTCAAGGCTTCACATTTCGAAGGTAAGTCTACTTCATCTGGAAAAATACCTTCTAGAATTCGATAGTTACTTAACCCTTGAAGCTTGAATAAATCGTGCACCACATGTATTGTGGTATCAGAATGCTCTCCTCCTTTGTAGATTGTATCGTTTTGTCCTGCCTTAACCACACCCTTGAATGTATCAGCCAAAAAAACAACTCTGCTCTGATCAATTCTATTGAGTGCCGCACCCAAAACACTTCCCGAACCTCCTTTCCAAACGCCTACTTCTAGCACATCTCCATTCAGTTGATCATTTTTCATAATAAAAGAGTATAACTCATAACATCTGAATATATCTACTAGTGTATTCGATTTAGCGTTGTTGTAAATTGACATAAAGTACGGATCATCATACCAAGGACTGTAGGAAGCTCCTGGAATGACGACATTGTGAGTAATCCCCTCAACATTCTTTGTTAATGCGACAGTCCTCAGATTTTCAACTGAATTTTTATAAAAGGTAACCAATTGTTTTACAAAATCCTCTTTATACATGTTGAGTAGGCTTTAATGGTAAAAAATACATAACTGACTCAAAAACTCCTTGGGTGTAGTGTCTGAAATAAACCTTATAATGTGGGTTAATTTCGAGAATCATTTGAGGAATTCTAAAATAGTCCTCTTGATGATGATAGACGCAAACCGCCATTACAGGTTTATTCTCGATTATAATTCTTTTAGCCCCTAGAATGGCATTCTTCTCAGCACCCTCAATATCCAACTTTATAAAGTCGATTTTTTCATCTAAACTTTCATCTAATGACACTACTTCAATCTTTAGCGTGCCTTCATTTTCAATTCGACTTGCTGAGCCCAAATCCGAATTAAATGATAGGGATTCAGACTTATTCCAAATTCCTTTGTTAACTACATCGATAAACTTGTAATCTTTTAGTTTATCACAAACAGCAAGGTAAGATTGGCTACTTGGTTCAAAAGCTATAACCTTAGAATAATCCTTCTTTCTTCTGATGAACTCGAGTGAAGTTTGACCATCAAAGCTACCTCCATCAACAAAAGTATCTATATTGTTCAAACTAATAAACTCTTCAAAATACTGCTCGTTAATTCGAAATCGAAAATTACTTAAGAAAGAAATGTCTCTATTTAGTCTGAAATTAACAACATTTTGATATTCTATTTTAGACTGTACATCTTCCAGTTTATTAAAAACAAAATCATAGTGATTTGCATCACGAATCACCGATTCCGTATTAACCATAAAATCAATTTCTGGTAATTCTGGAAAAGCTAATTGAATTGCAAAGTAATTTGATCTCGCCAGGGGTTGGAGAGTATCTATTAACTTCTCAGAGTCGATGGTGC
>JBILSZ010000105.1:0-9093 GCA_044371755.1 Flavobacteriales bacterium | reverse complement strand
ACTCTGGCGTTTTGCGTGAGGAGTTGTCGCTCAACAAGAAGCGCATCATCGACCTCGTGAACGAGCGCTTCGGAGCGGCGGTCGTCGAAGCTGTGGAGATAAAGTGAGGGAGATTGGGAAATAGGGAAATAGGGAAATAGGGAAATAGGGAGATAGGAAATTGGGGCAAAGGTTCCCCGAAGGGGCGCAGCGCAAAGAGGTTTGTTTAATATTGATGTATTAAAATTTCAATTGACAACAAAAAAGAGTTTGTTTCTCGAATTCTAGTCAACGTTCTTGGCGGAACTTGGCGTTCTTGGCGTCTTTGCGGTAAAAAAAGTCATCGATTTCGTCGTGAACTCGAATCTTGTAATTGTGACAACTCTTTAAATTCCTTGTGCATCATTTAAACGCAAAGCCGCAAAGGGACGCAAAGTTTCGCAGAGAGGTATATTCATAATCGAGAAACTAGATTCAAATTTTAAGTAAAAAAAGAAAGTTTATCATTCCTTAATTAAGCCGCCGTCCTTTGCGCAACTTGGCGTTCTTGGCGCCGTGTCCCTTTGGGAGCTTTGCGTTTAGTTGATGCTTTTCGATTTCGAAGATTTGTAACAATTAAAAGACTTGTGTAAACCTCGATATCGCTGACTTCAGACGCCATAAATGGCGTCTCTACCAGGCTCCCCCCTATGTCCTACCCTCGCCCCTCTCATTCGCCCATCGCCCATCGCCTATCACTTCATTATCGCACTCACCTCTTTGTATTGCACGGGTATCGTTCCGTCTTCGATGCGCTGGACGATGTTTTCGATGGCGACATCTTCGCCATGCGGATCATATTCGTCTTTCAAATTTTGTCCAAATATTCGCGCCATGCCCTGCCACATAAATGCACTCATCTTGCCGCGCAACTCTTGCACTAATTTATAACTGGTGTTGCCCGTTTCTCTGTCGATGAGTTTTACTAAAATAACGCCTTCACTAATGGTCATCTGTCGCAAATCTTTTTCAAACTGTGCTTTCATTTGCGCCTCGGCTTGGTCGAGCAATGCTTTTTGTTGTTTGGGATCGGTGATCACTTTGCACTTGGCTTCGTATGCGCGCATCACGTCGCCCGCGGCTTTGGCGTAAGGATAGACTTTCGCCACTTTCCTTTCCATCTTGTCCATGCTCTTCTTGCGGCTGCGATTGGGACAGTATGCATAAATCTGCACCGGCGCGATGGTGGCCACCGCAAAGGTGTCGCGCGGTGTCACTTTCCAAATGGCGGTGTAATACTGATGATAGATGGTATCAATGCGAATAGAATCCATGGCGATTTCAGACTGAGCGTGCAGCCCAATCGAAAACACAAAACAAATTATGAAAGAAAAAACTTTCATGCGCATTATGGAGGATATCAGCAGAGTAACGAAGAATCACGCCAAATATGATATACGTAAAGATAAGATGTCAACGCCTTAGCTCAAGCGCGCTTTTCTCCAATTCGAAGTGGTTTCATTTTTTTTAACTGAAACCTCTTTCATCTTCTGATTGGAAAAAATCGCATTCGCTAAAATGGCCGCCAGTTGTGCCTCTTCTTCACTACCGCGCGACAATACATCGGGCGTATAGTATTGCTTCACGAAGTGTGTATCAAATTTTCCACTCACAAAAGCAGGATGCTGGATGGCCCAGCGACAAAACTCAAGCGTGGTTTGTACTCCCGAAATTTCATAATCGTCAATCGCGCGCACCATTCGTGCGATGGCTTCTTCACGCGTCTTTGCGTGGGTGATCAATTTTGAAATCATCGGATCGTAGAAAATCGGAATGTCCATGCCTTCTTCAAATCCATCGTCCACGCGTACGCCAGGTCCGCTAGGGCGGCGATAGGTGGCGAGCTTTCCAATATCTGGCAAGAAATTATTCTTCGGATCTTCCGCATAAACGCGAATTTCTAAAGAGTGTCCGTTTATTTTCAGATCATCTTGAGTAAAACTCAATTTCTCTCCACGGGCTATTTTGATTTGCTCTTTCACCAAGTCGATTCCTGTGATCATCTCAGTCACGGGATGCTCCACTTGGAGGCGCGTATTCATTTCTAAGAAATAATAATTCAATTGATCATCGACCAAAAACTCAACGGTACCAGCACCAACATAGTCGCAACTTCTCGCCACATCCACTGCACTCTTTCCCATTGCAGCGCGCAACTCGGGTGTGAGAATGGCAGATGGCGCTTCTTCTACCACCTTCTGGTGACGGCGCTGAATGCTGCATTCACGTTCAAACAAATAAACTACGTTGCCATGTTTATCGGCCAATACTTGAATTTCAATATGTCGTGGCCCTGTGACGTAGCGTTCGATGAAAACCGAACCATCTCCGAATGCGCTCTCCGCCTCGGATATCGCTCGTGTCATTTGCTCTTCGAGTTCTTCGATTTTTTCTACGATGCGCATTCCTTTACCGCCGCCGCCTGCGCTCGCTTTGATTAAGATGGGCAAACCCACTTCCAATGCGATTTTCTTAGCTTCCTCCGGATTGCTGATGGCGTCCTCTGTTCCGGGTACCATCGGAATTTTATATTTACGAGCTGCTGCTTTCGCGGCGAGCTTAGAACCCATCACCTCAATACTTCCGGGATTTGGCCCGATAAAGGTGATGCCCGCTTTCTGAACCTTTTCTGCAAATACTGCATTCTCCGAAAGAAATCCATAGCCGGGGTGAATGCCATCAACGCCGAGCTTTTTACACACTTCGATGATGATGTCGCCTTTGAGATAACTCTGATTGCTAGGTGCCGGACCGATACACACGGCTTCGTCTGCATACTTCACAAAAGGCGCGTTTCTGTCGGCCTCGCTGAATACCGCTACCGTGGCAATACCCATCTCTTTTGCAGAGCGCATCACGCGCAACGCTATCTCACCTCTATTGGCTACAAGAATTTTTTTCATTGAAAAATTACTTAAGTCCTGCAAAGATTAGCGCTTTTAAAGATTCTTGTAAGATTTAATTGAAAAACTTCACAGAATATTTCCACATTTGCGGCCACAAAAACAATGGAACAGACACAAGAACCCAAAAAGAATACACGCTCATGGCTGAAAAGGCTCGGCTGGGCGGGCTTTGCGTTCTTTTTAATCAAGGGAATTTTGTGGCTCACTCTCGGTGCCACCGTCATCAAAGGCTGTTTTTAATCAGTCTTCTTGTTCTAACAAGATCGATTGCAATGCTCTCAATTCACGTACTTTATCCTCGTTATTTCTTGAGATATAACTATGAATTAGATTGTTGAGCATGCGACTAATCATCTCTTGATTGGAGCAAGGGCGGTAGAAACGATTGTCTTGAGGCAAATTTTGATTTGCTAAAAACTCATCGATTTCCTCCTTGTGCAACATTGCGCCTTCGCTGAATGGATTGACATAGAACAATACCTCTGCATCCTCCTCTGTAATGCCCCACTCCTTGCATTCAGAATCGTAGTCGAGATAACATAGAATGAAATGACTGGGCAAATTGACTCCGTATATCGGCACATCCAAACTCTTTGCTAAGTAAGCGTACAAGAGACTTAATGAAAGCGGATTGCCTTGTTTGGTGCTGAGTACATCGCTAAGAAAACTATTCTGCGGTTGATCATAATGATCGCGATCTCCCGTGAATCCGTGTTCTTTGAAAAGCATGTGATTGAAAACCCTCACCACTTCTATCGCTGTGAGATGATCGTTGAGCTCCAACCAAATGTCTTGACGCACACGCATGATTTTGCGTCTCAACTCTTCCTCATCACATCCTGGGTAGCCGTAGCGATTGATGATGAGCGCTCCTTCTAATAAATCCTTGTCTTCTGATTGTTTCCAACGCTTGAGACGGTCATACACAGATTCATATTGAATCGTGTTGATCAGTTCTTCAAGCCTTGTTTGAAACAAAGGACCGAAGTCATTCAATTCCCAATAATATTCTAAGTGGGGAATGATCTGTTCACCGTAACTTTTCAAGGCAGATCGCACGTGCAAATAGATCACCTCATCGGGATCTTCTATAAGTGTAATCAGCGCGTTCACTTCTGTGGTGTACATAGGGTTCACTTTATCTAAAGCTTTAACCCAAAAGTACCTTCCTTACTGAGGCTTAATGAGAAACAATTTTGCTCTTATTCACAAGACCCTATTTAAAATCGCTCTAACACAAGCCTGATAAGGGTTTCAACACTTGTTGACGGGTTGTTGTGGAATTCTTTGGTGGCCCTATTTGCTAAGATCGCACAGACGGTTAACGCATTGTGCCCCAACAGAGAAGAGAGCGCATAAATGCCCGAACATTCCATTTCGAAATTGGTGACTCTTTTATCCATAAAATGGACTTGTGCATAACGTTGGAGTATCGGTTCGACCTTGCTGACCAATCTTACGCTGCGGCCTTGTGGACCGTAAAAGCCGTTTTGTGTGGCCGTTATACCTTGAATCATATCAAAGGCAATGCGTTGGAGCAAATCATCGCTGCCTTTGACCGTGTACAAACCGCTCTGGGCTTGGAGTTCCGGTATTTCTGCGCAGAGTTTGGACTTGAGCGACTCTTCCTCTTCATTCAAAGCGCTGTGATAACTATAAGGCACACCATCGAGGCCGAAAGCGAAGGCACTTGCTACAAAACTGCCTACTGGAATATCCGCTTGAATGGAGCCGCTGGTGCCGATGCGCACAATTTCTAAGGATCTTAATTCAGATTTTGGTTGACGCGTAGTGAAGTCCACATTTACCACAGCATCCAATTCGTTGATCACGATATCAATATTATCAACGCCAATACCGCTGGACACTACTGTGATGCGCTTGCCTTTGTAGCTGCCCGTGTGTACCACGAACTCACGATTGTGAATGCGGCATTCTACATTATCAAATAAGTCAGAGATGGTCGGCACGCGCTCGGGGTCACCAACGATGATGATTTTGGAAGCTACTTGTGAGGGCGTTACTCCGAGGTGATACACGCTTCCATCGGGACGAAGAATGAGCTCCGTCTCTGGAATGAAAGCAGCGCTATTGATTTGTGTTGACTTCATGCGTCAAATATAGACGCACTGACGCAATGTCACTTTTTCTTGTTGGCACCGCTATTGTTTGGCTTCGGGCTGATGGGAGCGCGCAAAGTATCTACCTTGGGCTTCTCCAACAGGATTTCGAAGATGGAAAAATATCCATCGGTTAGCGAAAATGAGACTTTCTTTTCTTTGTCTTTTGAAGGATCTTGCTGATCCTGCTTTTGATCGTTGGCCGCGACAGCCGCGTAACTCAACAACAAAGACGACATCAAAGTGAGGATACTCTTTTTCATTACAAGGAATGTTTAGTGTGCTAAAGATAGATTATTATTGAAAATGCAAACGCCTTTAACAAATATTTATGGAACGAAAACTTCAGATGGGGCCAAAATTCTGGACGCCATCTTTATTTCTTTGTTCTTTCTTTCTATTTGTTGGGCCGTATTCGTAATGGACGAATATCTCGGGTATCGAATGAATCAATACGGAATGTTTCCCCGTGATCTAGAAGGTCTGCGCGGTATTTTCACCATGCACTTTATTCATGGCAATCTCGAACATATCTGGCACAATACGTTAGGATTTTTGGTATTAAATAGCTTTCTGTTTTATTTCTATCGCACCATTAGCATTCGCGTTTTTCTCTTCACCTTTTTCGTAAGTGGAATAATGCTTTGGCTCATTGGACGGCCCACCTATCATATTGGCGCGAGCATGTTGCTGTATGCACAGTTTTCTTTTTTATTCTTTAGTGGGTTAATACGAAAAAACCCGCAAATGATGCGGGTTTCTTTAATTGTTGCTCTTTATTACGGATCGTTGGTTTGGTATTTATTTCCAATCGACCCTAAAGTATCTTGGGAAGGTCACTTATCCGGCTTTCTCGCGGGAATCATAGCGGTCTTCGCATATCGCAAAGTGGGTCCTCAGCGCAAGGTCTATCAGTATGAATTGGAACCCGACGAGGAGGAAGTGGAAGAACTTACGAGTTCAACATCACCGGCATCACCAACATTAGAATATCCTCAGACACATCATCCGCTTCCACCTGAGTCAAAATCCCAGCGCGATTAGGAGCGCTCATTTCGATGTTCACGTTTTCGGAAGTGAGATTGCCGAGCATTTCTTGAAGGAAGCGTGAGTTGAATCCGATTTCCATATCATCACCTGCATAAGAACAAGTGAGGCGCTCTTGTGCTTCGTTTGCGAAGTCCAAATCCTCTGCAGAAATATTCAATTCGCTACCACCCATGCGAAGGCGCACTTGATGTGTAGTCTTGTTGGCGAAGATGCTCACACGCTTGATAGAACTCAAAAGATCGAGGCGATCTATTGTCAACTTGAAAGGGTTTTCTTTTGGAATCACCGCTTCGTAGTTGGGGTATTTACCCTCAATCAAGCGACACATCAAAGTCACATTATCAAAAGTGAAAAGTGCGCTATTGTCTGTGTATTCGAGTTTTACTTCCGTCTTTTGAGAACCCAAAGAACCTTTCAAAAGGTTGAGCGGCTTCTTAGGAACGATAAAAGAAGCCGGGCTATCACCGCCCACATCGGTGCGGCTGTAGCGAACGAGCTTATGAGCATCGGTGGCTACGAAACGCATGCTATTCTCATGGATTTCGAAGAATACACCGCTCATCACAGGACGCATATCATCGTTGCCTGTGGCGAAAAGTGTCTTATTGATCGCACGTGCCAACGCATCGCTTTGAATCACCAATGATTTTTGGTTCTCCATCACTGGAGCCTTTGGGAATTCATCGCCATTGTGGCCATTGAGCTTATATTTACCATAGTCGCTAGCGATTTCGATAGCGTAAGTCTTCTCATCCACACTGAATGTCAACGGCTGCTCGGGAAGACTCTTGAGAATATCGAGGATCAACTTCGCAGGAACCGCGATCATGCCTGTTTCCTTTGACTGGATGGTCATTTTATTGCTCATCGCCGTCTCCAAGTCAGAGGCTGAAATGGACAATTCATTTTCTCTTATTTCAAAAAGAAAATTATCTAGAATTGGCAAGGTGTTGCTCGAATTCAAAACTCCGCTTAGCATCTGTAATTGCTTAAGAAGAGCGGTACTTGTAACTACAAACTTCATTTTTTCTGGTTTGATTGCGCGCAAATATAGTAGTTAGAACTCGGAAAGGCATTCTTCGTCGCGAGCGGATTATTAACAAAAGCCCCTTTATGATTTGTAATCGGAGTGTGGGTAAGGCTCAATGTGCGTCAAAACGTCGTAAACCGCAGGATTAGCGGCCATTATGGCGTCTTTGACGCGGTGACCGATATCATGTCCCTCAAACACAGTCGCTTGTGCATTGACTTCCACGTGAATGTCCACAAAAAGCTCGAATCCCATCTTTCGCACGAAACACTTTTCGATGGCGATTACACCAGGAACACCTTCTGCGACTTTGCGAACTTCTTTCACTACATCTTCAGGAAGCGCCTTATCCATCAATTCGCTGAAAGAAGGAGAAAATATCTTGTAGGCATTCCACGCGATGAAAGCACCCGCCAGGAGCGCTGCCCAATCGTCGGCACTTTCATAGCCCTCGCCCCCAATCAGCGCAATGGCAATACCGATGAATGCGGCCACGGAAGTGATGGCGTCTGCGCGATGGTGTTGGGCCTCGCCTTTTACCGCCGTGCTATTGATTTCAACCGCCGTGCTCATCACATAGCGAAAGACCAGCTCCTTGCCTATCACCACCGCACCTATCACAATTAACGTCCAAGCCTTGGGCGCCTCATGCGGCGTCATGATATTGCTGATGGATTCTACACCAATAAGAATAGCAGCAGCCAACAAAAAAAGACTTACGATCACACCAGCGAGCGGTTCGGCCTTGCCGTGACCGTAGGGATGGTCGTCATCAGGAGGACGAGAGGCGGCTCGCAAACCAATCCAAACAATCGTTGAACTTAACACATCAGAGGTGCTCTCGATTGCATCCGCGATCAAAGCATAACTATGACCGAAAAAACCAGCAGCGCCTTTTATTAAAGCCAAAACGAGATTAAAACCAATGCCATGCTTCACCACGCGGATACCATCGTCTGCGGGGTGCGAGCCTGACTTTTTTAGTGATGACATGAAACAAAAGTACAACGTGAGTGCTTTTCTAAACCAAATTTGTGCGCCCCCCGACGTATGATTAAAATCGCCTTCGACCCCATCTATTGTCATCCCCTTCCTGAGGGACATCGGTTTCCGATGTTGAAGTATGAACTCATACCCGGACAGCTCATTCATGAAGGCAGTTTTAGCGAAGCCAATTTTTTTTCGCCAAAAAAAATGGACGAAGCAACAGCCCTGCTCGCACATGATGTCGAGTACGTGCGCAAACTTCAAAATCTAGCATTAACAAAGCAAGAAGAACGAAAAACTGGATTTCCGTTGAGTGCGCAATTGGTGGAACGAGAATTCATCATCATGCAAGGCACGCTGGACATGAGTTTGGCTGCGATTGAAAATGGAATTGGTTTTAATGTAGCCGGTGGCACCCATCATGCCTACCGCGATCGAGGCGAAGGATTTTGTTTGCTCAATGACATTGCGATATCGGCGCTTTATTTATTAGAAAAAAAATTAAGGAATAAAATTCTCGTCGTCGATTTGGACGTCCATCAAGGGAATGGCACCGCATCGATTTTTGAGAATGATCCTCGCGTATTTACATTTTCGATGCATGGTGGAAATAATTATCCCTTGCGTAAGGAAAAAAGCGATCTCGACATCCCCTTGCCCGATGGCATCCGCGACGAAGCCTATCTCGAATTATTGCACCAACATTTGCCTGCCCTCATCGATACCGTGCAGCCTGATTTTATCTTTTATCAATGCGGCGTTGACATACTCGAAACGGACAAATTGGGAAGGTTGAAAGTAAGTTTGGAAGGCTGCAAGAAGCGTGATGAATTCGTCCTCAAAACAGCGCATCGCCATAACATCCCCGTTTGCTGTTCAATGGGCGGCGGCTACAGCGAAGACATCAAGATCATCGTCGAAGCGCACTGTACTACGTTCCGCATCGCTGGGGAGCTTTACTAGCATTCTAAATTCGGAATTC
>JBILSZ010000199.1:0-2647 GCA_044371755.1 Flavobacteriales bacterium | reverse complement strand
TGATTTAAAAAATCGATGCTTATAAATTAGAAAAACCGACTGCTTTTGCCGTTCCGGCGGGAATATGCTCCATTTATTTGGTCCCTATGATGTATGGAAGTGTATGTCAAGGATTTATTGAGTTCAATTGGACAAAACAAGTTGAGTTACAGATTTTGCCAGAGCAACGTCTTCTCGGAATTTATGCAGGTATCGTTGAAAATGCTATTCAGAGAGCGCGAACGGAAAGAATCCTGCGACAAGAGCAGTTTATTTCCTCTCGACTTATCTCTCGAATGAACGAGTGCGTGATGATTCTTGACTTGAAAGGTAGAATTGTAGAGGTAAACGAAGCATTCCTTCACCTCACAGGTTATTCAAAAGCGGAATTGTCAATGGCTGCTATTCCGTTTTACTTTTTGGATGCAAACGATAATCAGCGCTTGGTGCGTGCTTTTCAAAGCACCATTTACAATCAAGCGCAGCAACTGGAGCTAAAGTTAAAAACGAAAGCAGGCGAATTCATCCCGATTGAAATAAGTGTATCAGCCATTAGTAACGATAAAGGTGTGACCCTGCGCTACTTCACTACCATTGAAGACATTTCAACAAAGAAGAGAACAGAAAAAGAAATGAAAGAAATGCGTAGTCTTCTTGTCGAAACATCTAATATTGCGAAGGTAGGCGGTTGGGAAGTAGATATTACCAGCGGACAACATATCATTACCACGGTGACTTCGCAAATATTGGAAGTTGACATCAATGAAGAAGATATAGGTGAAAAGGTAAAATATATCATTGGTGACAAAGAAGAAGCCGCAAATAGACTGTTCAAAAGGGCACTGAAAAGAGGGGAGGACTTGAACGAGGAATTTGAAATCATTACAGCTAAAGGAAATCATAAGTGGATTCATATCAAATCCAAGCTCGATTTTACAGATGGTTTGCCTAGTCGGTTTATTGGAATTATCTACGATATAACAACAAGAGTAGAGCAGATGCGTGCTATCGAAGAACGCAATCATAGACTTTCTGAAATTGCATGGACGCAATCCCATGTCGTGCGCGCCCCGTTAGCCCGACTCATGGCAATTACCGATTACTTAAAGGAACACTCTGCAGAGCCACAACAAACTGAAAGAATCACTAAAGAGATTTTTGTGGCCGCTGAGGAACTCGATGCTGTTGTGAAAGACATCACTAAAAAGGCTGAAGATGTTATATACTCGAACAATAGGCTCAACAACGAGATTCTTTATTATTCAGGTCAAAAGGAAAGCAAATTGCGCACAATCCTCATTGACGATGATCCTGTAGTGTTGATGTTGCAAACTAATAATGTAAAATCAGCAGTCTTAGATTCCGAAGCGAAGTCATTCCTATCTGGTATAGAAGGGATCAACTATTTAAAAGAAATGGCCGATGCAGAGTCGAGTGATACGTTCTTGATATTATTGGATATTAATATGCCGGAAATGGACGGTTGGAGTTTTTTGGATCACTTAAACCAAGAGAATTTTCCTTTGGACATATACGTCATAATGGTCACATCTTCTACAAATGCCGCCGACAAAAGAAGAGCGCAAAGCTATCCAATGGTCATCAGTTTTGTGGAGAAGGTGTTAACAAAAGAGAAGGTAGCCAGTTTCATGTTGCTCCCACCTTTGAGTAAATGCTATTTTTCTTAGCGTTGATTGTGTTAAAAACTTGTTGATAAACCAAGTTTTTGCGTACTTTTGTAGCAAATACTTATGCTAATGGTGCAGTTGATTTCTACAAAAAGTCTAGTTTCTAACTACTTTATTGAACCTTGCGCGCGAATTTCTGCTATTCGTGGCTTTAAATATGCAATTAGTAACAACGTTGTTTTTTTCTAAAAGGTAACCTATTTCTCTCTACCGCCGTAGAAATCGGAAAGTTCGTAACCCTATCAGAACAATGAAGCATTTAAACGTTTTACTTTTTACCATTAAAGGCACGCTGACATTGAGTTTGCTCTTTGTCTTCTCAAATGTCGGAGCTCAATGTCCAGTAAATGCTGGACCAGATGTCGAAAAGTGTTTCAATCAAGGCACTGTTACTTTGCCTTCTGGCGGTACATGGTCTGGTGTGCCAGCGTCCATGCTCAATGGGAATATTTTCACTCCCAATGCCGTAGGAACATACACATTGACGCTTACCAATACAGGTTGTACCCCATCGACTGACACTATGGTAATCACGGTTTTACCTAAACCTACCGTTGTGGCAGGAGCAGATGTAACCATTTGTCCTGGTGGCTGTCATCAGTTGAGTGCAAGCGCAACAAGTCCTAATGGTCCTATCACTCTTTATACATGGAGTGGAGGTCCAGTAAATAATTCATTGTCTCAAAATCCTATTGGATGTCCTGCGAATAGTGTGACCTACAGTGTTACGGCAGTAGATAGTAAGCAATGCAATAGTCAGGATCAAACAACAGTGACGATTCAATCTCCTGTGGCTGT
Source organism: Flavobacteriales bacterium (assembly GCA_044371755.1). GTDB lineage: Bacteria > Bacteroidota > Bacteroidia > Flavobacteriales_D > Sanyastnellaceae > JAIXWP01. The sequence goes on along the minus strand of JBILSZ010000199.1, from coordinate 182 downwards.
TGATGCAGGCACAAACTTGACACTTTGCCAAGGCAGCGCACCTCAACAATTAACTGGGGCTACTCCATCCGGTGGTGTTTGGTCAGGTTCTTCTGTCACACCATCCGGTGTGTTCACTCCTTCTACTGTGGGAAATAATGTTGTTACATACACTATCACTACTTCTATAGGTTGTACATTTT
>JBILSZ010000104.1:0-9210 GCA_044371755.1 Flavobacteriales bacterium | reverse complement strand
GCTGATTATTACAGCAGTTACCGCTATCGTATCCTATCAGGCATTCAATAATTACTCATTGTTTCAAAAATTACTCTTCAATCCTTGGAGCGTAAAAAATAGAAACGAGTATTATCGAGTGCTCTCGCATACCCTCGTGCATAGTGATTTCACGCACTTGGCTTTCAATATGATTACGTTTTATTCTTTCGGTTCTTTTCTCGAACAGTATTTTTATGCATTATGGGGCCAACAAAAAGGAATGATTCTTTTTTTGGTTTTGTATATAGGAGGCACCATCGTGGCGTCTTTACCAGCGTTGAGAAAGCACAGTGATAATTCGTCCTACAACGCGGTGGGAGCATCAGGAGCCGTTAGCGCCATTATGATGGCCTTCATGATAATGTTTCCTATGGCGCAATTGAGATTCTTCTTCCTTATTCCAATGCCTGCTTATATTGGAGCGCTGGTTTTCTTTGCGATGGAACATTTTTTACAAAAAAAAGGCGGAACCAATATCGCTCACGATGCCCACATCTACGGGGCTATGGCAGGCATCATCTTTACTATGGTATTGGATTTTGATTATCTAATTATGTTCTTTCAACAAATCCGAAACAGTTGGTTTGGTTGATTTTTAATCGCTCTATGGTATCTTTGGCCCATGGATGAAGAGCAATTAAAGCGTTTGAGAGAACGCCTAAATGAAATACATCGCTGGCCGAGCAAATACATGTTCAAGTTTGTGTTGCCCTCCGATGAGGAGCGCATCGCGAAACTGAAATTGATTTTTGGTGAAAGCGCAGAATTTAAAAAGAGGTTGAGCAGCAATGGAAATTACACAAGCGTAACTGTGTTTGAAATGATGCTCAGCGCCGATGATATCTTCGATCGCTATCGAAAAGCGGGAACTATTCCGGGAATTATTAGTTTATAGAGAATGAGTACATTAGAAACGATAAAGAATGCACTGCTCATCTCGCTTTTGTTGATGCTCATCTATGTGCTCTACAAGCGAATGCTCAGAGTCTTGGGAAAGGATAATATTCAAAGTAAATATCCTGCTATAGGAAATGAACTCGAGTGGTTGGGCGACGTCGCTAAAATCACTGTAGAACTCAAAAAAGAAACATACTTAATCATTGAGGTCTTTACCAAAGAAGGCGCGCTTGTTCATTCAGTAGCCGAAGGTGAATACGCAGTCGGAAAGCATGTTTTTGAGTTCAACAAACAATCCTTCGCCCCAGGAAAGTATTTTTATAAAGTGACGAGCTCTTATCAAGAGAGTTCGCAGTATTTCGAAATCAGTTGATGAAATCTTTGCGCATCGTTTTTATGGGTACTCCTGAATTTGCTGTGGCATCTCTAGATGCTTTGGTAAATTCTGAGCATGAAGTGGTAGGAGTTGTGACCGTAGCAGACAAACCTGCGGGCAGAGGTCAGCAACTTAGCACGAGCGCCGTAAAAGATTATGCGGTGCGTCATCATCTTCGACTCATGCAGCCGGTAAAGCTAAAAGAAGAGACGTTTATCGAAGAGCTAAAATCATTAGAAGCAGACTTATTCGTTGTCGTGGCTTTTAGAATGTTGCCAGAGATAGTTTGGACGATGCCACCGCTTGGAACAATCAATCTGCACGGCAGTTTGCTTCCTAAATACAGAGGGGCTGCTCCCATCAATTGGGCGGTCATCAATGGTGAAATAGAAACAGGTGTCACCACTTTTTTCTTGCGCCATGAAATAGACACAGGGAGCGTTATTCAACAAACGGTGATTCCTATCTATGAAGAGGATAATGCAGGGGCAGTTCACGACCGTATGATGATCATTGGTGCGCAAACGCTCAAGGAGACGGTCGATCTGATTGCTCAAAATAAAGCGACTCCCATTTCTCAGGACGACATGATAGCAACGGGTGCAGCGGTTGTGCATGCTCCCAAAATTTTCAAAGAGGATTGTAAAATAGATTGGTCATTACCTGTGGCGCAGATTCATAATAAGGTGCGTGGACTTTCTCCATATCCTGCCGCTTGGACTGCGTTGGGCGATAAGACTGCCAAGATTTTTTCAGGAAAAAAAATAATAGAATCTCATCAAAACACCGTCGGTTCATTGCACAGCGATGGTAAAAAGTATCTAAATGTTGCTTGCGTCGATGGATATTACAGCATTACGGAACTGCAATATGAGGGAAAGAAAAAGATGGGAATAGAGGAGTTCTTACGCGGCTGGCGCATGCCAATTTAGAAGTTGAGAATTAATCTCAAATTAATACGTCGGCCCGTCAAAAATGTCGGTATTCCATATTGTCTTCCATTCACATCTTCTATCCATTGATAATTGATAGCGTTATTTACTCCAAGAAGATTGAACACCTCGAGTGCAATCACGCCACTATCAATATTGCGATTCATCCAATTGTCTTTTTTCTTTTTTACAAAAAGGTCTCTAGAAAAACCAATGTCTGTTCTAAAGTAAGCCTTCGTTCTAAAGATATCTTGATAGCGGTCGCGCGTCGGAGGACCATATGGAACGCCTGTGCCGAAGAATAAGCTCAACAATACTTTGTATTCTTTTTTACGAGGCATTTCATCCAAGAAAAGCAGCGATAAGCTAAAGCGTTGATCGCTGGGGCGAGGGATATATCCTGGAAAAGTAGTAGTGCTATCTACCGCAACATTGTTGGTGGTAAACCCCGGACGAATAATTTCTCCGTCCGAGTTGAAGCGCGTCACTACAAAGTCATTATTCAAATCTTCTTCTGTTTTGAGATACGACATACGCAACCAAGACTGCACGCCGTCAATGAATTCACCGTTGAGCATGAGGTCAGCTCCGTATGCATAGCCTTTGGCGATGTTTTCAGCAAAGTATCGCTGACGAACGTTTTCCAATTCGTATGGAATGAGGTTGTCTAGTTTTTTATAATAAGCCTCAGCAATCATTTTGATGGGACGACCCCACGCTTGGAAAATATAATCTGCTCCTAGGATAAAGTGAATGCTGCGCTGCGCGCGAATATCAGGATTGACAGTGCCATCAAAACCCCGCATCTCTCGATAGAAAGGTGGTTGATAATAATATCCCACACTGGCGCTAAATACAATGTCTTTTCGAACAGTATCTTGATCGCCTGTTTCTTTATCGCGTCTTATTTGATTCCAAAAAGGATTGTAAGAGAATTTGGCTCTTGGACTTACTACAAGTTGATTGTTGTATGTCCAATGGTTGGCGCGCACACCCACAGTGGCATTGATAATAGAACTAGAATCACTTTTGAATGTGTAGTTGTCCTGCACGAATGCACTGGTGCGGGTAGAGGTAATATCGCTATTTGCACGAATTAAATCTTGAATAGCGATGTCTTGAGAAAGTTGGAGTTCAGGAAATGTGTATCCTATTGAATCGGGTGGGCGAGGGGACGCATAACCCGAGGAGTCGATGATACTCCATTCGGAAAGACGATCTTGGATGCTTTCCATTTGAACATCCGCACCCCATTGAACATAATGACGCGTCTTGTCAAACTCTTTGTAACCTCTGTGAGTGAAACTATATACAGTAGCTTCTAAATCGTTTCGAGCATGATCTAAAAATGCTCCAACGCCACGATTGGCGAGCACTTCACCAAATTCGTCATCACCTAGATCTCGTTCCAACTCGTCCAGACGATATGCTCCAAGGATATCGAAGTATTCGTTTTCGTATGTTTTGAAAGCACTTACTGTAAATCTCAATTGTGACATTTCAGAAGGGTTGTAGCGAGTAGAGAACGCTCCAAAAAAAGTTTCAAATTCTGTGCGCTCTTGTCCTTCGAAGAATACAGTGAGTCTTAGTGCTTCATTGATCGTTCCGACATCTGTCTCGCGCGTATTGGGAATGAAATTATATTGATTGCGCGAGTAGTTTCCTAAAAAGCTGAATTCCCAAGGGCCATATTTTCCGCCGGGTCGATAAGTGAGATAACTCTGTAAGTCCGTGTAGCGTGGATCGTATTCGGCATCCACATCAAGAGAGTTGAGCAAATACGTATTGCGCTTATAACGAACGCCCGTGTTGTGCGTGAACTTTTCATTTTTCGAAATGCCTTGCAGCGTGAGATTTGCTCCCAACAAACTCATCATCGTTCGCACACTGAATGAATCGGGGCGCGCGTAGCGAATGTCGAGTACAGAACTCATTTTATCACCATACTTTGCATCAAAACCACCAGCGCTGAAGTTGATACTTTCCACCATGTCGGCATTCGGAAAGCTTAGACCTTCTTGTTCGCCTGCTCGCACCAAGAATGGACGATATACTTGGATGTCGTTTACATAAACAAGGTTTTCATCAAAGCTACCACCGCGAACGCTGTAGCTTGAACTAAGCTCTGAACTGAAGTTGACTGGTGCTTGCATAAGGAAACCTTCGATACCACCTTGAGGATTGGGAAGGGGCACGGGAAGTCTTGGATTGATGCGGATTACATAGACGGGTCTCTTTGATTCTTGGATAATGACAGGATCGCGCTCAAGGGTAGGATTGAAAGTGACAGACACATATTTTTCTTCAAAAGCCTCTACTTTAAATGTCTTTTCTTGTTCTACACCAGGAAATTTGAATACAATGACTACCTGTTGATTGGCCGGAATGGTAATCTTAAAGCCTCCTTCGGCATCTGTGTTGACAAAATTCTTTGGGTTCTTTTTTTCGAATAATAGTACCGAGGGTACAGCTTGCTTGTCGGGATCTACCACCTTACCGGTGAGAATGCCCGTCTGAGTAAGGCCGCATAGTGGTAACAACAGCAAAAAGAAGAGGAGGCGTAAATTCATACAGAGGCCAAAAATAGCCCCGAACGATGAAACTACATATATATTTTAGAAATCTACCGTTTTTTTCGGCGCATCGACTGCATGAATTGGCTCCATGCAGCGGGGCTCAACACATTGCCACCAGACTTGAACCCGCCGCTGTAGCGGGCATCAAGGGTCGACATGGCGTTTTGTGCGGCTTGGTCGTTGAAGTCGGCCAGACCGTCATAGCTGTAAGAGGCTGTTCCTCTTCTGAATGCGAAGTAGTTATCGCCGGGAAGGTCCAATGAAAGAATTTCTTGACGCAATTTATGTGGAGCAGGGTAGGGCAATACGTATACAGTTGATAATGTAGTGGTATCAGCTTCCATCCATTGAACAAGAGATATTTGAGATTCTGTCGTGTTTTGTGGAACAATAAAAACGCTGGGTTTTAGCCCTAGACATCTAAAGTTGAGCGTATCTCCAGCCATCACTGGAAGGGTAAAGTAGCCATTGAGATCGCTAAAGGTACCGCGCATGTCTTTGGATCGGAATATTCCTACAAATTGAGCAGGGAACAATGAGTCTGAGGCTAGCACCACTCCCGAAACCTGCACCACACGAGGCGCTGGAGCAGATGGTTCAGTTTGACAGTAGCTCGTAGCCATTGCCAAACAAAAAATTATGGTCATAATGCCTTTCATCGTTGTCAAATATAAGAGGAAATACCGAATGCCTTTATGCAGGGACGCTTCAAGGCCTTTGTTGTTACTTTTTTTTAACGAATGTCATTAAAATATACAATTTCGAGACATTTGAGAATGAATCTATATCGTAAGTTGCGTCAAAATATAGACGAATGGAAAACCATTATTACAACGCAAAAGACTTAAAGAAATTCGGGAACATCTCAGAATGGGATAAGCCATTGGCTGACAAATTCTTTTCTTGGTACGGAGAAGTGTTTGAAGAAGGTGCGCTCACTGCTCGTGAAAAAGCAATTGTTGCGCTCGCCGTGGCTCACGCCGTGCAATGTCCTTATTGCATTGATGCGTATGCTACCGATTGTTTGCAAAAAGGAGTCAACAACGAACAGATGATGGAAGCGGTGCATGTGGCTGCTGCTATCAAAGGAGGCGCTGCCTTGGTTCACGGCGTTCAGATGATGAATAAAGTAGAAAAATTGTCGATGTAATGACATTACAAACGAAGTCACTTAAAGCAAAAGAAAGTATGTGGGCGAATCCAACCAAGCAGTTGGAATTCCTCGCTGCTGGAGCTTTTCAGGATGGTCAATTGCCTACGTTTGCGCAAAAACTTCATTCCATTGGTCGTGCTCCTTTGAAGCCATCAAGCCTTGAAATTTTTCAGGTGAATCTTGGTAAAATGTGCAATCAGGTGTGTGCGCACTGCCACGTTGATGCGGGACCCGATAGAAAAGAAATCATGACGCAAGAAACGATGGAGATTATTCTTTCGAAAATTGCTGCAAGTGGAGCGCATACATTAGATCTAACTGGAGGCGCGCCCGAAATGAATCCACACTTCCGCTGGTTTGTAGAAGAAGCGGCCAAACTCGGTGTCAAAGATTTTATCGTTCGCTGCAATTTGACCATCATTCTTGCGAATAAAAAATACCATGACCTACCCGAGTTCTTTGCGAAGCACAATGTTCACGTAGTGTCATCATTGCCCTACTATAAGCCAGAAAAAACAGACAAACAGAGAGGCGAGGGCGTGTTTTCAAAATCCATTGAAGCGCTGAAAATGCTCAATGCCGTTGGTTATGGAAAGCCTGATACCAATCTGAAATTGGATCTTGTTTACAACCCGTCAGGTGCTTTTTTGCCCTCTGATCAAGGGGGATTGGAAAGGGATTTTAAAAAGAGTCTCTTTGAAGAGCATGGAATAGTTTTCAATAGTTTGTTTGCTATTACGAATATTCCCATATCTCGATTTCTAGATTATCTTGTAGCCTCTGACAATTATGAAGACTACATGGACTTGTTGGTCTCCTCATTTAACTCAGCTGCTGTCGATGGCGTGATGTGCCGCAATACGCTTAGCGTAGGTTGGGACGGGCAATTGTACGATTGCGATTTCAATCAAATGTTGGATTTGTCATTGCAACAAGGCATTGGTCATATTTCCAATTTTGATTTGAATACGTGGAATAATAGAAACATCATTGTATCACAACATTGTTACGGTTGCACGGCAGGAGCGGGCAGTAGTTGTCAAGGAACAGTAGCATGACCAAGAACATGTCTAAATATTTATCGCTTGTGCTGTTGTGCCTCGTCACAGCCACGAGTTGCGGTCAAAAGACATTTAAGGAGATGGCCGATGAGATGGCTGCGAATAGAGCTCCCATCGCATACATCGATGCAATTGACTCAAATGTGGTATTGCTCGATTGCAGGGCACGCGAAGAATATGATGTGTCACACATTGCCGGTGCGATTTGGGTAGGCGATGAAATTAAATCCGTAGAAGGTTTTGATAAAAATAAAAAATACATCGTCTATTGCAGTGTCGGTTATCGCAGCGGAGTCTACGCTAAAAAAATGAATCAAAAAGGGTATAACGCCCTCAATCTTTGGGGTGGGATATTTCATTTTATCAATTCAGGAAATAAGGTTGAAGATGCAAATGGTCCGACAGATAGAGTGCATCCGTACAATGAAAAATGGGGGCAATGGCTGATGAAAGGGGTAAAATCTTATGAGTGAACCGTTGGTAGTGGTCATGGCCAAGGCGCCTGAATTGTGCAAGGTAAAAACACGTTTGGCTAGCACGTTGGGAGACGATGAGACCTTGAAGATTTATGAATTCCTACTTCATCTTACGCTTCAAAATGTTGATGAGTCGGGTTTTTCCCATCGCATCTATTGGACAACACGACCGAATGATCATTCGGGAGAGATTTTTTTACAAGCTGAAGGAGATTTGGGTGAAAAAATGAAGGCAGTTTTTGAAGATTCATTTGCCTATCATTCTCCTGTCATCATGATTGGAACTGACTGTCCTGAGGTGACGCCAGTAGTCTTGAGTGCAGCGGTAAACGCATTACAAGAGGTCGATTGTGTCTTTGGTCCTGCAAATGATGGCGGTTATTATCTCATTGGAATGAAAACTTTTTCTTCAGAAGTTTTAGATGGAATAGCATGGAGTACTGAAAAGGTATTGCAACAAAGTTTGGAAATTTGTGAGATGAATGGATTGAAGTACCGACTTTTGGAGACGCTTACAGACATTGACGAAGAAAAGGATTGGATAGAATATATCAATAAAGAAAATAGTTTATGGAAGAAATTTTAGAAGCCGTCGAATGGCTACAATCAAGAGGAATAGATAACGCCGAAGTGGGCATCATCCTCGGCACAGGCCTCGATGGCTTGGCCAAACAAATCGAAGTAGAAAAGGAATTTAACTATTCCGTGATTCCGAATTTCCCGTTATCAACAGTGGAATTTCATTTTGGAAAATTATTGTTTGGGAATCTTGGTGGTAAAAAAGTAATCGCTTGTCAAGGCCGTTTTCATTACTACGAAGGTTATGATATGCAACAAGTAGTGATGCCTGTGCGTGTGATGAAAATGTTGGGGGTAAAATATGTACTGCTCAGCAATGCCGCAGGCGCAGTGAATTTGGATTTCAAAAAAGGCGAGTTGATGTTGCTCGATGATCATATCAATTTACAGTCGGAGAATCCACTACGCGGTCAGAATTTGGATGAACTCGGGCCACGATTCCCTGATATGAGCGCTCCTTATAGCAAATTGCTCAACAGCCGTCTTGAAGAAATTGCATCGGAGAAAAATATTAAGTTGAATAAAGGTGTTTACGCGAGCGTGCAAGGTCCAAACCTCGAGACGCGTGCGGAATATCGGATGCTGAAAATACTCGGAGCGGACGCGGTAGGAATGAGTACCGTTCCAGAAGTGATCGCATGCAATCACATGTCGCTGCCTTGTTGTTGCATCAGCGTCCTCACCGACGAGTGCGACCCGGAACACCTAGCACCCGTGGACATCAGCGAGATCATCGCCACCGCCAAAAAAGCAGAAGTATTACTCACGTCGCTGTATTGCGATTTGATAAAATCGTTGTAGAATGAGGGAATTTGGAATTTGGAGATTGGAATTTGGAGATTGGAAGAATGGGAGATTAGAAGTTGGAAATTTGAATCTAGTTTCTCGAATCTAAATATACCTCTTTGCGAAACTTTGTGCCCTTTGCGGCTTTGCGGTAAAAAAGTTTTCGAATTCGAAGATTTGTGACAATAAAAGACTTGTGTAAACCTCGATATCGCTAACTTCAGACGCCATGAATGGCGTCTCTACTGGGGTTTCCCGAAATTCCAAATTCCGAATTCCGAATTCTGAATTCCGAATTCCGAATTCCGAATTTAGAATGCTAGTAAAGCTCCCCAGCGATGCGGAACGTAGTA
>JBILSZ010000198.1:0-2713 GCA_044371755.1 Flavobacteriales bacterium | reverse complement strand
AAAAGTACCGATAGCTACTTGGAATGGTTGCGCGAAGAATATCTGCGTAAACTGCATTTTGAGCTTCGTCAATCTTTCGATTAAAGCATTGAAAAAGAACTCACTGAAACCTTCTGTGGATTTTTTTTTGCTTATTATTTAAACTTGTTTTTTTACATTCGCCTGCGCGATAACGTGTGACAGATAAAAGGAAAAAATCATGAAACTCAAGACAGATAATATTTTTCAGATTGTAGAATTCAAAACTACTCCCGACAAAGTGTATGAAGCATTGATGAATGAAGCCAAACACGCGGAATTCACTGGAATGAGTGCAAAAATGAACCCCAGCGTTGGTGGGCATTTCGAGGTGACGGATGGAGAAAGCTTTGGATATAATGTTTATTTAGTACCTAATAAAACGATCGTTCAGGCATGGAGCCACCGTTCATTTGTTAATGGTTTTTACTCCACAGTGCATATTGATATTGAGGAAAAAGAAGGCGTCACCATCGTCAATTTCAACCACCTTGGTGTGCCTGAGGAACACAGTGGATGGCTGACAGAAGGCTGGAAGCGCATTTATTGGGAGCCGCTGCGAGATTATCTAGAAAAGTAAACACCTACTCGTAGCAGATTATTTGAGTATCTTTTCTTCTAAATAAATTTTTAAACCCACAGAAGAATTCATCCAAGGTATCGAACTCCTCTTGATATAGGACACCGACACCTTGCGTATATAGGGACTGCTGTGTAGTAATCATTCGAAAGTCGTTGCTTTCGTTGTAAACCACCAGTCTAATTTTTCCCTCATCGGTGATTTTATATTCCAAACGCACATCACCAATGAGGTTCGATGGATTTTGATTGGCGGTATTTCCAAGAGACACACCCACATTACTAGAGAATAAAAGACGCTCATTGAAAAGCTGGGTGCTCAATGCGAGTGCTATTTCTTGGTTGCTGATCTCGTCACCAGGGCGGTAATTGAAACCTAAATTAAAATCATCACTGATTTGACTGAGCCAGTTGGAGAGTTGTGAAGAGAGCAGCTCTGTTCCATTTTCCGAAAACGCCCTTGCATATCCACCACCTGTATTTACTGCCAGTGGACTGATGAAGCTGCGCAGTACCAGAAGTGAAAAAGCTTGCCTATTTTTCTCCTGGTCAGTGCTTATCACCGCCTGTACTCTACTCTTGGTAACCTCATCCATCGTGGGCAATTCGATGTCGAAAGCTACGCCTGGATTGAACATTTTGCCTGAAAGATTCATCACTAAGTCCACGGGCACACGCTGGCCTGAGGAGTTGACAACGTCAGGAATGATATCCGAAAGTGAGGCAGACACTTTATAAATCGCTTTCAAATTGAGATCACCGGCGAAGGGGTCTCCGTACCATGAGATAGTGCCTCCAGGACGCACTGTAAATTCTTTGTTCAACAGATTTTTAAGAGTGAAGAGGTAATTGCCTTTTGTCAATTCGACACTACCATACATCGTGAATGTAGAGAGATTATTGATCTCCATGTTGATGTGCCCCTTTCCATTTCCACTCATTATATCCCCTACAGCTTCATCAAAAATGATTTTAAAATCAGCTTCGGGTGTGATGTCCAAATCGAACTTCAGCTTAATCCCCGATAAGTCCAGCGGCTCTTCTTGCGCAGGTTCCTGACTGCTTACAAAACGAATGAAATTGCCTATTCCGCTTTCTTCTGAAGATGACATTGGCATCACGAACTTCGTTCCGGCTTCTGTCTTTAGATTAATATCAAATTCCAATTGATCATCATAACCATAAATGCTGACATAGCCTTTCGCGAAAGCCTTACCATAATACAACGAATTGAGCTCTTCATTGGTGTTCATCACCAACATTCGCTCTTCCATATCAACGATGATGTCAAAATTCCAATCACTAAAAGCATTGTGCAAAATCTGACCAGTGAGGTAACCTGGATTATTTTCCTGATCGCGCACACGGATGTGATCGAAGGTGAACATATCGGGATAAATTCCAATTTGTTCTTCAATTTTAAATTTTGTATTGAGATAATCGACAAAAATAGAAGCATTCTGGAGATAAGCCGTGCCATTGAGCTGTGGGGTCTCTGGCTTTCCTGTTATAGCAATGGTGCCGCTGGTAAGGCCTTGAATATCCATGATGCCCTCTCCCAAAAATTCATTGATAAAAGCCAAATCAAAATCTTGAATGGTTGCCACCATGTCAAGCGGGCTTTCTTCATCATTGAGCTTGTAGTTACCAGCAAATGCAAGTGGCTTCATCTTGTCCTTTTCGATATCTCCATCTATTCGCAAACGTCGTAGAGCATTATCGTACAGGGACTCGACGCATATATCTCCAACATTATAATCATTTAATTTAAAATCAATTAATGTGAGATCGCTTGTAAATATGGAGGTCTGATATAAATTTCTAAACGCTGCATTTCCACTGAGGTAGCCGTAAAATGCGGGCTCACCGCCAGTAAAAGAATTTATGTTAGAAATATCAACTGCGCTTAGGTTTACATTTAGCTCTTCATTTGGATTTTCGGAAATGATGCCATTGACATCCAATCTCTGATTATTGTTGGCGATGGCGAGACTCGTGAATTCAATGCGAGTGCTATCTATACTTATTTTAGCTCCTTTATCGACTGCCCACTTTTTATTATCAATGATGACCGCGCTGCGATCAAAAATAAAATCATAATTCTCGAAGCCGCGAA
>JBILSZ010000103.1:0-9333 GCA_044371755.1 Flavobacteriales bacterium | reverse complement strand
TAAAGTCATCCATCGTACCATACTCCGGATTCACAGCCTTATAATCCTTCACACTGTAATAGCTACCCAAACTGCCCTTTCTATTTTCTTTTCCAATAGGATGAATGGGCATAAGCCAGAGAATATCGACTCCCATAGCATCAAGTCGATTGAGGTCAGCGGTAAGTGCCGCAAATGTTCCTTCAGGTGCATGCTGACGCACATTCACTTCATAAATATTCGCATTTTTACTCCACTCTGGATGAATCAAAACTTTAGACTCAGCGCTGCCAGTAATAGCTGCTTTGGAGGTGCTGTCGGGTGCCCCAGTTTGGCAACTTGCCGCCAATACCGAACCCAAAATGATAGATAAAATCGTTCTCATGGTTTTGTTTGATATACCACAAACATAAGTGTATTTTGTACACTACCAAATCAAACCTTAAATCCAATTAATAAAACATCATCAATTTGGTCGTTAGAACCTCTCCAATTTTTAAAATTAGCTTCTAAACAGCGTCTCTGAATGGTCATTGGTAGATTCATCACTTCCAACAGCATGTCGCGCATCCTTCTGTATTTCATCTTTTTACCCAAATCACCTCCAAATTGATCAGCAAATCCATCGCTAAACATGTACACAATGTCTCCTTTTTTTAGCGGTATCTCGTGGCCCGTGAATGAAAATTCAGAATGCCCCAAACCAATAGACTGCTTGTCGCCTTTCACGCGAATATGCTCGTAGCCCATGCTATCGTTTTGCCTAAAAATCCAAATAGGGGAGTTGGCCCCACTGAACTTCAACAATGCTTCTGTTTTGGAATAATTGGTGTATTCCAAAACACAAAGCGAAGCGTCCATTCCATCAAAGATTTCATTCTTGCTTTTTGTCATATTCTCTTTTAGAATTTGATTAACTCTATAGAGAATATCATTGGGTTCAGATAGAGAATATTGGTGCACTGCTCTTGAAAGAGCTGAACTAGCAAGCATACTCATCATCGCACCAGGAACTCCATGTCCTGTGCAGTCACAAGCAGCAACCATTGATATTTCTTTTTCGCCAAATTTATTTTGAATCGTAGCTGACTCCGCCCAATAGAAGTCACCTGTCACGATATCTTTTGGCTGATACATCACAAAGGACTGCGGAAATAGTTTATCAAAATAATCTCTGTGAGGCAATATCGCAGATTGAATGTGTTTCGCATAACGGAGAGAGCTGACCACCTCCGCATTTTTCGACTCCAACAATTCTTGTTTCTTATAAAGCTCCTCAGTTCTCGATTGCACAAGCTGACTGAGATGGCTATTGAGGTATATCAATTCCTTTTCGAAAATAGATTTTTCGTTGATCGATCTGCAATAGGAAAGTACATCACTAATATTCTTTATAAACTGTACTTCGTAAGACTCCCATCTGAGCATGTTATGAATTACATCGACGAGCAATACTCCAGTCACCACTCCATTATGAATAATAAGCGTGGCCACGAAGGCCATAATATTCTGATCATTGACTATGTTTTCTGTAAAAAAACCGAGTCCAGCGTGCTCCTTTGCATCAGATGCAGCAATGACTTGTTCGGTTTGAATGCGTTTGAAGAAACTATAAAATTCCTTTTTGTTCCATGTCGTTCCATGATAACTTTTCAACGCATCGCTAGTGTTGTAGCAAAAATCGCAATGCAATGAATTTAATTTCTCATCAAAATACCAAAACGAAATTCTCTCGGCATTGAGACATTCGCTAATCGATTTTGAAAGCATCTCATAACTTTCTTCAATTAGACCCTTTTGAATCGCGTCATGACTGTGAATCTTCAGAAGCCTGTTTTTGATTAAGTACTGGCGCTCCAGATCTTTCTTTTCATCTGTAATATTGTGGATGATTCCACTGATTTCAAATATGCCTTGAGAAAATTGAATGGTGCCTCTAATGCGAATCCATCGCTCGCAATTTTCTGCAATTTTTAAAACAACCTCATCCTCCCACACTTTGTCATTGGCCGCGCAATCAAAAAAAGATTCTTTCAATTTTTTTATGTCCTCAGCACTGAGAAATTTTAAAATTATTTCTGGTTGAGCGCGTAAAATGGAAGGTTGAATGTCTAAAATATCCAACGCACCTTCAGAGAAATAAGAAAACTCCACTCTCCCTGTGCTTCGTATACCAACCTGAAAGAGAACACCTGGGATGTTGTCGGCTATTTGTTTGAAGCCTACCAAATAACGAATAAGGTCATTCTCAACTTTTCGCCCCCCTTGCGATTCACAGGCGGCGATAAGGTGAATGTGCTGGTTTTTTTCTTGATAAATTTGAACGTAGGTATCCAACACCTGAGAGGCACCTTTGTTGGTAGCCAAGGTAGTCGGATAAGACTGACCTCTTTTGCGTCTCAGAGTGCTTACGCTCTGCTCTGAAATTACTGGGAAAATTTCTGAAAGGCATCTACCTGTCTTATAATTCTCAAAGCCGCTGAGCTTGATCATTTGCGGGCAAAGATATTTTACAGCATCATCGACGCTTACTGCAAATGCTATAGGGGAGTACTCAAAGAAATCTCGAATATTCGGTTCAATTTGCATCAGTCTCAAGTAAGACTGATACTCATCTGAGATGTTACGAATGAATAGCGTGAGTCCGCCAGAATCAATGAATTTTGAACTAATACATGTGAGACGGAAATATCCAAAGTTTTGAAAACCCCTACTATAGGTTAATATAGTTTCCTCAATTTGCAGGTTTTCTTTGTCTTCACAATATGTAAGAAATTCAATTAAGTGCTTGCGTGAATCACTTTTAAGAACTTCATAAAACTGCGATAGCTGACCTTTCACTTTCAATTCTAATCGCCAATCTTTGATGATTAAAAAAGTACCGTAGTCACCCATCAGTAGTTTATGCAGATCTTGCAAGGGGAGAGTAGTGTGGGCCATGTTGTTAGGTAAATTTGAGATTGAATGATACTCCTCCTTTCATTTTCTCAATCCACTGCTCTGCGTCTTTCACAGAGTTAAAAACCTGAGTAGGTATGGTTGGCTTGTAAAGCTTAATATACAGATTTGCAATCATTCTCATTGAGAAGGACGGCACCACGAAAGCGTCCGCAACTTTACTTCGAAGCGTATCAGAATCTCGATAAATACGTTTTACCGACGGACTGATATCCTTTACAAGGGATAAATCGGTAATACAATAACGCGTTGAAAACTGACATAATTCTGAGACTCTTTCAAACATTTCGTTAAGCAATGGCTCTGTTAGATCCAACCTTTCTTTGAAATTTGTCTTAAAAATAAGCCCATCAAAACACATTTCATACAGATCATTTTCATAGTATAGGTTAGTCATACGCGGTGATGTTAAGGTTAGTACATCCCCATAAAAAGGGTCATTTTCTATTTACTTACAGGCTTACAGAAAATTGACAATGGAAAAATAAGAGGTAAAAATGAAAACATCAAGACATTTTAGCTTAAACATGAGATTTTGACGACCAATTGAAATACCAAGTATATCAAGGGTTTTAGACCATTTACTCAACAAGAAATTGTTTATTCCGTTCAGCGAATGGTTCATGTTTCTCAATTCGACATTCATTCTAATTAATTAGACATTGGTGACTTTAATAATCAATTTTATCGATGGATGTCTTTGTTTACAACCATGTCTTTTAGACTTGAAATATCTGATGTAAGTTTGAAGCGATGATTCAAAATATAGATTTCAGCGAATTTTCAAAGCCTTCTTTAGAGCAATGGCACGCCGCAGTGCTTAAAGAATTGGCAGGAAAACCTTTCGATGCCACTTTGTGGAATCCTATTAGTGGAATATCCATGGAGCCATATTATCACCAATCGGGCCGACGGTTGGAGCACGTAGTGCCTACACGCAAAGATTGGGGCATTGGCCAGATTATTTATTTTATAAATGAGAAAGACACCAATGATGAAATATTAATGTCTCTCGAGGGCGGCGTCAATTTTCTTCATATCATCTTTCCTAAGACCATAAAGGCTGTTGATTTTTCGCTTCTTTTCAAAAATATTTTTTTGAATTACATCGAAGTAGCGCTTTCTTTTCACGCCGAAGATTTGATAGCTCAATTGTCACAATTTTATAACGATTCTGACAGCGTTAATTGGAAAGGAGCTGTACACTATCAGGTAGCCTCACCACAACTAAAGGCTGACTTGTATGAGAGATATAGCTTTACACATAAAAATATTCATACTCTAAGTGTTGATGCTTCTCATGTTCAAAATCGGGGCGGCAACTCTATCGATGCCATCGTATACGCTTGCATAGAAGGAAAGGAGATTCTGAACATTCTAATTGAAAAAGGCGCGCAAATCGACGACCTAAGTGCTGCGATGAGATTTAATTTCGCGATTGATACATCCTACTTTCAAGAAATCGCCAAGCTCAAAGCATTTCGAATTATTTGGGCAGAAATAATAAAAGCATATCAACCCAGCCATTCGTGCTCAACCAACACCATCATAGACACAACCTCAACAGAATATACGATGGCAAGTTTGGATGCTGAAAACAATCTATTGCGCACTACAGTAGAGGCTATGGCCGCGCTCATAGGAGGTGCCGATACTATTAGTCTGAATACTTTCAACTCGCTTTTAGATGAGAATCAAATAAGTTCCAAACGATACGCAAGAAACATTCTCCATTTATTAAAAGAGGAAAGCTATTTTGACATGGCGCGCGAAGCAGTAACAGGTGCTTACTACATTGAAGAATTGATTTATCAAATGGCTGCTCAGGCTTTATTACGTTTTCAGGAATTAGCTGTGTTGCCACATCAAGAGGCATTAGATGTTTTGAACAAGGCTATAGAAGCTTCTCACGTTTCGAAAAAGGATGAATTGGAAAATGGATTAAAAACCATTTTAGGAGTAAATAAATACCCCAACAAGAAAGACCCACGTTTGGGATCAAGTGTAAATGCGTTTGAGTTCGAACGCTTGTCAGAGAAATTAGAAAATAATCTCAGAAATAGTAATCCTTGATGCAGCCAAATTTCAAAAACATACAGCTCCCTGCCGCTGCCACATTGGCGACATCACAGTCACATGAAGGCTTTGCGCCAGGTATTGCGCCATATTTGAGAGGCCCTTATGCAAGCATGTATTCTATTCGTCCATGGACGATCCGCCAATATGCAGGTTTTAGCACAGCAGAAGAATCCAACGCTTTTTATAGAAGAAATCTTGCCGCAGGACAAAAAGGGTTGAGCGTTGCCTTTGACCTTGCCACGCATCGGGGCTATGATAGTGATCATCCACGAGTGGTAGGAGATGTTGGCAAAGCCGGTGTTGCCATCGACTCCATTCTCGACATGAATATCCTTTTCGATCAAATCCCATTGAACGAAATGTCCGTTTCGATGACGATGAATGGCGCAGTGATACCAGTGTTGGCATTCTATATTGTCGCGGCCAAACAGCAAGGAGTTGAGCCGTCTCAATTGAGCGGGACAATTCAAAACGACATCTTGAAAGAATTTATGGTGCGCAATACTTATATCTATCCTCCCACGCCTAGCATGCGTATTGTGAGTGATATTTTTGCGTACACCTCTCAAAATATGCCCAAGTTTAACCCAATTTCCATCAGTGGATATCATATGCAAGAGGCTGGGGCCACACTTGAGCAAGAGTTAGCCTACACGCTAGCAGATGGGGTAGAATATATCCGAGCTGGCATTGCCGCAGGCATGGACGTGGATGACTTCGCGCCTCGTTTGTCTTTCTTTTGGGCCATCGGAATGGATCATTTCCAAGAAATTGCCAAAATGCGCGCAGCGCGTATTCTTTGGGCAAAACTGGTCAGTCAATTTAATCCTAAAAACAAAAAATCGCTTGCCCTACGTACCCATTGTCAAACTAGCGGATGGAGCCTAACAAAGCAAGATCCTTTCAATAACGTAGCCCGAACATGCATCGAAGCGATGGCAGCGGCATTTGGTGGAACACAATCACTTCACACCAACGCACTCGATGAAGCCATCGCATTACCAACAGATTTCTCAGCACGAATTGCGAGAAATACGCAAATATTCATTCAAGAAGAAACTGATATTTGTAAGGCAATTGATGCATGGGCCGGTAGCAAATACGTTGAAAAATTAACAGCGGAGATAATTCAAAATGCTTGGACTCTCATCACAGAAGTAGAGGAGATGGGGGGAATGACTAAAGCAATCGAAGCAGGTCTTCCGAAACTCAGAATTGAAGAAGCCGCAGCACGAAAACAAGCTAAAATCGACAGTGCTAAAGATAAAATTATTGGAGTAAATTTATTTGAAGTAGAAGAGCAAGAAAAGGTTGAAATACTGGAGGTCGATAATTCTGCTGTTCGCAAATCTCAAATAGAACGTCTCAATCAATTGCGCTCTATGCGCGACGAAGCGCAGTGTCAACAGGCATTGAATGACATCACTGAAGCAGCCCGAACAGGCAATGGAAACCTTCTTGAACTCGCAGTAAACGCTGCAGAAAAGTTCGCGAGTCTTGGTGAAATTTCCAGTGCCATGGAGGAAGTTTTTGGTAGATATAAAGCACAAATAAGAAGCGTTTCAGGAGTGTACTCATCCGAATCACATATGGATAAAGACTTTATAAAGGCCAAGGAGATGGCAGATCAATTTGCTGCTCTTGCAGGAAGAAGACCGCGCATTATGGTAGCCAAAATGGGGCAGGATGGCCACGATCGCGGGGCAAAAGTCATAGCCACATCATTTGCCGATATTGGGTTTGACGTGGATATCGGTCCGCTTTTTCAAACACCAGAAGAGGTGGCCAAGCAGGCCATTGAAAATGATGTGCATGTGGTAGGCGCGAGTTCTCTCGCGGCAGGACATAAAACGCTCGTTCCCGCTCTCGTCGCCGAGCTCGAGCAAAAAGGGAGGGGCGACATTCTTGTAGTGGCTGGTGGCGTCATTCCCGAACAAGACTACGACTTCTTATACGATGCTGGATGTGTCGGCATATTTGGCCCAGGTACCAAAATACCCATCGCCGCCGCTGATATATTGGATATCCTCATCAAGGGACATTCTTAAATAAAAAAAGGCTGCTTATATCTAAGCAGCCTTTTTAAATTCTATTCTAAAAATCTATTCCTCAGTAGGACCTTGATCTTTTGTCTTTTCTTCTTTTTTCGAACCCTTTGATTTTTCCACTTTCATGGAAATGGTCTCCGTTTCTTTATCAAAGCTCACCAACAAAGTATCACCCATTTTGATGTTGCTATTGATGATTTCTTCGGCCAAAGGATCTTCAAGGTACTTTTGAATCGCACGCTTAAGCGGTCTAGCACCAAACTTCTCATCATAACCCTTTTCAGCAATAAAGTCTTTTGCTTCATCGGTGAGTTTGATGTGATACCCTAAGTCTGTGATTCTGTGGAATAACTTGCTGAGTTCGATGTCGATGATTTCAAAGATGTGCTCTTTCTTGAGACCATTAAATACTATCAAATCATCAATACGATTCAAGAACTCCGGTGCAAATGCCTTTTTCAAAGCACCCTCGATCACATTCTTTTTTTCTTGTTCTTCTTGCGTCATTCTGCTCGAAGTACCAAAGCCTACACCTGTTCCGAAATCTTGCAATTGGCGAGCACCAATGTTGGAAGTCATGATCATGATAGTATTCTTAAAATCGATTTTACGACCTAAAGAATCCGTCATTTGACCATCATCCAACGCTTGCAACAATAGGTTGAATACATCAGGGTGGGCTTTTTCAATCTCATCGAGTAGCACGATAGAATAAGGCTTACGGCGAACCTTCTCGGTAAGCTGACCGCCTTCTTCATAACCCACATATCCGGGAGGCGCTCCTATTAAGCGAGATACTGCAAATTTTTCCATGTACTCGCTCATATCGATACGAATGAGTGCTTCTTCTGTGTCAAAAAGATATTTCGCAAGCTCCTTCGCCAATTGAGTTTTACCTACACCAGTAGGACCGAGGAAAATAAACGATCCAATCGGACGATTTGGGTCTTTCAATCCCGCGCGATTGCGCTTGATTGCTTTGACCACTTTCTTGATCGCCTCGTCTTGACCTACCACTTTGCCTTCAAGTTCTTGATCCATCTTTGCGAGACGACCACTTTCTTTTTCGGCAACGCGTGTCACAGGAATTCCTGTCATCATGGCCACTACTTCTTCCACATTCGCCTCAGTTACCGTCACGCGGTGTGTCTTTGTATCTTCTTCCCACTTGCGTTTTGCTTCTTCGAGCTTTTCCTGAAGTTGTCTTTCTTTATCGCGAAGTTTAGCTGCCTCTTCATATTTCTGAGAACGAACCACTTGGTTTTTCTCTTCTTTCACGTCTTCAATGCTCTTTTCGATATCGATAATCTCCTTTGGAACATTGATGTTGTTCAAGTGAACACGAGAGCCTACTTCATCCAAAGCGTCGATTGCCTTATCTGGAAGGTGACGATCGGTGATGTATCGCGCAGTCAACTTCACACAAGATTCAATAGCTTCTTGGGTGTAGGTCACACTGTGATGCTCTTCGTATTTATCCTTGATATTATTCAAAATCTGAATCGTTTCGTCAACAGTGGTAGGATCTACTACTACTTTTTGGAAACGTCTTTCAAGCGCTCCGTCCTTTTCAATGTATTGGCGGTATTCGTCGAGCGTAGTGGCGCCTATGCATTGAATTTCTCCCCGTGCCAAGGCCGGTTTGAACATATTGCTCGCATCCAATGAACCACTAGCACCACCGGCACCCACAATAGTGTGAATCTCATCAATGAACAGAATGACATCCGGAGACTTTTCAAGTTCGTTCATCACCGCTTTCATTCGTTCTTCAAACTGACCGCGGTATTTGGTACCAGCTACCAAAGAAGCGATATCCAATGTAACGATGCGTTTGTTGAATAGTACTCTTGATACTTTCTTCTGGATGATACGTAATGCGAGGCCTTCAGCGATAGCTGACTTACCCACACCTGGCTCACCGATTAGAATAGGATTGTTCTTTTTTCTGCGGCTCAAAATCTGAGACACACGCTCAATTTCTTTTTCTCTTCCCACTATTGGGTCAAGTTTTCCTTCTTCAGCCATCTTCGTCAAGTCACGACCGAAGTTATCAAGTACTGGTGTTTTGCTTTTATTATCACCAGCCTTTTTGGAAGCTCCGCCGCCGCCGCCGCCGCTACCACCAAAGGCGCGGTCATCGTCTTCGTCGTCGGCAGAACCAGGAAGTTCAGATTTCGGCAAATCTTTTTGGTCGAGTAGACCAGACATATTTTCTAATTCGTCTCTCACAATTTGATAATCTACGTTAAAACTCTTTAATGATCTT
>JBILSZ010000102.1:0-9398 GCA_044371755.1 Flavobacteriales bacterium | reverse complement strand
TCCGTTGATCATTCCGTCAATTGGCATAAAATATTACGTGATCCTGTCATAAAATACAATCACAATATTAACTTAGGAATTCATATTCCTCTCAATAAAAGCCGTGGCAATACCACCACCCTCTCCGTAAGAGGCGGCGCAAGCCTGTCTACCTTCGGTCACTCTGCCAGTTATCCTATGATTTTAGATGGATATAATGTGGAAATAAGACTTGTTGTACTGCTATATGAGAGTTAGAAATAATTCGGAATTCACAATTCGGAATTCGAAATTCGGAATTCGAAATTCGGAATTCACAATTCGGAATTCGGAATTCACAATTCGGAATTCTAAACTCCAAATTCTAATTTCCTTGTTCCCGTTCTTGTTCTCGTTCTCGTTCTCGTTCTTCTATTCCCGTTCTACTTCCTCAACCACCCAAGAATAAGACTGTGGTCGATTTGGTAACGACCATCCGCAGTCTTGATAAGCGGGATGCGCTCCCGCGATGAGGACATCGGACCGGGATTTTGTTGGATGATTTCGATTTCTTTCTCGAAGACTTGGGATACGATGCTCACGTGTCCGTATTCGTTGTAAAGGGTGCCTTTATAGACAATCAAATCGCTCATGGCAGGTTTGGATATACTTGGATTGGAATACTGCTTTAAATCGCGCCGTTTGCTGTATCCGCCGTCGGCGATCTTCGAATCAAAGAAATCTTTTGCGTGACCATAACTATCAGGCATCTTATGCTTGAGGTGCTGATAGTAATAACGCTTTACAAATTCTACACACTGATACTTCAGACCAAGATTGTATCCATCTGGTGAGGTATTGCGGCCGGTGACATTGGCCACACTCCCGTTGTAGTAAACATAGACGGAATGAAGACTATCTACTTTATCTCCCACTTGTCGGCTGCGGTGAAATCCAAAATTATTCCAACCCACAGCCATCATGGAAGCCACGCTCAGAGCGGCTAACGCAATAAAAACGAATCTTTGTTTCATACCTTAAAACGGCTCGTAACGGAAATCTCGAATGGTTATTTCGTGTCGCTGTCCATTTGCCGGACCGATCGCCACATGCGGCAAGGTCCAAAAATTCATCCTCGCATTGGTAGTGTTACCTGGCGCAGGTATGATGATAGGCTGAGATTGATTTGGTCCTTCATACTTGATACGTGCAGGATTGCTCAAGTCAAAACTCCAAGAAGCAATCCTTGGATTACCACTGTTGTATTCTCCTTTATAACTATACCAAGTAATCAATGTATCCGTCCATTCGAATACGTGTGTCGTTACGCCATGCAACAATTCAGGATCGATATTCATATACTCACTGCGCTCGTCATTGAATGGTCCAAACTGCACCGGCTGCACAGAATACGTTAGCGGTAATACGCTCTCCTCATTTCCCCATTTAGAAAATTCAATGTCCACTTCGCTATTACCATCACTGAAAAAAGTATTGTTGTCCCAAGTGAATAATCCTAAAACAACATTGCTTGCAAACTCCATCGGATCCATTTGTAATGTCCAAGCATACTTGCCATATCCCATGGTGTCTTGAGAAATTACCTCTGTAGAATACCACAGCCCATCACGATTGATGATGCTCAATCTCAAATATCCATTTTCATCAACACGCACATCATTGTAGCGTTTTGAAAACAAATTCGGTCCGGGGCCCACTTGCGTATTGCTACTCTTAATATCCCACTTCCGTCCGGCAAACGAGAGTACATCTCCCTCTCGCATCAAGACTTCTGAAGGATCACTCTGCTTGCATCCTGCAAGCACCAACATTACCAATGCTACTGCTATCGTTCTCATTTTACTTCTATCGTTTTTGTTAATGTTCCTATCTGTACCTCAAACTCTCCAGATTCAAAAGTCAATTTACCCGCTGAGTTGTAAAAGGATAAGTCACTCTTAGTCGCTTCAAATCCCACGTTCACAGTGGCATTTGCTCCGATGGTCACTTTCTTAAACTGTCTTAGTTTCTTAGTGTGTGGCGTTACGCTCGCATACATGTCGCGCACAAACAATAATACACTTTCGTCTACCGAATATTTGCTCGGGTTAGTTATTGTAACATTTACAATAAGCCTTCCCTCAGGATTTACATTCACTTGCAAATTGCTGTATTGTAAGTTGGCGTAGCTCAATCCATGCCCAAACTCCCATTGTGGATTGAAGGCTTTATTTCCAAATTGCTGGTCTACTGTTTCAGTATACTTGTGATCATACGTCAAAAGTGTGTGATTGTAGCGGGGATAAGTGATTGGTAATTTTCCTGTTGGAGCCACATCGCCAAATAAAATATTCGTCAAAGCCTCGCCTCCGTAGTCGCCCGGCTGATATGCCATCACGACTGCAGCCACTTTATCAGCAATCGCATTCACCAACAACGGTCTGTTTTCCACTAAGACCAACACGACAGGTTTGCCTGTTTTTACTAATTCCAATACATAATTGATCTGTGTTGCACTCATCGTAAGATCATCAATATCACCGGGCTTTTCTGTGCTTGGTTTTTCGCCCATACATGCGACAATTACATCTGACTGTGCTGCCGCATCCAATGCTGCTTTTACATCCACTTCCTTATCCAATTCTACTCCCTTGCGATAGGTAGCTTTGATATTTTTCTTTAAAAAAGCTTCATAGATGGTGAGCATGGATGGATCATCCCAAATAGTATCTGTTCCTTGCCACGTGCGGCTCCAAGCGCCATTCAACATACTCATAGAGTTGGCCGCTGGCCCCGTCACCAATACGCGAGCAGATTTGTTTAGAGGTAGAATATTATTTCTATTTTCTAATAATGTAATAGCAGCCTCGGCAGTTTTACGTGCAGCTTCCTTATGTTTCGCAGAGGCAAAATCAGGAAAATCTTTTATCGTTGGAACGAGGCTATTCTCAAGTAATCCCAACTTTTGTTTTACTTTCAAAATTCTTCTTACAGAAATATTCAAACGCTCCTCTGAGATTCTTCCTTCATTCACCAATTCCAAAAGCAAGTCGCTAAAATTGTAATCATTGGGCACCATCACCATATCGATTCCCGCGTCAATAGCGAGATACGTCGCCTCCTTCAGATTTGGTGATACTCGGTGGTTCATATAAAGTTTGATTACATCTTCCCAGTCGGTCACCGCAAGGCCTTCAAACTTCAGTTCATTTCTAAGCAGGTCAGACAAAATAGTTTTGTCCGCATGCACGGGCACTCCATTGATTTCACCACTATTGATCATCACCGTGAGCGCTCCCTCTTGAATTGCTTTTTGGAAAGGTGGAAGATAAATTTCTCTTAAAGTAATATTCGGAATTAACGCTGGCGTGCGGTCTTTACCTGTGCGCATGCCGCTGTAACCCAAGAAGTGCTTCATACACGCTGCCACGGGCGTTGCAGAGTTTTGATATCCCTTGATAGCAGCAGATCCCAATTCAGCACACACAAGTGGATCTTCCCCGTATGTTTCGAAAACACGCGACCAAAGCGGATTGCGAGCCACGTCTAAAACAGGAGAGAAATTCCAAGGCATTCCAGCAGCGCGGGTTTCATAGGCAGTAATGGCGGCGCCTCTTTCAATCAATGCACGATCGAAAGTGGCGGCCTGTGCCAGAGGCTGTGGAAACAACGTTGACGAACTTACATAGTTTGCTCCGTGAATCGCATCAATACCATAAATGACTGGAATTTTCAAACGCGATTTCGTCATCGCGAATCGTTGAATTGTCCCAATGATCTCTAGCCACTGTTCGCGTGGATAGGCATGCCCGCCGCAATTGAGAATAGAACCAACACTGTATTCTACAATAGCCTTATGCAGTTTCGCACTGTCGATGCGATGAGGTTCTTCGAGCGTATAAATCCCACCGACACCTACTACATCGAGATTGAGCTGTGTCATTTGACCGATTTTTTCTTTAACGGTCATTTGCTTGATGAGCGCTTCGATACGCGCATCATTCACCTCACCGAGGTTGCCCTCTTTCTCTGTTATGCTTGCACTTTTGGTACTTGAACAAGCGATGACTGCAGAAAAAACTACAACCAGTGCGTATAAAAATTTCACTTTCATTTCAACTCTACAATTTCAATTTGATCAATAAAAACTTCTCCACTTGATTCGAATTGAATCATCAGTTGTTTGACACTATACATATCAAAACTTCCAGCATCTGGATTGAACTTGGTAAATGGAATCAACACTTGCGTCCACTCGTTTGAGATTGGACCATTTACTACAACATCTGCTGTGGCCCCGGTCCAAGCTTGCGAACCCGCAAAGTCTTCAAGGCCTACGGCCCAAGGCAATTGCGTCATCGGTTTTTGATTCGTCTTTACACGAAAAGAAATTGCTGCCTTTTTATAAATCTGAGAAATGTCCTTTCCAGTCCAACCATCCCAACCGATGCCCAGTCCAAGCCACGGACAGCCGCCGGCTTGTTTGTTCCACTTCACTGCGATAGCACCATTGCCAGAATAAATGGTACTTCGTTCTTGTTGTACATCAAGACAGGCTGGGTTTTTTGTAAACCACACATCCGCATCAATGTTGTCTTTGAAAATGCTGAGTTGTGTAAAGCCATCAATATTTGTAGCAACACTCATGTCTTCGTAGTCGTACAGCCCCACTTGTTTGAGAGGCGCGCATGAAAAAATCATGAGGATACCTATAAAAAAAAGATTGCGCATGCTTAAGGAATTAGCGGTCCGTTTTGAGTAAAGATCAAATAGTCCATATAGCTCTGACTATATCCTGAAGTAGGATTTGCGAGGAATAAAACGGACACTTCTTTTAACTTATGTGGCTCGCGGATACCATTTCCAATAGGCGCTGCTGGTTGTCCATTCACTAATGTCACCATGTCGGCATAGTTCACGCTTATCAACGACCAACCATTCACCGACGGCGCTACTTCTACTGCAAATAAATCCTCATTCGCGGTATTATAAGTTCCATCTAAATTATCATCTTCCTTAAATTGAAACAGGACAAGTGCATTATTGATTTCCTCTGGCTTATAGATCATCACGTTGAAGAAAAGACCATTTGGATTGCTTGGCAATTCGAAATGATCGCTACCATAAGCAGTTGCTGGAATATTGATCAAACCCTTGAGCCAATCCCAGCCTACTGTGCCGCCCATATCGTAGTAACGTGCACCTTGAGCCGCGCTATTATTATTCTGAACAATAAAGGTCATATTAGCACCTGACTGTACGAATGTGTTCCACCCAGATGGAAACCCTGTTTCAAAATCGCTCAACAGGAAACCAGTATTAACGCGTCCACCGGTAACATTGAGTGTATCGCGCAGGGTATCTGCTTCATTTGTGAAGGTCAACTCCACCGCGCACTCTTCCGGACGAAACATTGGCAACACGGTAGTAGTGCCATTCCAAAGTGCGTTGGTCGCATCCAGCTGAGATGAGAATCCAGTAATCTCCTTTACAGCGCCTGAAGAAAGCCCTTTGATCTCCAATTTCCACGAAACATTCTTGTTGAATGTTGCGGTAAATGTGGTGGTTTCATTCTCAGAAAAATTGACGGAACGATCGGTGATATCGAAGTCCTCGAGGATAGCAAAACTTCCATATAAGTCCGTCAATGAAGGACCTTCAAACTCTTCGTCAACCTTACAACTTTGTATTGCCAAGGCTGTAATCAATAGCATTGCAATTCCCTTTTTCATTATTAAAAATTAATTTGGTACAACATCATAAATTGGCGAACAGCATAATGTGCCGTGTTCACATCGGCATCGTCAAAGTCAAACATATTGACTTGTGCAGAGAGGAACGATTTTTCACTGAAGCGATATCTCAATCCTGCTGCTTTCATATTCTCTTTTCCTTTGACGTTATATTCACTAAAATTAAATATCTCTGCATAGTTGTTTCGCACAGCGGTATAATCGAATCCATCATACTCGATGAACTGCCAACCTGCGATAAAGTCCAACTTCTCGTAAAGTTCAAATTCTAATCCCAATGATGCTACAGTTGTAGTCAACTCTACCCCACGATAAAACTCAGTTCCAGCTCTGTTTGTTTGGTCTTGTCTCAAACTCAGCTCTACTGCGGCTCTGCGAGGTAGCGCCTTCGATATTTCGTCCCGCATCCATTTGACATTTACTTGATTGCGGGTAAACTTTCGTGCCTCTGGTGTTCCTTCGCCTCGTGTTTCCTGAAGATTTGCGTGCATCACTTCTACACTTAAGCCCTTTTCTGTTTTCCAACCAGCTTCCACAATCACCCCTTGTCGGTTGGGTGTAGCGTCACCAAAAGGAGTGATATTATCATATTTTGGCAAAAATGTCATGAGGTAAGGTTGCAGTTGCATGTTGTACATAGAAGACTCGCGCATCAAGTCTAACATGGTAAGCGGCCTTAAACTTTGATCGTTACCTGTTCTTTGAAATGCCGTTGGCACTCCTGTAAAGTTTAGTCGCTTTGTCTGTGCACCAGGGCTTCTAAAATCACTATCCACACGCTTGTAAGTACCTCTTGCGAAGAGGCCCGATTTTTTATGTTTGAATAATGCGCGCACTTCACTAAAACTTCCATTGTTTTCTGGCGCTTCTTCATCGTTTAAGAATCTTGTTCTTGAAGTCCCCACTTCCGCTTCTGCTGTGGCATCCCAAGTGGCATTGTCCCAATTTCCTTTAGCTGAGAATGAAGACACTGGGTTTCTGAAAAGCGTGTTATTGCGAGATGTGCCTTCTACATCAATCAGGTTTACATAATTCCATCCCAACTGCAAAAACTTGCTCTGCATGATTTGAACATTTCCTCCGGTGAAGATTCGATCATTGATGGAACTATTATTAGAAGCTCTTACACGCGTTGCAAAAGTGTGGAATTCCAATTCCTCGATAAACTGATTGAACACCAATCCCCATTCCGCAGCTCCTCCTTGCTGACGCCAAGAATTGTCGAGATTGTGAAAATGATCGTAGTTCACCACGTCAAATTGCTGTTTGAAAATCGTCGGTGTATTTTGTAAAAATTCTTGATCATTATTCCAGAATGTATAGCGCGTCAATCGGTAATTGATATCTCCGAGTTGGTAGCGCACTACACCGCCAATGACGCCCTTCACATAGAGTTGTCGAATATCGAAAGTAACGCCTGAACCCCAGAATCCGCCGTAATCGTTGCGTACACGAACCATTCCGAGGATTTCCATATTTTTATTTGGGCGAATATTCAACCCCAAATCCGCCATCACATGACCGCTATTAAGACGAGGAATGGTGATGGAATCTTCTATGGCCAAATCTTGATCTAGACGATCGCCAAAAAAGTAGCCTCGCGCTGCGCCAGTGAATGTAAATTTCTTTGGTGTTGTTTGAGCCGAATGAACATTCGGTATTGCAAATAATGCAATAGTGATGAGATATAATAGATGCTTGTTCATGCTTAGAAGAATGCTTTAATTTCTACGGTTAATTCGCGACCTCTGAAACGGTCTAGGTTGAAACTTTCATCACGGAAATAGAACCAGCGATGACGGAGATAGAGGCGGGTATTTTTTCCCATGTCAATATCACAACCCACGCCCACGCCTTCTCCATATTGGTTTCGGGGACGCAGTGTTTCTTCATCTATATCGGTGAGATAGTTGCCGAGTGTGCGCTCGTAACCATAATAAAGATTTAAAAGAAACCCACCTGTAATGGCATAGTAGGTTTCAAACTCGGCAGCATACTGACGGATATAGGCCTTTTCATTGGTAACGACGACGGGAGAAAACTCACGTTGAACCGAGCCCATTTGTAATAAAGAAAACAGAAATAAATCACGACCTAAAAACTTTGTGTAATACTTGATCTGTGCTTCGGCCACAGAAAAATATTTTCTATTGACTACCACACCCGAACTATCATCGGAAAGGTTCACTGTTTGGTACACATCTCTGAAGATATCAGAGTAGCGATTGTACGGACCCACATTGGGAGGGAATACCCATCTCCAGAGGCGTGAGCGCGTGAATTGATTTACAGGATTTCCAAAAGTGATGACTTGAGCCGCTGCGGTAATCTCCGAAGAAAATCCGATGCCTCCAGAGAACTTCAATTTCTTTCCTCCAGTCTCTGCATTGATATTTATACCTTGTCTGTTATTCGTAATCTGACCCAATCGAACCATGCTAGATCCGAAAGGTTGAAGTAAAACTGTAGAGCCTACTTGTCCTGCAGGAATATCGTTCACGCGAAACTCTGGAGTTGCAGTGTTCCAATAGAGCGCATTGTTATTGACAACTGCGGGATCAATATAATAGGAGTGAATTTCAAATGAAGGTATGCGACCGCGGCGAGGCGTTCTGAATTTTGTTTGAAACAAAGGTTTCCATCCCTCATCATTTGTAGGACTGAAATAGCGCCCCATTCCTGCTTCACCCGTAAATAAAAATCCATCGAATCCGATATGCCACTCACCTGTGACGACATTGAATCCAAATGTTTCTCTTGCCAAGCTATCGGTATATGTCAAAGAATTGATAGTGTTGATTGCGGCAAAATCGCCAGCTCCCCAATCCTTTTTGAATTTACCACCGTAAGTAAAACTGGGAACTTGTGAGAAGCCTCCGTTTATCTCTGTCTTACCAATCATGGCCGTGAAGGAGGTTCGACCGGGCATATCGCTGCCTTGAAGTGTAGCCCCGACAAAAGCTCTATTTCCCCAACGCATATCTTGATCGATAGAACCTTGATCAAAATATTGTTTATAGCGCGAAGACAAGCCTACACCTGTTGGATCCCATGGATTTCTTTCCCAGAGCACAAATCGATTGTACCCTCGAAAAGATGCCATTGTTAAATCAGAAAGGTTTACCCATTGTATGCCTCCTACAGTGGCACGCAAAGTACCTCGTTTCGTTTCGAAGCTGCCATACAAATTCATCCCCAACAACATTCCCAACGTGCTTCCAAGCCGTGGACCCATGAGCGGGTATTGAATATCTGGTCTTAATGAATCTGCTACTTGACTACCATACGTAGTATTGAGAACGCCGGTTAAAAATTGGAATACATATAAGTCAAATCCCCATGCCGAACGCGAATTTGGGCGACCTGCTACATTTAATGTTAATGATGGCAACTGACTATCATCACCAATGAAAATATTCCTTGGTAATACCGTGTCGCCTATGGTTGGATTGAGCAGATAACGATCGAGGTGTCGCGTGTACGTTGCGAAAAAACGATAATCACCAGAAATTTTGATGTTGCTATTGCCGGGATCTTTTTTAGGAAATAAACCTAACTCTAATCGTTCGCGAAAGCGTGACGAATCTTGTTGTGCTAATATTTCCAAAGAAAAAAATACAACCAGAAATGCAAGGATACTTATCCTTCTTTTCATTGGTTTGTTTGGTTGGGTGAACCAAACATACG
>JBILSZ010000197.1:0-2754 GCA_044371755.1 Flavobacteriales bacterium | reverse complement strand
TCTCAAATTTACTGCACCTCTTTTTCCTACCAAGGCGTAATATTTCAATTCATTGGTTACTTTGGTAAAAAGCAAGTCCTCGTAATCTACGGTTGTAATGGTCTCACCAAAAAGAGTATTTTGGAACCCACTTCTTCGTTCGTATAGAAAATTAATTTTATTCCATTGAGCATACGCCCTAACTTGATATTTAAAAAATTCAATCAAGCGATTATTGCGAATTTCAAAGCCATCAAAAAGTACATCCTCTCCTCTATTCACATAGCGCTCGTACATGAACATGCCGCCCATTCCAATACGAAAATGACGAGTAAACCAGTAGTGAACACCTAATGACGCATGATAATTATCAAAATTGAAAAGATTCGTTCTATCATTAAAATAAAGCGGTTCGACGGTGGATAATTTTCCAAGTGACAGATCATGACCAAATTTTGAACTACCCAAGAAGAGCGACGAATGGTACAATCGCAAAGAGTGTCTATCATAATATTGATAAAGAAAGCCGAACGACTCTGCCCTGCCTCGAAAATTGATATCACCAGCTCCTAGCGATAAATTCAACTTCTGATCAAAACCACCAATGGAGAAAATAGGATAAGTATAATTCGACTCTTTACAATTAAAAACAAGTTTTACATTACTCGAGTCCAATAAAACCATTGACGCATCAATTGTCAAAAAAAGATTCAAATTTCTCAAGTCTTGAAGACATTTCTCAAGAGCAATAGAATCCACTTTTTGCCCTAGTTCTATATCGAGACAATTCAATAGAAATTCCGGCTTCGTTCTCCTCAAATTCTGAAAATCAACCGCAACGAGTTGTTGCGCCGCCAACTCCAACTGACAAATGCTTATTAAACATAAAAATAATATTCGAATTAGTCCTGTCAAGCATTAATGCATTAAAGAGTCAATATTTTAATTCCCAAATTAAAAGTGCTTCCCAAGCCAGTATTTACGCCACGAACGAAATTCGTATACAATAATTCTAAAGTGATATTGTCTTTAGGCTGATACTTGAACCCAAGACCTAAAGTGCTGTAATTCATCGGCTGCAGCCAATCATTTGATTCTTCCGGGCGAATATCATATAGGTAGCGCGTAGCGTGTTGTCCAATGCCATAGATAGTGATGCGCTTGGTAGGAAAATAGCTATAAATAAGAGTTAATGGTAAGTCCACATGATCTATCTGTTCGTTGGTAATCCTACGTCTATATAAGAAATCAACTTCTGCGAAAAGCTGAGACTTGGAATAGGACTTTGTATAAAAAAACTGCGTCCATGAAACGTAACGATTCCAATCCGACCATGTTAGATTGCCACTACCGCTGCCATCTGGATTCGTAAAACCCTCTGGATTTGCGATGGTGGGTACATAAAATGTAGACTGAATAGAAAAATCGCTCGTATTCTTAAAAGGAATAAACTTGACTCTGAGGCCAACATTTGACAATCCTGATCTTCGCATAGCGTTATTTTCCAAAGTAAAAACATCAGAAACACTCGAGAAATCTGCATCATTAGAGCGTGACGTCGTCTTATAATTTAATTCCAATCCTATGTTTACCCTTCTATTCTTAGAAATTCCATACAGCACTTGCAAAGACGAGGTAAACAAGGAGGTACGATTGCCTTCAAAATCCTGACCCAACCAATTCATGCGCGTTTCGGTATAGATACTATTGAATAATGTAAAATCAAATTGACCCTTGTAGAGAAGTGTTCCCGCAGTATAAGTTTGTAAGTCGATTGAGTTGTCGCTTGAATTGACCGCTCTAATTTGTTCGGGCATCACTGTCTCAACGGTATCATTAGCAATTGTTTCTTCTGGTAATTTCTCCTCAATTTCAGGTATCTCTATAGTAACAACCTGCACATTTGATTCTGGTGACGCTTTCAAGCTATCACCTTCTATTTGGACTTCTTCCTGGGATTGCTTTTCACTAAGAGTAACAATATTTACAGCTCCCCTGTATTCATTGATATTCCAATTGTAAGGGTAGAAATCAACCTTGTCGGTTGCGCCAATTTTCTTCTTTCTATACTTATTTATAAAATTTACCACGGCCTTACTTCCGCTTCCAAAATCATCCTTGTACCATTTGAATATTTCTGAAATATAAAACGTCGATTCCTTCTTATAAATAAACTGCGTATTGTTTATGGCAATTGTTGTTTGCCTTTCCATTTGTGCTTCTAAAGTATCTGCAGTATATGCTTGATTGATGATAATAGGACATCCAATGGCGCCACATACAAGCACAAAGTGGATACGTGGATCCTTAAATTGCTTTCGAATGACCTCATTTTCCAAATAGTTTAGCGTCATTTTCTTCCCAGCAAGTGTGAATTTATTGATATCAAAGAAACCAACGATATCCATCGGTGATTTTGTTGGATACTTTTTTACGACTTGATTTATCACCGAAAGATTATAAACGTTGATGAGAAAAGCCAACTTCTGAGCGCCAGCAAGAGAGTCTATTTTCAATGTTTCAAAGTATGCAACAAGTTCATCGATCTCTTTTGTATTTTGCTTGATGGCACTATAATTTACCTTCCCATTCGTCACATATTTTGCGAAAAATTTATTTGCCTTCTCGTCAAAATTGGAGTTGGAAACTTGACCATAAGCAGCGATTGAATAAACGCTCAGAATACTTAAAATTATCAGATTAAATAAATTGGACCTCATCATAAAATTAATTTTGTAAAAGAGCTGTGCAAAGTCGCACAGCTCTCTTTAATTG
>JBILSZ010000101.1:0-9480 GCA_044371755.1 Flavobacteriales bacterium | reverse complement strand
CGTGCTTCTTGCTTGACCTCATCGCCTTGATTGGCGGCACCTTCAGAAGCCGCTATGTCCGAAACTGACTGATCTATTCTTTGCGAGGTCAAAGGCAAAGCATAAGTCAAAAACAAAATCAAAGTCACGCTTGAAATCGACCAATACAGACCCCTACGAAGATTCCACCTACGTCTATGTACGACCCATAATTCCCACATCATCGCGACAATTGCTGATAAAATTCCGGCTTTGCTTGCCAACATGACTATGAAAAGAATAACGAAAAAAGTAACCGTCAAGTGAAAACTAAAAGAGTCGAAAAAATAAGCGCGTTTTACGCCTTGACTCACCAACCAAAACAAAGCTAAACTCTGATATAAAGCCATGTAAGTGGGGTGAAAATAAATACCCAAATTACTATAGGTAAGATATTCTCTTGAATCAAAAACAGAAGCTCTGTATGCCCCGTAAATCAATGCAATCAATGCAAATAAAAAACATCCACCAACAAATGCGCGTATCATCTTTCGCACTTCTTCTTTTGAAAAAATAGGGGTGAACAACATCAAGAGCGGGAAGACGATCATACTTGCTTTATACTCCAATTCTTTGCTGGCCACTTCGGCGTCTTGCGTAAACCAAAAACCAGCTGCCATCAATGCATAAAGCGATATTGGAAAAATCAAAACTTGAAAATCAACTTTGCGATTGATAAACTTATTTTTTATACTAAAAAAAATGCAATACAAAAAGTAAAGACCTATGATACCAGGCACATAACGCTTATGCAACGGCAATAGGAAAGCAATCAGCAAACAAAAATTGTAATGCCAGTTTGTTGGTGATATAAATTTTCTCCAGACCATTTAAAATTGGGCACGCAAACGTTCGAGCTGAGCAAAATGATGTCTCAAATGAGAATTGAGAAAGTCTAAGGCTCCCTCCAAAGTGATCATACCTGCCACAGGTTGTTTGAACATCAAACGATCATAAAATTCTTCGGGAACACTTGAAACAAAAGCATTCAATTGATTGCGAATTTCATCCCACTTAAAATTCAACTCTGCCAAACTCGCTCCGCCCGTGGGATCGGGAAGTATTGCTGGTGCTTTGTAGCGTTCGCCAGAATCCAATCTCTTTACAAGTGCCGTTTGTGCTAGACGTTCTGTATCACCTACTCGATCTAAAGAGTCAAATCCACTTGATGTTTTTTTCATCATGTAGCCTAAGGTTCCTCCTTCACTGAAGAGCACGTGTTCAATTACTTGAACCATGCTCCACTCCCCTTCTGGTGCACTATTGACCTGTTCGGAGTTCAGACCTTCAAAATATTGAAGCGCCTGATACTTTGCCTCCGTAAGGTCGCGCAGTTTATTTTCGATTGCTGTAGTCATATCACAAATTAAATAGAATATTTTAAAACCATTTCTTTATGCGGAATGTCATCTTCCAAATACTCCTCCCCTTCTACCTGAAATCCAAAGGACTCATAAAACTTTTGCAAATAGCTCTGGGCGCTGATTCGAATGTCTCTACCCGGGTAAAGTAGCCGCTGCTGTTGTATTGAACGATTCATCACTTCTCTCCCCAAACCTTCGCGGCGCATCACTAGTGAACTTGCCACTCTTCCAATGGATGGATCCGAATAACTGATACCAGGCGGCACCAAACGGCTACATGCATGCACTCGACCCGTATCATCGCTAACCCATAAATGAGCACATTTCAAATCTTTTCCATCCAACTCGGGGTATGGACAAGTTTGTTCTACCACAAACACATCCACACGCAATTGAAGAATGCCGTACAACTCCGTGGCTGTAAGTTCTTGCCAGTTTTTTAAGTGCCAAGTCAAGGTTTCCATCTTTCTTTTCTAAAAACAGTTGGCAATATCGGATGAAATGTGATGCTATCTTTGCAACCTATGAATTATTTGTCAGTCGAAAACGTTTCCAAGTCATTTGGCGAGCAGTTATTATTTGAAAATCTCAATTTCGGTATCGAAAAAGGTCAAAAAATCGCCCTTGTTGCCCGAAACGGTGCTGGCAAGTCTACTTTGTTTAAAATCCTTGTCGGACAAGACACTCCCGATGGTGGCATCATCGCATTCAACCGCGAAGTACGCATTGGTTTTCTCGCCCAAGAGCATGGCCTCGATGATGAATTGACCATTCTCGAAAATGTTTTTAATGCGAAAAATCCCATGACTACGGCTATTGCTGCCTACGAGAAAGCTTTGCTCAACGAGGGCGATTTGCAACAAGCTCACGATTTGATGGATCAAACAGGCGCTTGGGATTATGAAGCAAAGGCACGCCAAGTTCTCGGAGGACTTGAAATCCACGACCTCGAGCGCGTAGTAAAAAATCTCTCAGGAGGTCAAAAGCGTCGTATCGCATTGGCAAAAGTGCTCATCGAAGAGCCCGACCTCGTATTTCTCGATGAGCCCACTAACCACCTCGATCTCGATATGATCGAATGGCTCGAAGAATTTCTCAATCGCTCCAATATGACGATCTTCATGATCACTCACGATCGCTACTTTTTGGAAAATATCACTGATGAAATTTTAGAATTAGAAAATAAAAACATCTATCGCTATAAAGGAAATTTCTCTTATTACTTGGAGAAAAAAGCAGAGCGCGAAGCACTCGAAGAAAGTTCTCGTGAAAAGGCGATGAATATTTTCAAAAGAGAATTGGAATGGGCGCGCAAAATGCCCAAAGCCCGCACCACCAAGAGCAAATCACGCATGGATAGTTTCGAGGAATTGAAAGAACGTGTGAGAAAAAACACTGATCCGGATTCACTCGAATTGGAAATCAATATTAGCCGTCTTGGAAGCAAAATTGTTGAATTGCATAAAGTGAAAAAAGCCTTTGGTGAAACACAAGTACTCAATGGTTTTGACTATGTATTCAAGACAGGTGAAAAAGTGGGATTGGTAGGTCGCAATGGTACTGGAAAAAGTACTTTCCTCAACCTTCTCACACAACAACTCGAGCCTGATGGAGGAAAGGTAGTCATCGGCGAAACGGTTGTCTACGGCTATTACAGCCAAACAGGAATTAAACTTAAAGACGGACAACGCGTGATCGAAGCGGTGAGAGAAGTCGCTGATTTTATTCCACTAAAAAAAGGAAAAACAATCACAGCAGCTCAAATGCTAGAACGTTTTCTCTTTCCAAAACACATGCATTTCAACTACATCGAGAAGCTCAGTGGTGGCGAAAAGAAACGCTTGCAGTTATTACTTCTTCTCATGAAGAATCCCAACTTCATGATTCTCGATGAGCCTACCAACGACCTCGACGTTTTTACCCTCAGCGCGCTCGAAGAATACCTCCAGCACTTCCCGGGGTGTTTGGTCATCGTAAGTCACGATAGATATTTTCTTGACAAACTCGTAGATCACGTCTTCGTTCTCGATGGGCACGGCAACGTAAAAGATATCATCGGTAGCTATTCCAAATTCAGACAGACGATGGATGACATGGAAAAAGCCGATAAGCAAGTGAAACAAGATGCACTCGCTCAAGCCAGCGCTCCTGTGGTTGAGGCCGCACAAAAAACAAAAGTCAAATTATCATTCAAAGAAAAATTTGAATTCGATCAATTAGAAAAAGACCTTCCTCTTTTAGAAGAAAAAAAGAAACTATTAGAAATTAAATTAGAGCAAAGCCTCGCTGATCACACGCAACTTCTCAAGGTAACTGAAGAACTTGGAAAAGTAGTGGATGAACTCGATACCAAAACCATGCGCTGGCTAGAACTTAGCGAACTGATCTAATCTTATTGAACGTCGAAATTAATTACCACGCGCTCTGAAGTTGGTTTGGCCTGACACGTCAATACGAATCCATTTTCAACTTCTCCGGGCTCGAGTGCATAATTGACAATCATTTCTACTGAACCTTCATCCACGTGAGCTCTGCAGGTGCAACACATTCCTCCCTTGCACGAAAAAGGAATATCGAGTCCGTGGCGCTGAGCTGCGTCCAACACTGGCATTCCATTCATCGGCATATCGAAGTCTACTTGTTGTCCATCATACACTACCGACACTTTGCACAACTGTCCTTTGTCGACCACCTCAGCTTTCGCCACTTCTTCTCTAGGCTTTATTTGTCCGGGAGAAGCGAATAATTCAAAATGTATTTTCTCTTCATCAAGTCCAATGGACTTTAAATATTCAGAAACCGAACGAATCATCGGTTCTGGACCACATATAAATGCCTCATCAGTGGCAGCCAAATCAATAAAATGTTTTCCGAAACCTTTACAACGTTCCCCATCAATACGACCATGGAAAAGTTGTATCTCATTAGGTTCGCCACTCAACACATGAAAAACCCTGAATCGCCCGAGGAATCGATCTTTCATATCTTCCAACTCATCTCGGAATATAATGGTGTTGAACCAGCGATTGCCATAAAGTAAAGTGACTTCGCTTTGTGGTTCAGTGGTCAAAACTGTTTTTGCAATCGAAAGCACTGGCGTAATTCCGCTTCCTGCTGCCACGAGAAAATATCTTTTCTTCTTACCAGTATTCAATTCCGGAGTGAAGGCACCCATGGGTGTCATCACTTGCATGATATCCCCTACTTTCAAACTTTCATTTGCCCAAGTACTGAATACACCGCCATCAACCTTTTTAATGGCCACGCGCAATTCGCCATCATTGACGCCACTGCAAATAGAATATGAGCGTCGGATGTCTTCGTCATTGATGGTCTCTCTAAGTGTGAGGTATTGTCCCGCTTTGAATTGGTAGTTCTCTTGAAGTTCTACAGGTATATCAAAAGCCACCGAAACACAGTCAACGGTTTCGCGGCGTACGTCTTTTACTTTTAGTTCGTGAAACTTTGGTCGCATAAGTTTGTTTTCAAGACAAATGTATATCAGGCAAACCTAATTCTGGGTTTCCATGACACAAATCACCTCAATAATAGTGATGTTGAACATTTGTTTTATTAATCTTGTTGTCGAAATAGCAAATTAGTTGACATGGAAAATACCTTATTTCTGGAGAAATTCCAGCAATACGTAGATGCAGAGAACAAAGTAGAGGCGAAAGATTGGATGCCAGAAGGCTATCGCAAAACGCTTATTCGTCAAATAGCACAACATGCGCACAGCGAAATTGTGGGTATGCTTCCGGAAGGTAATTGGATTACACGCGCTCCATCGTTGCGCAGAAAAACAATATTGCTTGCCAAAGTTCAAGATGAGGCAGGCCACGGTCTTTATCTCTACAGCGCCGCGGAAACGCTCGGTGTGAACAGAGACCAACTAATTGAAGAATTGCATTCAGGCAAAGCGAAATATTCTAGCATTTTCAACTACCCTACCCTTTCTTGGGCCGATATCGGTGCCATCGGATGGTTGGTAGATGGAGCTGCAATTGTGAATCAAGTGTCGCTTCAGCGTACTTCGTATGGCCCTTACAGCAGAGCGATGATTCGCATTTGCAAAGAAGAAAGCTTCCACCAACGCCAAGGCTATGAAATTATGATTTCACTTGCCAAGGGAACAGAGGCTCAAAAGAAAATGGCCCAGGATGCGCTCAACCGCTGGTGGTGGCCTTCGCTGATGATGTTTGGACCTAGCGACAAAGAAAGCGCTCACTCTTCTCAAAACATGGCTTGGAAAATCAAGCGTCATAGCAACGACGAACTTCGTCAGAAGTTTGTAGACATGTCTATTCCTCAAATAGAATACCTCGGTCTCACCGTGCCAGATCCAGATTTAAAATGGAACGAAGCCCGCGGTCATTATGACTTCGGCGAAATCGATTGGACCGAATTCAACGAAGTGGTAAAAGGAAATGGACCATGCAATAAACAACGCGTGGAAGCTCGTCGCAAAGCTTATGAAAATGGTGAATGGGTGAGAGAAGCAGCAGTGGCATACGCTGAAAAGCAAAAGGCAAAAGAACAATTCCAGGCACAACAAGCCGGATAGAGATACTTATTGTAAAAAGTACCCTAAGACTTCTTTGTAAGAGGATATAAAATCTGAGACAAAAAAGTTTTAGGGTATTTTTTTATGTCATCAAATCCCAATTTGATATCGCGCCCGTCCTTAGGCATATAGGCTGTTCCAAAGATATAATCCCAAACACTGAGTGTAATCCCGAAGTTGGCACCATACGGATGATTGGGCAATTCCTCTGCATGATGCCAGATGTGCATGGTTGGTGAATTCAAAATGTATTTGAAGGGTCCCCAAGTAATTTTCAGATTGCTATGATTCAAGTGACCGATGGCAATGGTGAAAATATGGATGATGAAAAAATCATCGATTCCAAATCCCAACATTGCAAGCGGAATGTATTGGATGCTTTTGTAAACAATAGTCTCCATCCAATGGTAGCGCAAGTGCGCTGCAAAACCCATCTCCTCGACACTGTGATGCAATTTGTGAAATTCCCACAACCACGAAACTCTGTGGAGCAAACGGTGCGTATTCCACTGCACAAAATCTACTACTATAAACATCAATAAGAATTGTCCCCAAACCGGCCAAGAGGCCACATTGAGCGCCACGGTATTGGTGATTCCAAAGAGACCTAGAAAATCATTGAACCCTTGAGACACAACATTGCTCAACGCGGTATAACCAATGACGGTGAAAATGAAAAAATTAAAAAACATATAGAAGCCGTCTAACCAAAAGTCTTTGCGAATGGCCTTTTGATTTTTCCTCCATGGAAAAAGCAATTCCAATCCCCAAGTAGCCAAGGATAATCCTACGAGCCACCAGAAATAGCTGTGCCAAGTGGGCTCAATGATTTGCTTGCCTACATAGCGGGCATATCCCACAAAAGACTCAGTAAACAGCTCCCAATAATTCATGCTCCGTGCTCCTTTAATAATGCCACCAAGGTCTCTTTATCCTTCACTCCACTGGCTTTCCATTTTATCTCACCATTTTTAAAAATCATCAAAGTAGGAACACCTCTTATTCCAAGTTGTGCGCTCAATGCTTGATTTTTATCTACGTCGATTTTTAAAATGCGCGCCGCGTCGCCCACTACACCGGCCACTTCATCCATAATAGGGAGTTGGTATTGGCATGGACCACACCAAGTAGCGTAAAAGTCAATCAATACCGGCTTGTCGCCGTTAATGATATTTCCGAATGTTTCTTGTGCCATGATGGTATTATTTTTTTACGGGATATCCCGCTTTGCGCCATGCTCCCATGCCGCCTTCTAAATGATAAACATTTTTGAATCCGAGGGCTTTCACGGTGCTTAAAGCACTCGAAGAACGTCCGCCAGACGCACAATAAATATAAACAGGTTTTGCCTTGTCAAGTTTAGCGACACGCTCTTTAAAATCACTAGCATACCAATCAATATTTTCAGCGCCATCAATATAACCTGATCCCACTTCACCAGCAGTGCGAACATCGAGGATGGTCACATCGCCTTTTTCAATGCTTTCCTTGAATTGCGCAGCGCTAAGGTTTTCTCCTTTTGAAGGTTGACCTTCAGCACAGGAGTTGAATGTCAACAAACCCAGCATGGCTATGAAAATTCCTAGAATATTCGTTCTCATTATTTCTATTATTTGAGATTCATCCAACTTCCACCATTATAAGCCTTGGTGAATCCGGCTGCTTTCATGATGCGTGTAGCATTGCCACTGCGCATACCACTGCGGCAGCACAATACATACGTCTCGTCTTTTTTCAATGTCTTGAGCTTTGATGAAATCTGATCCAAAGGAATATTGACCGCCCCTTTCACATGACCGCTTGAAAACTCCCCTGGAGTGCGCACATCAATCACTTTGGCACCACTAGCGATCAGCGCATTTACATCCACGCTGCTGCCGCCCATTAATTTTTTAATAAATCCAAACATATTTTTTATTCTTAATTGT
The DNA here is from genome assembly GCA_044371755.1 of Flavobacteriales bacterium. Lineage (GTDB taxonomy): Bacteria > Bacteroidota > Bacteroidia > Flavobacteriales_D > Sanyastnellaceae > JAIXWP01. The sequence continues at coordinate 1,606 of JBILSZ010000101.1, read as the reverse complement.
TCATGAAATAGTTTACATCCAACCAGCTTCCACCGTTGAAGATATTTTCAAAACCTTGATTTTGTAAAAAGTACGTTGCCTGTCCGCTTCTATTACCACTAGCGCAACAGAGCACTACCGGCTTTCCAGCATTACGAAAATCTTCGATTCGATTTGGAACGTCGCTCAATGGAATATTGATCGAACCATTCACATGTCCTCCCATGAATTCAGCAGGTGTGCGCACATCAATGATCAACGCACCAGGCTCTTTTAGTAGTTGAGAAATTTGCATTGTATTAAAATTTTACACAAATATCTATCTCAACACAGGCCTTGCTTGTAACCTTGGTCACATTGAGAAGAAAATATTCGTTAATAAAGAAGCTCAATCCTGTTGCGACCGAGTTTCACCATATTTCGCTTCTCCATTTGTTTTAGAATTCGGCTAATCACCTCGCGCGAGGAGTTGAGCTCTGTGGCCAATTCCTGGTGCGTCACAGCAAGCAACTTCACACTTGCAGCCTCGCTGCGCTGTTTGAGCGCCCGCTCCAAACGATCGTCCAACTTCTGAAACGCAATGCCGTCGATGGTAGCCAACAATTCCTCAAACCTTTTTTGATAAGTATGCATCACAAAACTCTTCCAACTTTGATATTGATTCGTCCATTGATCCATATAACGCACGGGAATGGCCAAAATCACGGTATCTTCCTCGGCAATCGCCCTCACATTACTGCGAGCATCGCCCATGCAGCAGGTGAGCGACATCGCGCACGTCTCCCCCGCTTTTACATAATACAAAAGCAACTCATTTCCGTCTTTGTCCTCGCGCATGATCTTGAGGGTACCACTCATGATGAGAGGTACAAACTTGATATAATTACCAATATCCATCAGCATTTCACCGGCCGGGATTTCCATCACAGTCGCCTCTTGCTCTATCGATTTTCTTAAATTTTCCTCATAGAGGTCGGGAAAACCTTGCTTTAATTCTATTTGTATTTCCATAAACCAACAAAAATCAGTTTGTACATGTTGCAATCTTACTACTTTAGCTTGCTAAACAGACTTACAAGTTTAAGAAAATGAATAAAGCAGACTGGCCCCTTTGGGAAATATTTATCAGAAGTAAAAGTGGACTTGCTCACAAACATGTGGGTAGCCTCCATGCGGCTGATGCCAAGATGGCGATCGAAAATGCGCGCGACGTTTACACTCGCCGCATGGAAGGTGTAAGCATTTGGGTGGTGCCAAGCAATGAAATCACTGCTTCTTCGCCGGATGAAAAAGAAATTTTGTTCGACCCTGCAAACGACAAAATTTATCGTCACCCCACTTTCTACGACATTCCTCCAGAGATTGGTCACATGTAACGCTTCTATCAGATGACAAACGAACAAATATTCGAATATGCGCTGCGCATTGGCGACAATGCACTCATCTATGGCCAACGCCTCAGCGAATGGTGCGGCCATGGTCCGGCGCTAGAAGAAGACATCGCCCTCACCAACACAGCACTCGACTACCTCGGACAAGCTACCAATATGCTCAAATTCGCGGCAGAAGTAGAAGGTAAGGATCGTGATGAAGATAAAATCGCCTTCCTCAGAGATGTGCCCGATTA
>JBILSZ010000196.1:0-2791 GCA_044371755.1 Flavobacteriales bacterium | reverse complement strand
AAGGGCTACACAAGGTGTGCGACTCATCAACCTCAGAGGAAACGATGCCATCGCGGCAGTTTGTTCGGTAGAAAAAGACGAGGAAGATGATGCTGTTATTGATGCTCAAGGCATTGAAAATGTAGACCTTACCCCAGATAATAATGGCGATCAGGCAACGGACACAAACACAGAAGCAACCGAAACAGAATAAAGATACTTATTAGACATGTAAAAAAGCCCTTTCGATTGAAAGGGCTTTTTTGGCAAGAAACTTGGTTTCTGGGCGCAACAAATAATTACTTTTGACACAAAATAAAATCAGTGAATAAGATGAAAAAAACAATTTTTCTTTCGTTCTCATTATTGGCGGCTACTACTATCATGGCGCAGCCTTCTGTGACCAACGCCTATAATGCCAACAAAGAGGGAGACTTTGCTGCGGCTGCTGGTTACATTGAAGAAGCCATCAAAGATCCAAAAGCTTCTACAAAAGAGAAAACATGGCGCTATCGAGGTGAGATTTACCTCAACATTGCCTCTGATCCAAATTTGAAGGCTCAATTCCCAGATGCTATTCAAAAATCAAAAGAAAGTTTTTTCAAAAACAGAGAGCTTGACAAATTCAATGACTATCAAGTTGAGGTGAAAGCTTCTTTAGCCCGTTTGCAACAGCTCATAGGTGCTAATACTGACGAACAATTAAAGGCTAAAGATTTTTGTGGTGCTGCGCAAGGATTTGAATCAATGGCGGAAATATCTAACAAGTTTGACCTTGTGGATACGTCAATGATCTTCAATAGTGCTTACTGCTACGACCAATGTGGCAAATATGATTTGGCAGTAGAAAAGTATCGCTATTGTGCAGGATTAAACTACAACCTCCCAGAAACGTATCGCTACATCGCTGATGTACAGACAAGAGCGGGTAAAAAAGAAGATGCTGTGAAGACATTGGCTGAGGCAAGAGCTAAGTATCCAAATGATTCTGAGTTGCTTCGTTCAGAAGTAAATATCTATCTTGGTGATCAAGAGTATGCAAAGGCAGAGCAATTGCTAGTAGCTTTAACAGAAAAAGACCCAAAGAATGAAATGTTCTGGTATGTACTCGGAATCACCTATGATAAATTAGGAAAAAAAGGAGACGAGGAGAAGGCTTATCAAAAAGCAATTGAGATGAAGCCCAATTATTACGATGCGCGATTCAACCTTGGAGCCTTGTATTTCAACCAAGGTCTAGAGAACGACAATATTTGTAATGAGATTCCACCAAGAGAAACGGCAAAATACAATGACTGTACAGCACAAAGTGTTGTGTTATTCAAGAAATCTGTTGAACACTTGGAGAATGCTTACAACAATATTCCGGCAAGCATTGCAGGTACTTCAGAAGAACGTCAGATTATTACTGCACTGAAGGATGCTTATTATAAAGCAGGAAGAGAAGAAGATTATAAGAAGATGAAGGATTTACTAGCAAAATAGGTTCAATGAAAAGGCCCCGAAATGGGGCCTTCTCTTTTATATTTTTACTTTACATAATGTAAATTATGATTATTAACATCTAGGTCAAAAACCTCTGAAAGGATCGCTAAACCTCGGATCTCTCAAAAAATTACGATCCGTAAATGTCTTCATAAACGCCACTAGATCCTGCTTTTGTTGTGTGGTCATAAACATCCTCAACGGCTCTACACCCGTCAATAAATTTTGCTCTAAATCCTGGGGACTTTCTCCAAGTCTAAAAAATCCTCCGTTAGTTCCGCGACGCAAAAAGAAACTTAATTGTGGATGGCGTTGAATTCCGTGATCATAAAAATCAACAACTTCCTCCAAAGTTTTGAATCTACCATCATGCATGTATGGCCCTGTCACCTCTATATTTCTCAACGACGGTACTTTGAACCAACCATTCATCGGAACGTTTCTAAATGGGTCAATACCTTCCGTACCAGCATCTGAATACCACAAATCCAATCCTATATTCTCACCAGCGCTCGCTCCGCCCATTAGATTGTTGCCGCCATGGCAAGAACTGCATGGAAACTCGTGAAAATACAAATCCTGTCCCCGAAGTTCTTGTGGATTCAAATTCACAAAGTTATTTTCACGAGCTACGTCCCATTTAGAATTCACACTAATCATCGAACGAATAAAATGAACCAATGCATCTGATATTCTATCAGCACTTACAGTGGCGTCACCAAAAGCATTGATAAACAAATCATTATAATAATCCGTGTTGGAGATTTTTTCCACCATATAGTCCTTGTCTTCGAGGCCCATTTCCACGTGATCGGCAATTGGCATTAATACCATATTTTCCAAAAATTCCTCTCTAAGGTCGTGGAAAAAGAAACTCTGAAGGCCCGTATTCAAGATGGCCTGGCTATTTCTTTTGGTCGGTTTTCCGTCAAATCCTTGACTTTTAGCCACATCATCGGCAAAACCTACAGCTTGTTTGTGACAGGACCCGCAGCTCACTCGATTATTCATTGAAAGCTGGGTTTCATAAAACAGCACTCGACCCAACGTAGCTTTCTGGTTATCAATATCAAAACCGGCGGTAGCATCAAACGAAACCTGCCCACCAATTGAGTCATACTTATAAACAGTAGATGGTAATACGGGCACTCTCTTGAGTGGCTCTACTTTCTCTTTCGAACAGGATACTACAACTACAACGAGTAAAATGATGAAAGTCGCTAGGTTGGTTTTTCTCATTGCTTATGGGAATTTAGAAACGAACTATTACAAATAACGCCGTAGGAAATAATAGCTCTACTTCTGTTTTTGTTCGGTTAATTTCAGC
>JBILSZ010000195.1:0-2792 GCA_044371755.1 Flavobacteriales bacterium | reverse complement strand
AAACATTCCCTCACCACTGCATGGAGCATCTACTAGTATCAAATCAAAATAATCTTGAAAATGCCTAAAATCCTTCGCCTCATTATTGGTAACAATCGCATTGGTACTACCCCATTTTATCAAATTCTCTTCTAAAATTCTTACTCGTGTTTTATTGATTTCATTCGATATCAAGACTCCATTATCTCCTATGATTGTTGAAAGCAAGATACTCTTCCCCCCTGGCGCGGCGCACAAATCAAGCACACGAACATTCTTTTTTTCTGATAAAATTTTCTTTGCTAAAAAACCTATAAACATCGAGCTCGACTCTTGAGGATAGTAAGCTCCAGCATGAAAAAGAGGGTCGCTCGTAAAGCGCGGTCTCTCCTTAAGAAAGACGCCCGCCGACCACCACGGCACGAGTCCGTCATTATCCGAAAATAGTTCTTTTCCTTTTTCTGAATGCAGATGAACACTTGTAATAACAGGCCGCTCCAAAGATTCAATAAATACCGAATGATCATTCGGGTATTGCTTCTTTATTCTTTCTATAAATGACTCGGGCAGCGGGTTCATGCACCAAATATCTCAATATTCGATTCGCTATCCTAATCTTTCTCCTGAAGCCACTTAGGCACCTTCTTCCCATCCTTTGATTTGGTGTCGCTCGCGTCCTTTAACTTCGATTTTGGCGCCTCTTCCTTACTTGGTGCTTCTTTCTTTTCCTCATCAAACTCCTCCCACTCTATCGTAGTAGTGCTTTCCTTCTTCTCTGGCTGTTCCTGATAAGTGCCAACGTTAGCGTCGTTTTTAAACAAGCCCAACTCCTGCTTCAATAATGCTTTCACACTCTCTTTTTCACGCGCTATCTCTTCCTGACGATCCACACGCGCGGCATCCTTGTCCATACCAAACTTCGGATTTTCTGTGGTGCCTTTCATATAGATAAACAATTGTTTACCCAAACCATCATCCATTTCATTCGATGCTGACTTGCGCACCAATACATCCCGCAAACGGAAACCGATGGTGTAATCAATGCTATTGTCAAATCCGTGAACCCCACTGGCTGAAATGTCCAACACACTAGATTTCACCGCCATCGTAGGAATAATGATTTTCTGATTTTTGATTTCAATCACATTTTCCAAATTGGAAAATCGAATGTCCTTCATCTTTTCTGCAAAGGCATCTTCATCTACAAAAGGCGCAATGAGTTTGTTGCTCTTTATATACTTGGCCACTTCTTGCAACGACTCCAAACCAGTAAGCTGACCATTCGCTATACCAATATCCATCAACATATGCAGTCGCTCTTTATCCATCTTCAACGCGGCTGAAAGCGGTACTTCCATTTGCACCGTGGCTTTCGCTTTGCCTTTCAAATGCTTTTCTGTAATAAAGCTTTGACCGAAGTTATTAAAAGAATAAAACAGCTTCTGAATATTGATATCTTTAAAATTAGCCGAACACACCAGATCATAACCACCTCTCGAAGCTTTGGTCAATCGCATTTGTGATAAAAACGTTCCTTCCGAAGTGACGAACGATACAGGATCAATGTCTAGCCTATTGCCATCATACACGACTACTCCACTTACGTTGGTGGCTTCAAAGCGCTCAAAGGTGAACTTCTTTACTTTGCTGTTCAGTTTAAATCGCAAATACGATGGAAGATTGAATTCATAATCCTTCTGTGCTGCGCTCCCTTCGGTCGCTTCCACCAATTTCGAAAAATCAATCTGATTAGAATTTAAGTTCGCTTGTACATCAAGTATTTCATTTTCTTTTAGTAAAAATGGAATCAGATTATTCAATGTACCGTTCACCTCAAAATCACTATCATTCACTTTCCCCACAAATCGCTGCACTGAAGCATTCACATCATTAAAAAGAACAGTACTCGCAAGGTCTGTAAACAATCTATTAGAACCTTTTAACTGCAAGCGTCCTCCACTAAGTTGTGCCTTGCCGCTCGATTCTATTTTGTCTAACATACCGCTGCCAAGCGGGCCTTTAAACTTGGCTTCCGCCACCAATCTGCCTTCGCACACTTGCAGCGTATCCAACGCCAGGAATTGCTGCAAGGCCTGCAATGAAATATCCCCGCGCAATTGAAAATCGCCAACAGGTTTGCTCATGTTCATAATGCTTCCCTTGCCCGCTATACTTCCCGCTTCTAAGCTCGCGGAGAATTCTTCTACATCCAATCGATCTTGCTTCGCTCCTTTGACGTATTTCCCGTTCATAGAGATCCCGCTCATCTTCACTCCGCTTCCCTTGTGTACCAAGACTCCCGAAGCAATGCGGAATTTCGCATTCACATCAGGCTGCGATTTTCCCTTGGTACTTCCCTTCACCTGCGCATCAAAAGTCACCACTCCGTCGGTATCGTACTCACCAATCTTCTCTTTATAGGCCGCTGGCAATACATTCAACACATCTTTCATGGTCAGCTCATTGCCTCTAAAATTCATATCTACAAAAGGTGTCGCTCCGGTCTTTAACCTACCATTCACCAAAAATGGTATCGCATCAATACTAATCTTTCCATCTTCAAAAGCATACGACTCACCTACCAGATCAACGTCCAATCCCATATCTATCAATGCTTCCCGATTGGATAAAAATGAATCGTCGCCAGAAATTAAATCCATCATTTCACCAGCAATGTCAGCGTCCATCCGGAAACGCTCGTCATTGAAAGCGCCTGAAAGTTTTGCATTTTCAACATTATAATCTACAAAAAACAACGACTTGCGATCTTCATACACGAAGCGCGTTGCAGATAATTTCACTTCTTCTAAATT
>JBILSZ010000194.1:0-2812 GCA_044371755.1 Flavobacteriales bacterium | reverse complement strand
AGCGGTAGGAGTGGCGGTAGGAGCAGTGGCTTCGGGGGCTACGGCAACTGTTGCGGCGAACGTTCCGTTGTGAACCGCCATGTTCCATGAGCTATCCGTGGCCATCATTGCAGACGTGTACGAACCATTGTGAGTGGTGCGCATGTAGTCATAATATAATGAGCCATTATCTGACCAACGCAACATGCTCTCTTGAGCTTGGCGTGTATTGTACAATGGAATAATAGCTGGCTGCGCCAAATCTATACGGCCATTCATGAATGAGAAGTCATTCCATGATTCAAGGTAGTGATGATCAGGAGCCATATAAGTACAACGGCTAGCTGTTTCATCAGCAAATCCATTGAAGCTAATGCTCGTCTTCACTTTGCTCAAACCTGCGTTGAACTTGTCCGCCTGGTACCATGAGTATGATGGATTTGCACCATAAACGATCAACGCGTCTACAGCGCCGCCATTCATCTCATCTACCAAAGCCAACATATCCGCGTCATTACCTCTGTAAAGAGTGATTGGATTGTTGATGTCTATTGTATTGCCATAGTTACCAAGGGATTGGTTGATGGCATTTACGATCAATTGAACATTCGGATCGTTGCTACCTGCAACAACCAAACTCTTACCAGCAGCGCCTTTTAGAGCAGTGATCATTTTGTTGAACACCACTTCATTCACACCTTCCACTTTTTCAGTAGAACCTGTGATAGATGCATAGATAGCTGCTGCTACTTTACCTTCTTGTGAAGGCTTGATTGGAATACGATCGTCACTGTTTGAACCAGTAAGAGACATTACAGACTCCAACTGGAAGTGCTTGCTCATTTTTCCATTATCCACGTCGCGGCCCTCTGAGTATCCGATTTGATACATAGCTGGTGTGAGCCAAGTACCTAGGAAGTCAGCAGCGATGCTCACAATTACCTCAGCCTTGCCAAAGTCGTAGCTTGGAACAACTGCCTTGCCGAATGAAGCGAGGTTTGCTTTTGTAATACCGCTGTAAGAGATAGCATCGTATTGCACGTGCTTCACTTTACCGGCATATTTCGTAGAAAACTCGTTGATTGCTCTTTGAGTAGATGGGCTGATGATAGTGTTAGATACGATGCGAATGCTGCGTGCAGAAGCAAGTGCGCCTTTCACCTCGTTGTCCAAGTCTGTCCATGTGATATCGCTACCACCCTTTTTTGGCCCCTTCAATCTGGCGCTATCGTAAAGACCGATAACAGAAGCATTGATGCGAGCACCAATGTTTCCTTTTGCCAACCCAAGACCCTTATTTCCCTTGATGAAAATTGGGCGACCTTCACGTGTTTTCACGAGAATGTTACCATAATCATTTCCATCATAGTACGTAGAAGCATAATAATTGGCAATTCCAGGAGTGATTTCCTCTGGTTTTACCACATAAGGAATGCTCTTCACGACGGGCGTTTCACAAGCAGCAAGTGTTGCAGCGGCTACGCTGAAACCCATGAACTTGAGGAAGTCGCGACGTCCTGTATTGGTTTCCTTTAATTTATCATTACTCAAGAAGTCTTCAACACGCTCGGTGTTGCTGAACTCATTAGAGATTGCTTCTTGGAAAGCCGGCGTGTTGTTTAATTCATCTAAGCCGGTCCAGTATTTCTTATTCATTCCCATTGTTGTAGGTCGAATTCAGATTAATAGTGACACTTACCACATTCCCAACCGCCCATTTCGCGAACGGTAATTTCACCGTCTTCCATGATATCGCGAATGGTACGCTGACCAAGACCTGTAGCCTTGAAGCGGTTGTGCATTTCTTCGTAGTACTCAGAACTGGTGAGATCCACCTGAGATTTGTTGTGACATTCCAAGCACCATCCCATGGTGAGTGTTGGTTTTGTCAACTTGATCAAACCAGGAACTTCAGCTGGATCTTGAGCGTTTACTTCTTCGATCGTAGCTTGGTGACCAACAGTGTATTTCTCAACAGGTCCGTGGCACTGCTTACAATCGATGTTACCTACAGTTACGTGCTGTGAGTGATTGAAGTAAACGTGATCAGGAAGGTTGTGAACTCTATTCCACTCGATAGGCTTCTCTTCGTAATTTTCGATGTACTGCTTTGTAGTTGGATCAAATCCAATTGCAGCGTAAATCTTATTGATTTCTTTCTCGCCTGTGATTGCGCCTTTATTGATACCCTTATGACAGTTCATACAAACGTTCACAGAAGGAATACCAGCGTGCTTCGACTTAGCAGCACTGCTGTGGCAATATTGACAATCCACTTCGTTTTGACAAACGTGAATGCTGTGAGAGAACCAAACTGGTTGTGTCGGAGTGTAGCCTTCATAAACAGCGATATCCATCAAACTACTATAACCAACCACTACAAAATAACACACGAGAAATACACCAATGATGGATACAAATGTCTTGTTGGTCCACATCCATGTCTTCACGTTGTACCAGTAGGAATGTTCTACTTCCGCAGGAAGTCCTTCGCGCTCGTTCATTGCATTTTTCAATGAGCGGCTGATGTTCGCCGCAGAAACAGCGATGATGGTGAAGATGACACCAATGATAACAAACCAGATAAAACCATCTGATTCTTCGTTCTCCTCGGCAGCAGCCTTGAGTTCTTCAAGCGTCTGACACTCGTTTACCGCGCTAGCTGCAGCACCACCAGCAGCACCTGCGGGTGGAGTTTTAACATAAGTCAAGATGTCCTTGATCTCAGCCTCGCTTACCGCTTGACCAGCCATCCATCCGAAAAGAGGAACGTTGGTCGCAACCAATTGCTTTATGTAAGCATCACCAGTAGCCGCGGCAGCCTGAGGATTTT
>JBILSZ010000193.1:0-2816 GCA_044371755.1 Flavobacteriales bacterium | reverse complement strand
CATATTCCTCCTTGATATCAAAATCGATAACGGGAGAATTCATAAATCGAGCGCGAACTTCTTCTGGCATCTCATATTTTATCTCACGCTCCATTGCTTCGTCGCTCGTAATGCTTTCAATATAAGCATGTGGATGAGCAAAAATATCCTGCCAATTGATGTATTGTTCCCAAAGACCAAATCGACGAGCATTATTTCCCAAATCAATCACATTGAAATCAGTTTTTCCGGGGATTACCCGAGATCCACGACCAATCATTTGGTGATATAGAGTAAGACTTTTGGTGGCACGGTTGAGAATGATTGTCTGTACAGTGGGTTCATCAAATCCGGTAGTCAAAATAGAAACTGATGAAAGGACTGCATTGGGCTTTTCTCTAAACCATTTTAGAATGTCGCGTCGTTCGGCCTCAGAATGCGTATTATCAAGGTGCTTACAGTCATAACCAGCATCTGCAAACATCTGCTGCACCTGTTTTGAAGTATTGATTCCATTATTAAAAATCAATGTCTTGGTGCCTCTTGCTTTCTGTTCGTATGCGTAGAGAAGTTTTTCTTGCATGAAAAAATTCCCGTAGAGCTTCTCAGAACTGCTCACCGTATAGTCACCATTAATTCCTACCTTGAGCGAGTGCAGGCTCACGTCGTAGCTATAAGTTGTGGCTTTGGATAAAAAGCCCTTTTCTATTAAGCTGGAAATGCTCTCACCGACTATGAGCTCGTGATAGTTTTCATTGAGCGGCAGGCGCACGTTACTACTCAGAGGAGTGGCGGTAACGCCGAGAATCACATTGTTTTCAAACCATTTGAAAAGCTTTCGGAAAGAGTTATAGTGAGCTTCATCGACAATCACCAAGCCTACTTTTTCAATTTCTATCTTTTCGTCGCGCAGGCGATTGTTGAGAGTTTCGACCATGGCCACAAAACAGTCGAAGTCATCTTGATCAGGGAGTTCTTTGACTTTACTGACAATGATCTTGTTGCGAACACCGAATTCGTCGAGCATGCGACTTGTTTGCGCTAATAGTTCGACGCGGTGAGTGAGTATCAAGACCTTTTTTCCGGTTTCTTTGATGTAACGCTTGGCGATTTCCGAGAAAATAACAGTTTTTCCGCCGCCCGTGGGCAACTGGAAGCACAAATTGTACTTCTCTGGGAACTTGCGAAGTCGCTCGAAAATCTTTTCGAGGGCATCGTTCTGATAATCGTAGAGCTTCTTGCCTTCCTTTATCTCCAGCAGCTCTAGTGGCTCAAGCGTCATATATACTTCTGAGTAGAAACGCGCAAAAATAGCCCCTCTTTTGTGTTTTCCCTCTTCCTATTATGTTAAGTATTATCAACAACTTGGTTGAAAATTATTGACTTGCTCACATTTTATGATTTAATACCACGTTACTTTCGGCGTGAATGTTGCCTGCGGGCACCAATTGATGACCATGAACAGACAAATACTTATACTCGCGGCATTGATGCTAGCGCTGGTTACTTCAAGCTATAGTGTTTGGGCACAACCCAAGCCTACTTATTCGGTAACCTCTAAAAAGGCTATTAAGCAATATGAAGAGGCTTTGGTACTTTACGATCAACGCCAATATGCCAATGCGGCCAATTTATTGGAAGAGCTGACAAAGAGTACTCCTGAGTTTATTGAGGCTCAATACATGTTGGCGCAAGTTTATGACGACATGCGTCAACCTGAAAAAACAATCGCCCCACTCGAAAGGGCTTTAGCGGTAAATGAAAAATTCTATGCCGAGGGATGGTTGATGCTCGCCGAAAGTCATTTTGGTCTGGGCAATTATGCCGATGCAGAAAAGGCGGTGTCTCGTTACATGCCATTTCCACACGCCACACCAGAATTGGAAAAGCGAGCTCAGGTGATTCTTTCGAGCTGCGTTTTTGCTAAAAATGCTATTGCTAGTCCAGTTCCTTTCAACCCCATCAACCTTGGTCCAGAAATCAATAGCGAAAACAATGAATACTATCCCTGCATCACGGCAGATGAAACCACTTTATTGTTTACCCGACTGGTGCCAACAGCAAGCGCTTATTCTGGCAAGCAAGAAGATTTTTTTATTTCTAAAAAACAAGGAGGCAAGTGGATTACTGCTGCTCCAGTTGTTGAAATCAACACCCCCACCAATGAAGGTGCACCGAGTCTCTCGGCAGATGGCCAGACTTTGATTTTTACAGCGTGTGAAACGGGCGATGGCATGTGGGGCGGCAATCGCGAAGGAATAGGCAGTTGTGATTTATTTTTTAGTGTAAAATCAGGCAATAACTGGCAGCCCGCTAAAAATCTTGGAAACGGAATTAATAGCGGCTCATGGGAAAGCCAGCCCAGCTATAGTGCAGATGGCCGCACACTTTACTTCGTTAGAGGAAAGCGCTCCGCACGAGGCATACGCGAGCAAGATATTTATTATTGTTATCTTATGGATAGTGGTAGATGGTCTCCAGCGCAAAAAATCCCTGGAAGGGTTAATACCATTTTTGAGGAAGAAAGCGTGATGATTCACCCAGATGGACATACGCTCTACTTTAGTAGCAATGGTCATCCTGGAATGGGTGGTTTGGATATTTACAAAAGCGAATTGCTGCCAAACGGCGAATGGGATACTCCCATAAATCTTGGATACCCCATTAATACAAGAGCAGATGAGAACTCTATTCAGGTGACCGCTTCTGGCAATGTGGCACTTTTTGCAAGCGAGAGAGAAGGTGGATTTGGTGGATTGGATTTATACAGCTTTGAATTGCATCCATTTGCAAGGCCTCGCTTGGTGACCTATATCGCTGGAATTATCACTGATAAA
>JBILSZ010000205.1:0-2865 GCA_044371755.1 Flavobacteriales bacterium | reverse complement strand
AAAATGTCGGAGAATTGGAGCTTTACTATATTTTTGAAAGATACAGTTCCTTGTTGGGCGGCAAGTCGCGTTCTATTGGAAGCCTTCTTTATTATTATGCGACTGTCTTTGGCGTAATTAAGAGTATCCGTCGTTCCCGAGTTATATCGAGTCAGGCGAATCTTGTAATGGCGAAGCTTGAGAGTGATATTCCCCGATGGGCTTGGGTTCCGGCCTATCTTGTTTATCGAATTACCAAACAGACCCATTCTCTGCTGAGGTCGTTCAGGAGGTTCTTGGCATAGATTACTGCTGAATTTCTGGATTCAAAGCCACGCCCAAACTTCAGCGCCCTCTTTGTTCAGTGCGTGGACGGTGCGGCCAAAGTTCGTGATTTCATGCGATCTGCTAGTGACCGCCAGCCTGTTCGCCCTGCTTTTCATGAGTTTCCTGCCCCACCACGACTGCCCCATGTACACCTTCATGAGGTTGCGGTCGCCCAGGCTGTCCCTTTCTTGCATCTTGCGCTCTAGCTTGAGCGCCTTTTGCGTGGTCATTCCGTAATGGTGCAGCCATGCGTCGGCCACGGTTGCGGTGCGCAGTTTGTTCTCTGAGGCTCTCTGGAAGAAGATGCTGTCTTCGTAGCCGAGCAGCTTGGGGATGGGCATGAAGTAGCCGATCTCGCTCCAGACATCTTCCCGGATGGCCATGCAAACAGCGTGCGGCGCACCGTGCCTACAGTAGCCTCGCATCTTTTCTGATGCCTTCTGGGCCCATTCCTCAAGGTCGTAGTTCAGTTCACCTTCAACCATCGCCGGGCTGGCGATCTGCAGCTGATGGTCTTCGGCGGCCTGTAAAAGACTGCGGAGCCAGCCTTTGGCGCACACCACGTCGTTATTCATGACGATGGTCCACTTCGACTGGATGGCCAGCGCGCCTTGATTCCAGGCGACGCCGCAGCCCAGGTTGCGGCTGTTGAGGATGACTTGTCCAAAACCATGGGTTTGCAGCCACTGCCGAGTGCCGTCCGACGATCCGTTGTCGACTGCGACCACCCTCGAGAAATCGATCTCGTCGCGACGCAGACTGGCAATGAACTGCTGGGTGTAATCGAGCTGGTTGTAGCAGGCGAAGGTGAGGGTGTAGTCGTGTTGCATGGTTCCCATGGGTGTCGATGACACGTTCGGCTGCTGCGAGCCCAGAGCGGGCCGCCGGGTGCGGTTGGTTTTTGGGTGGGGCGGCTCAGGCCACCAATTTGAAGTGCTTGCGGCTCAGGTCCAGGCCGGTCAGGCGCTCGATGGCCAGTTTGAGCCGCAGGCGCTGGTCGCGCCGGGTGAGCTTGTAGTTGGGGTCGACCAGAAAGTCACGCTCTGCCTCTGACTCGATCCAATCTTGCATGATCTGCGGGTGCGAGCCCTCGAAGGCGCTGAGCATGCGTGCATCGACTTGGCTGTAGCGGATTTTGGGCGGTTCGTGAGACCAGTAGCGGCTGACTTGGTCCATTTTCTTTTGCATCTTTTCCGACTGCCGGATCCAGCCATAGTGGTAAACGTGCGCATTGGCCAGCGCCGCTCGGGGGTTGCGTCCTCTTTTGTGGTTTTCGGTGACCAGCCAGTACTGGCCGTCGGGCGCATAGGTTCTGATGGTGTTGCGGATCAGCCGGCACTCGCGGCGGTACCAAGAAGGCCCGGTTGCGATGATTTCGGGTGAGCCAAAGAAGTGGTAGTAGTCAAAGACCAGCGCTTCGACTTGCGGGTTGCCATGGTGGTGCTGCACGCTTTGCGCGATCCGCTCGAGTTCGCCTTCGTGCAGGACTTCGTCGCCTTCAAGGTAAAAAGCCCAGTCCCCTGTGCAAGCGTACTGGGCGATCATTTTTTGCTGGGCGTAGACAAAGCCACGGTGCGACATGCGCTCGTTCCAGCGTGTTGGGATGACGCGGATCTTGGCATCACCGATGGCGTGCACCCGCTCAAGCGTCTCGTCGGCGCTGACTCCGACGGCGATCACAAATTCGTCGACCAGGGGCAGCAGGGATCGAATCGACTGTTCAAAGGGAAAACCCAGTTCGACTGCGTTTCGCAGGAAGGTAAATCCGCTGATGCTGGGCTTCATGGCCGGTGATCCTCTTGGGTGAGGGCTTGCTCGACGTCGTCAGGCCGTGCCTTGAAGCCAAGTTGGTAGAGGTGGTGGTAATGGCCTTTCTGGGCCAGCAGCTCCTCATGGGTGCCCGTTTCGGCGATTTGCCCGCTGCTCAGGACCAATATTTGATCGGCGTGTCGTATGGTCGACAAGCGGTGCGCGATCACCAGCGAGGTGCGTCCCTTGCGCAAACGCTCGATGGCCTGCTGCACCGCCAATTCTGACTCGTTGTCCAGTGCCGAGGTGGCCTCGTCCAAAATGAGGATGGGCGCGTCTTTATAGAGCGCCCGGGCAATCGCCACACGCTGGCGTTGCCCGCCGGACAACTGCATGGCGTTATGTCCAATCAGGGCGTCGAGGCCTAACTGTTCGGTGAGCTGCTCAAGGTTGGCCGCGATCAGGCAGCGGCGCACGCGTTCACGATCGGGCTCCTGTCCAAGCGCCACATTGACCGCCAGCGTGTCGTTGAGCATGACCACATGCTGGCTGACGAAGGCAAACTGTGACCGCAGGCACGCCAGGTCCCACTGGGCGATGTCGATTCCATCGAGCAGAATCTGGCCTTCGCTGCATTCAATCAGCCGGGGCAGCAAATTGACCAGGGTGGTTTTCCCCGATCCCGAGTTCCCCACCAGTGCGACGGTCTGCCCGGCTTGCACGCGCAGACTCACTTGCATCAGCGCAGGCGCGTGTGCCGCTCGGTATCGCACCGTCACGCCGCGAAGTTCAAGGTTGCCCTGGGCCCTT
>JBILSZ010000192.1:0-2878 GCA_044371755.1 Flavobacteriales bacterium | reverse complement strand
TGCCTATTTTGTCTTTCCTGCTTCACTTCCGCTATCACTACACTTTCCCACACAACTTCTCTATCATCATTTTTAAACTTTAAATCTAAGTCGATAGTGATACGTTCAGGCATTTCGAGACTCACGAATGTAATTCTTTGAAAACTATTCCAAAGTTTTGGTTCAAATGAAAGATCTAGATGCGTTTCATTCTCTATAAAATCCAATTCGGCCTGCTCCAAGTTTTCTTCTATGGTCTGCAGTTTCGTTCGATCTTTAATCGTTCGGTCCTTATTGGTTTTAAACTTTACTTCTAAAAAAGTGAGATCGCTTTCAACGTACTTTCTCTTCCTGATTTTATAGCGATTTTTCTTACCATTATGATGTCTGCGGTAGAATAAGAAATCATGGGTATCGTAATAGAGCGTTTCGTAACTATTGAGTGCTCTATCTTCTATAGTCAGCACGCGATAATCATTTTGAACCTCATTCAAAATCGATTTCAATTGATCGAGTGTCAATAGAAATTTGGTGTCGGTTCTATTCATTAATTTGACACTATCCATTTCTTCAAGAGAAATAGGACCGAACGATTGCAGTATTTGGTTCAGTGACTCCATCAGGTTTCACGCAAATGTAATGGGAATGTTAAGAGTCCCGTTATCGAGACTCAGATTTTTTCCTTAGGTTTAACGCGATGAACATACAACACGTTGCACTATCGTACGAAGTACATGAGAATTTACTAGAATTAAATTCCAAAGAGATTGAATTGCTAAAAAAAGCAGCTGAAGCAGCCGAGAACGCGTATTCTCCGTACAGTCAGTTCAGTGTGGGTGCGGCACTATTACTCGATAATGATGAAGTTATCTTAGGTAATAATCAAGAGAATGGAGCATATCCAAGTGGTTTGTGTGCAGAGCGTGTAGCTTTCTTTTGGAAAGGTGCCAATCGCAAAGAATCCAAAATTCGGATGGTCGCCATAAGAGCACATTCAGCTGTGATTGACACCTCCCACCCTATTACCCCTTGCGGCGCTTGCAGACAGGTAATGTTGGAGTACGAACTAAATCAAGGAGAAGAAATAACTCTACTTATGCAGGGTAGTTCAGGAATTATTTATAAAATGACTGGCGTAAAAAATATGCTCCCTTTATATTTCAACGAAACGGGATTAAAAAAGTAACTAGAATCGGTAATGCAGTCCTAGCATTAAAAGTTGATTGTAGTTCCCTTGCTCATAATAGCTTAGTGGATTAGCGACAGCGGGCGCTGGCCTTGTAGGAATGATACTCGTGTTTCCGCGCACCTCTAGGGCAAATTTATCTCCAATTAAGCGCATGACGCTCAAGGAGCCAGAGATATCATAAGCTCTAAACTCTGGGTTCACATCATACTCGATACCATTGAAAACTTGTTTTTGGTTGATCAGAAAACCAATGGAAGGTCCCAAACCAAATCTCCAATTGCCCTTCAGCCTTGTGACCATGACAGGCATCTCGATGTAGTTAAGTATGAGGGTGAATTGATTAAAGTCTCCATTTTCCGGATCAGCCTGTTTTGCAGAACCTTTAGCCATGTATTGAATTCCTACCCAGGTTCCCCAAGACTCGTTGTAAGCCATGTGGACATATGCTCCACCTGTAAAACCAAATTTGTCCCAACCCGCAAGAGCGTCACCGCTAACTTGAGAGGTAACACCACCTGCAATCAAACCACCACTAAACTCTACCTGAGCAAAGAGCTGGAGAGGAAGTAGAAAAGCCAAAAGAATCCTTATACTCATCATTGAACAACATCTTTTTCTACCACATTCAACACTTCGCCAGTAGATCTGTTGATCACGAATGCCACAATATGACAATGCTCGGGGTTCCAATTTGAGTTGAGTTCGTAAGAAAATGATTTTACAAATGTATCATTGCCGCGAGGATTAGACGCCAAAGGCAAGCCTGCTGCAGGAGTGATTGCATCATGCAATACGTGATTATGTTCATAATCAATAATCTCCGAAGGCTCTTGGCTGTAGTCTTCTTGTGCGCTAATAATTTTGCTTTCCGTTAGCAGTACTACGATATCATAATTGCCAGTTAGGTTGGATAAAAACTGGGCATGCGCGTGAACATTTACGATGCCATCTTCTTGGACATAAGAAGTCACCATTTGCACTGCTACTTCAGGATTCTTCGCCATTTCTTCGTCAATCATGTCTCTCCAAAAAGCGTCAGGATATGCATTTTGAACACCAGTTACGCGATTCACTCTACCGCTTGGGTTGAATCCACCTTCCACTTGCGCCCAATATGTGTTGCCGTCGGGATTGGTAAAGTCTCTTTCAAAAGGTTCTGAACCTACAGCTGCGAGGGTACCTGCGTGAATAGTCACTGGTACAAGTCTTTCACCCAACTCAGCATCCCATTGCTTGACCATCGCTGTTGCTGGAGGGCAAAATCCGCATTTATGACCTGTAAATTCTTCGAAGAGAACATTTTTGGGTGGGTCTACCAATATCTCAAACTCGGGCGCCGGGCCATAAACATTTTCCAAATAACGGCTGTCCAATTTGATGACTGGATCTTCGGTGTCGCTGCAGCCGCTAAAGATTGCCGCTGCGCAAATGAATGACAAATAGATGATTTTTTTATTCATGATCATTCAATTAAAATGTGCTTGTTATACTAAGTTCAAAACCATTGGTTGCTGGCACTGCACGACATACACCTCCGATGCAAAATACCCCCTCACGACGCTTTCCATAACCCACGCTAATTCGAGTCGGACCATTGATGTATCCTACAGTGCCGAAAAGATACATAATTCTTTTATCCTCTTTAGAATTACCGTAATTATACTGGTTAATAATTGCAAAATTCCAATGAGGAGAATAGGTGTATTCTAC
>JBILSZ010000099.1:0-9842 GCA_044371755.1 Flavobacteriales bacterium | reverse complement strand
AGCTGGAAGCTGGAAATTGGAAATTGGAAATTAGAAGTTGGAAATTGGAAGCTGGAAGCTGGAAGCTGGAAATTGGAAATTGGAAATTAGAAGTTAGAAGTCCAAATTCCAATCTCCAAAACTCCAAATTCCAATCTCCAAATTCCAATCTCCAAAACTCCAAATTCCAAATTCCAATCTCCAATTTCTAGTGCACATGCACATGCGTGCCCCACTCGCCTTCGAAGCCAGCATTGTCGTGGGCGTGGATGTGGAGATGATAATCGCCTGCAGCAGCAAATGGACCCACAAGAATATCTGTCAGTGTGATGGTGCTTCCAGCAACTATTGTTACTTCTTGTTCCCAAATGACTGTGCCCGTTGCCTCGTCTTCTACTTCAATGTGAATGTGCTCAAAACCATCTGGATCAGTGATCGTACCCGATAATGTAAAGGTTCCTCCTATTTCCAATTCAATTTCACCATTTACAATCGCTGGATTTGTTGTCAGCGCAAACACCGGAAGATTCGCATTCTCCACATGAAGTGTTGTCACATATTCCACCGCTTCATTGCCGTCTTTATCGATCAACGAAACTTCAATGTGCCAATGTCCTTTGATGGTATTGGGAACGTTAAAAGAAATGGTCTCTGTTTTTGACTCACCTGATACACTGATGATACGAGCATCGCTCCATACTCCGATGTTTTCTTCTTCCACTTCCTCGTTTCCGCCTTCACCGTGTGTATGGCCATCATCCGCAGAATGGATATCTATTTTTACTTGATTCAACTCTTTGTTGTCGCTCATGGCAATCTCTACTGAAATTGTAGAGCCAGCTTCAATGTCGTGCTCATCAGCTACTACACCATTCACTTTTACTGAACCAATCACCGGACGCGTTGTATCTTCTTCGTCCTTTTTACAAGATGCTAAAATCACTACTGCTGCAAAAAATAAAATTGCTTTTTTCATAATTATTTGTTTTTGTTTTGTTGAATAATTTCAAATGGAATTTGAAGTGCAAACGATACGTTTCGGCCTTGTTCGGGCAACAACAATTGTCGATATGCACTCATGTGATTAAAATAAAAACGATTTAATAAATTGTTCGCCGCTAGGCGGGCATTCACTACGGTTTGTGCTATTTTGAATTCGATTCCTGCGAATACGTCTAGGGTGTAAGCCCCTTTCGTGGCGTCTTCATTGCGGTCTACGTTGTATTGGTCGGCCCACACCAGGTAGTTGAAACCAATATTCCATGCCTGCAATCTTCTTCCTTCTATGTCTCTTTCATATTCCGTCATCATTCGCGCGCGCACAGGCGGCGTGAATGGAAGACCTAAAGTCGTGTTTACATTATATGCAAATACGCCATCCACAGATCCTTCTAAGTGAAGCGACTCTATCGGATGCCACTCTGCATAAAGTTCCGCTCCTGTGAAAACAGCATCGTGTTGCGTGTATCGATACAGTTGGCCTCCATCAGGCAATTCAGAGAATCGAGCTGTTGGACGAAGATAGATATAGCCATCGAAATAATTGAAATACGGCGTGAGCTTGAAATGAACGCTCTCCTGATCATAAACCAATGCGGCATCCAATTGATATCCTATTTCACTTTCGAGAGTAGCATCTCCTTGCTCATGTCTAAACGTTCCGTGATGGATGCCATTGATTAAAAGTTCTGCTGCATTTGGTACGCGGAAACTTCGTGCAATATTGGTTTTTACATTCCAATTTTTATTAAATACTTTGCTCCATCCTGCGGAAGCAGAGTAATTCATGAAATTTCGATTGACAGCTCCCACGCGGTCTGTATACCCTACAATTACTTCGCCTGGCGCATAGATGGGTGTTTGAAAATTATCCGACCATTGGTGCGCATAGTCATAGCGAATACCAAAATTAAATATGCTCGTTGCCGATTTGTTCCATTCTCCGAATACAAAAGCGCCCCAAGAAACCGAACGATGATTCGGTAGTAAAAACTCCCAACCCGAACGTTCATTCGATTGTTGTTGAGCGGTAATTCCTGGAATAAATCTCCACGCACCTGCTCTTGGCGCATGCCATCTGGCGGAGGCTTGATAGGTAGTCAATTCCAAGCGATGCGCGAGCGGATTGTCGGGCAGCGGCGCATAACCTTCACGATGCGGGCGAATGATCTCTTTTCGTAGGTTCACTTGTCTTCCTGCATCAACTTCCAACCAACCATGATTGAGATGGAAAGTAGCATTGAGAGCAGTTTTGAAGTGATCCACTTCTTGCCGCGGCCAAGCTATATTGCGTACATCACCATCATCAGCCACAGCATTGCCGGTAGGAATACCAACAATACCCGGGAATAAACCATTCTTTTGAGAAAAGTGAGATTGCGTTAACTTGATGATGCCACGATTGAAGACATAACCTCCTGTTACTTGCCAATGCAACTCCTCGCCTGCAGTGTTTTTCAAACGCTGATTCACGATTGGAAGTATTCGGTTCAGATATGTAAATCGTTCTGCCGGTACGCGATAATCTCCGTA
The DNA here is from genome assembly GCA_044371755.1 of Flavobacteriales bacterium. GTDB lineage: Bacteria > Bacteroidota > Bacteroidia > Flavobacteriales_D > Sanyastnellaceae > JAIXWP01. The sequence goes on along the minus strand of JBILSZ010000099.1, from coordinate 7,331 downwards.
ATCACTAAATGTCATCCGCGCCTTCGCAAAAAACTTTCCAGTGCTGCCTTCCAACATCGCCGATGTGCCGATATAATCATTGTTGGAGCGCGCAAGCGACGCCACTTCTCCGCGCAATCCTTTTTTGACGATTGAAGGTGTTTGCACGCGTACCACGCCGCCAAGCGCATCGCTGCCGTACATCAATGAGGCCGGACCTTTGATGACTTCAACTTTCTCTGCCGCAAAAGCATCGATTTCCAAGCCATGATCTGAGCCCCATTGTTGACCCTCCTGTTTCATTCCCAAATCACTTACTACAATGCGATTGCCGCTAAGACCTCTTATCACAGGCTTGCTCACTCCCACCCCGGTTTGAAGTTGATTCACTCCGGGAAGGCGCGTCAAACGCTGCGATAAAGTCATCGCAGATGAGGAAGTCCACTCTTGTTTGTCCAATACCATGAGATCTAACGACTGCTGTAAATAAGTTGATTTTGAAATTTCACTTTCTACCAATACATGTTTCAATTCAATTGTGCTCGCTTTCAGAGAAATGTTGAGATCGCTTATAGAAGCGCTCGTCACATCAACATCCTTCGCAAAAGCCGCGTATCCCACCATTTCAAAATGGATGTGATAATGGCCAGCAGCAAGATTTTTTATCACAAAAACCCCTGTGCTGTCTGTGAGTACGGACATGTTATTCTCATGACACTCCACGAGAACGCCCGGAACAGGTAGCGCATCGGTGGCATCTGTGACAATACCTGATACTGAATATGTAACATTCTGAGCATGTATGTTGCTACCAGCGAACAACAGCAACACGATCGGAACTACACGTTGAAACATGTAATTGAGAAAAAATGATTTAAAAAAAGGAGATGAGAAAAAGAGTTTAAGCGACAGCAGGCGGACCGCGACCGAATTCGCGTGAAACGAATGTTTCAAAATAGCCCACATTATAAATACCAAGCAACTCCGAGGGAGAACTTGATTTTTTAATTTGATAATCAAACGAAGCAATTTCCGAAGGAACGGTAGAAATCAATTTACAAATCTCACATTCGCCCTCTGCTTCTTGCGCATTATTTACTCCGGCAATTAAAGGCTCGGAATCGTGATGATGATGTTGGTGCTCACAATGATGACGGCTGGATTCGAATAGATTCCAGTGCTCTGTGATGGCATGATAGGTCTGAAAACACAACAACCAAGCTGTTAGTCCGAGCAGGACAAGCGCTTTGATTCGGATATGTGCATTCATCACTTTCATTTTCGTGTACAAAGGTAGGGCAACAAATAGTTTGAAAAATCCCATCAAACCTGTTATTTTTCGCAAAAATTACATCTATGAAGATTTTTCTTGTTGCAACAATGTTGCTTTTGGGCAATATTACAACATTCTCTCAAAAAACACCCCTCACTCTTGAAGAATCTGTGATGGGCCAGTTTCGTCAGTTCGCTCCTGAAAACAAACAGGGCATTCAATTTTTACCCAAATCAGAAAGCTATATTTATTATAAAGAAAATAGTCTTTTTATTGGAGACATCAAAGGGAAAGAAAGCAAATGGCTGACAATAGAGCAGCTTCAAGGCTTTAAAAATTGTCCGGAGAAAATCGAACGCATGCCAGCGTTTGAATGGCTCAACAGTAATGAAGCCTATTTCTTTCATCAAGAGGTTGCCTATTCAGTGAATTTTAAAAACAAAATCATCACCAAAGGAACAGCAATGAAAGGTGATGGCGAGGTGAGCGATTATCACCACCGTTCGGGTCGTCTCGCTTACAACATCAAGAATAACCTCTTCATTCAAAATGGAAGTGATTCATTGATGGTGACAAATGAAACAGACGGAATCGTTTCTGGACAAAGCGTTTCGCGCAATGAATATGGCATTGAAAAAGGAACATTTTGGAATGAAGAAGGCAGCCTCCTTGCTTTTTATCAAAAAGATGAAAGAAACGTGACGATGTATCCTTTGATCGACTACAAGAAAATGCCAGCGGAAGTGAAAAACATCCGCTATCCCATGGCTGGCGGCCGAAGCGAAACCATCAAAGTAGGTGTCTTTGAAGTTGCATCTAAAAAAACAGTTTATCTAGAAATAGAAAAAGAACTTAGCGATTCATACTATGCCACCAACGTGGCATGGAGTCCTGACAACACAGTATACATCACTTGGCTTAGTAGAAAGACAGATGAGATGAAGTTGATCGCCTTCGATCCACGCACTGGAAAGCAGCGCGCCACCTTGATTACAGAAACCGACAATCGTTGGGTGGAACCATCCAAACCTATCATTTTCATACCCAACGCACCTAATCAATTTTTGTGGTACAGCCAGAAAGATGGCTATCATCGTTGGTATAAATATGACACTTCGGGCAAACTGCTCGCTACGATGAAGACTGAATTCGAAATGACTGATTTTATTGGTTTTGATGCGAAAGGAGAGTTTGGATATGCGATGGGCACAGGTTCAAATGCCACGGAAATGCACGGTTTCCGAATTCGTATCGCGGATATGTTCACCGAACAAATCACACGAATGCCCGGTGTTCATAGAATCAGCGTCAGTGGTTCGGGCAAATTCTTTATGGATCAATACAGCAATATTAAAACACCCAATCGCATTGACATTATCGGTATGGGTGGAAAAATCGCTACCAATCTTTTGAATGCTGCTGATCCGCTTGCAAATAAAGTTGTTGGAACAACGGAGATATTTACTGTCACTAATCAGGCGAATATTCCCCTATTCTGCCGCCTTATCAAGCCTTCTAATTTTGATCCAAATAAAAAATATCCAGTTGTGGTTTATGTTTACAATGGCCCGCATGTGCAATTGGTGACCAATAGTTTCCTGGGAGGCGCATCTTTATGGATGCATTATCTGGCAGAACAAGGTTATCTCGTTTTCACCCTCGATGGCCGCGGCAGTCAGCATCGTGGAAAGGAATTCGAACAAAGCATTCACAGAAATCTCGGTACTGTTGAAGTAGATGATCAAATCGCAGGAGTGGAATGGCTCAAGAAGCAATCTTATGTTGACGCCAATCGTATGGGCGTGCATGGATGGAGTTATGGCGGTTTTATGACCACATCGCTTATGCTAAAGCATCCAGATGTATTCAAAGCGGGAGTGGCTGGAGGTCCCGTAATCGACTGGAATCTCTACGAAGTGATGTACACCGAGCGCTACATGGACACTCCAAAAGAAAATCCTGATGGATATAAAAATGCAGACCTAACGCAGTACGTAAAAAATCTCAAGGGTAAATTGCTCATGATCCACGGAACCGACGATGATGTGGTGGTAATGCAGCATAATATGAAATTCATGACAGCATGCATTGACAATCGCGTGCAGGTGGACTTTTTTGCTTACCCTGCACACGCCCACAATGTGCGCGGTAAAGACCGTGTGCATTTGATGCAAAAAGTGATTGATTATCTAATTGCCAACATCTAACTTTGACCACACTCAAAACCTTATATTTGCCCGAAATACCTTAAAATAATGAGCACAGAAACAACAGAATTACGCAGTACAGCATTATCACATATACACATTGGCCTTGGCGCTAAAATGGTACCTTTTGCAGGATATAATATGCCTGTTCAGTATTCAGGATTGATTGATGAGCACCACTGCGTGCGTCAGAATGTTGGGGTATTCGACGTGAGCCACATGGGCGAGTTTTGGGTTCGTGGAGAACGCGCTTTAGACTTTTTGCAATACATGACCTCCAACGATGTGAGCAAACTCTACGATGGTAAAGTGCAGTATAGCTGCATGCCGAATGACAAAGGTGGAATCGTAGATGATCTGTTGGTTTACAAGGTAAATGACACCACTTATCTACTCGTAGTGAATGCTAGCAATATTGAAAAAGACTGGAACTGGTTGAGTGCTAAAGCAGCAGAATACGATGTAGAAATGGAAGACCGCAGCGATGCCACTTCCCTTCTCGCTATTCAAGGCCCGAACGCTACAGCAGTATTACAACAGCTCACTTCTATGGAACTCGGCTCAATGGAATATTATACCTTCCAAATGGGCACATTTGCAGGATTTGAAAATATCATTGTTTCTACCACTGGATATACTGGTGCAGGCGGCTTTGAAGTTTATTTCCCAAATGAATATGCAGAAAAAATTTGGAATAAAATTTTTGAAGCAGGAAAAGAAATAGGCATCAAGCCTATCGGACTCGGTGCGAGAGATACGCTCCGTTTGGAGATGGGATTTTGTCTCTATGGCAATGACATTGATGACACCACGAGTCCTATTGAAGCAGGTTTAGGTTGGATTACAAAATTCACCAAGACCTTTATGAATGGAGATTATATCAAAGGACATAAAGAAAATGGAACTGCTCGTCGTTTGGTGGGTTTTGAAATGATCGACAAGGGCATTCCACGCCACGGCTACGAAATCGTAGACGCGAATCAAAACGTCATTGGCGTTGTGACCAGCGGCACCCAATCACCATCCCTCAACAAAGCCATTGGTTTGGGATACGTACCCTCTGCTCTAGCCAAGCCCGGTAATGAAATCTATATCAGTGTGCGTGGAAAAGCGATAAAAGCCATTACCACTAGCATTCCGTTTTACAAAGCATAATTGCAGCAAATGGTTCCATTGTCTGAAAGAAAATTAGTAGAGGTTTGCTATACTCCAGGGCAATACCATCTCTACAAAGAAAACTTTGACATCGTGGTAGTAATCGATGTGTTGCGCGCTACCAGCGCCATCACAAGCGCCTTGCATCATGGAGTTGAGAAAATCATTCCTGTAAGTTCTGTTGAAGAAGCAAGAGCTTATCAAAGACAAGGTTACATCGCTGCAGCGGAGCGCGACGGACAAGTGGTAGAAGGATTTCCTTTTGGTAATTCACCATACGCCTTTATGGATCCTGCTTTGAAAGGCAAGACAGTGGTGCTCACTACTACCAATGGTACCAAAGCAATCCAGTATGCATCTGATCGACCAACGGTCGTGATCGGATGTTTGAATAACCTTGATGCATTATGCAAATGGCTTATTGAGCAGCATCAGAATACATTGATTCTTGCATCTGGCTGGAAAGATAAAGTGAATCTTGAAGACACGATTTGTGGAGGCGCTATTGCCGACATATTGCTCGATTCGCGCAAGTTTCGTGCAGATGAAGACAGTACTGTGGCAGCTAAATTTATTTATCGCAGCGCTAAAGAACATCTTTGGAGTTTCCTTCGCTCCTCTTCGCATCGTAGAAGATTGGTGAAGTTGAATATTCAAAAGGATGTGAAGTATTGCCTCACCTTAAACACCGTAGATACCATTCCTATTTTGGAAAATGGATACTTGGTAAAATTGCAACCAGTGCTCACTGAATGAGATTTGTGTTAATCATATCATTCTTTTTTTTGGCTTCGCTCACACCGAAGAAGCCCGTCTTTGACCCATGTGAAAACCCTATGAATTGGGGATTTTATGGCCACAAGCGCATCAATGAGTTGGCGATTTATACACTACCAGAAGAGATGTTTGGTTTTTATAAATCTAATATGGATTTTATCATCGAACATGCTGTTGACCCCGATAAACGGAGATATGGTGTGAAGGGTGAAGCGGAGTGTCATTATATTGACATGGATAAATATTGTTTTGGTGTTGCGGGATGTGATCCATTTGAGGTTGTGCCAAAGCGTTGGGATGACGCCGTAGCACAATACACGGAAGACAGTCTCAGGGCACATGGGATCGTGCCGTGGCATATAAACCTCATGGTATATAAGCTGACCAAAGCATTCAAAGAAGAAAATCTCACCCGCATTCTACACCTTAGCGCCGAATTAGGGCACTATATCGGAGATGCCCATGTACCGCTGCATACAACGAGCAATTACAATGGACAAAAAACCAATCAGCGCGGTATTCATGGCTTTTGGGAATCGCGCTTGCCAGAGCTCTACGACAATCAATATGATTTTTTTGTAGGAAAATCAGAGTATATCTCTGCTCCCTTGGAGCATATCTGGGGGAAAATAAGACAGAGCTACAGCGCCGTAGACAGTGTATTGCTATTTGAACAACAACTGAATTCTGAATTCCCAACGGATCAAAAATACACTTATGAGTTTCGAGGTCAGGCACAGTTGAAAGTATACAGCGAAGACTATAGCGGCAAGTATCACGACATGTTGCGTGGACAGGTAGAGCGCCGCATGCGATCTGCTGTGATCACCATTGGAAGCTACTGGTACACCGCATGGGTCAATGCAGGCATGCCCGATCTCAATAAATTTGTCTCCAAAGCCAATATCTCAGAAGGCTTTGATCCTGAACTAGGTTCGGGTAAAGCCGATTCGTTGCGCATTCGCGATCACGAATAATTACACCAGCGATTCAGGCTGTAGTTTTCAAGTTTTATATCTTCTCATTGCAACTTTATACCTCCCCCTCACGTAACAAGGTGCGTTGACAAATACAGTGATGAAAAAGATCTATTTAACCCTATTGATCTTTTGCATTTCGAATTTAGTCTTCGCTCAAACTCCTCAGTTGATGTTTTATGGTTACATAGAGCAAGGTCAGTTGGATGAAGAAGTCGCGGAGAAGAAAAAGAAGGCAAAAGTTCCTCCGAAACTCAAGGACGTGAATGTCTTTGTGTACAGCGGAGACTCCATCATTCAGTCAGTGAAGGCACGCGAAACAGCCTTTTATGCTGCATTGCTTCCCAAGGGCAATGTTTACCATGTGGTTTTCGAAAAAGAAGGCTTTTTCTGTAAGAGTTTTGAAATAGATTGTCGCGACATTGAATTTCCCAGCGACGATGCAGCCATCAAATGCATGACTGATGTATCCCTCTTCCCAATGGTGGAAGATTCTGACTTGCTCAATCTGTGTAAGGTACCCTATGCCAAAGCACAATTTGATAATCAAACAGGTAATATTTCGTGGGATATGGCCTACACGGACCGTATCAAACAGAAGTTCATTGCCCTAGCCCAACCTTACTATACAGCAACTTCGAAATAGACTAACAACTTTACGAAGAAAAAAAACGGGCCCTTCAAAAGAGGGCCCGTTTGCTTATTTTAAAAAGTACAATTACTCAACTACAAAATCAATAACTGACTTTACACCATCCTTAGAAACTGCAAGGTGATATACCCCAGCTTCAAGATTGGTCACGTCGATAGTTTGTGTGCCACGGCCAGCAATGTTTAGCTTTTCCGTGCGCACCATCTTACCAACTGCGTCAGTAACGGTCATTACCGCATTATTCATATCGCTCTTTACAGATACATTCAAAAGGCCATTGGTAGGATTTGGGTAAGCGCTCAAACCGAAAG
>JBILSZ010000098.1:0-10115 GCA_044371755.1 Flavobacteriales bacterium | reverse complement strand
TTCGCGCTATCTTTTACTTTTATCATAGTCTGAGATGTTCTTTAAAAAATCCCTGATTTTTGCACAATACTTACCTTGAATGAATCTTAATAACCACTGAAACAAGCATTTGTTCTACTTTTCAACAGCTATTTAGATTACTTCTAAATTGGTAATTTTCGGCAAAAATACCATGTTTGTGGTATTCGAACCAAATAATTAGAGGATGTCTTCTGGTTTGCGCGGACGAAGTGGAGCCTTTACAAAATCCCAAGGGAACTTTTTTAAATACTTTTTTAAGAAACTGAAAAGTTCGGGAGAGTCTAAGATATTGATGTCGCGGCTTTTGCACGCGAGATAAAACGCCAGGCCGAAGGACACAGAGAAGTTGACAAAACCAATCAAAAGAATGCCAAAAAATGTTACTACGACGTCTGTCAATTCGATATCATGAATCACATAATACAAAGCTGAGGAGAATGAGCCAGCCGCGAAGGTGATGTGTCGAATATCGAAAGGAAGACCAGTGATAGAACCAATAAAAGTGGCGGTGCCCAGAAAAAATCCGAGAGAGATATTTCCAGCGAGACCGCCGGCATTGTTTTTCAAATATTTTGAAAGTCGGGCAGTTCGCTTGTATCCAATGATGCGATGAAGATTTTTCATTTGCTTCACCCTTTCTGGTATTCGCGAATAGATGACTCTGTTATCGACGTACCCCGCGATGATACCACTAATAAATAGATAAAACCCCGTAATGGCAGCAAACCAAAGAGCACCGGAACGATAGGGGTGCTGATTGTTGATCACATTCATCACCTGTTGCGGTGTGTCAAACAGTTGGTAATCGAAGCCTATATCCAAGAGCCAACTGAAAACAAAAGGCAGTGGAAATACGATGATTAAATTTCCGATGAATGAAATGGTCTGTGTGTGAAATACCCTTGCGATGGTGATTCCGAGTTCAGGAATGTTTTTTTCTTTGTCATCAGCACTCCACGATTTGGAAATGGAAGAGGCTGTCATTGCGGGCTGTTTGGTGGCGAGGGTAAAATGGAAAAGCTGGATAAGTACAAAACCAAAAACATAATTTAGAGAGTACAGAATGGCCTCCCAAAAGAGTGGCGCCCCCATCTGATGCATCCAAGCTTTTATAAATACAAGGAAACTCACCACGAAACCCGCACCTATTGCGGCATAGAGAAAATGAGAATACTCACGAAAACTATTTGCGATATAATGTTCGCCAGTGTTGCTAGCGTGTTCGGAAACGCGAAGAGAAAGGCCTTTGAGATTTTCTTTGAAAAAATCCATGAACCCTTCAGCATCGTATTCTTCTTGAAAAACATCTTTTAAAACCGAATAAATTCCTGCTATTTTGATTTTTTCATCGCTTGAGAAAACATCAAACAAATTTTCAATTCTTCTTAGAATATCTCGGCATTTGAAGACACCAAATGATTTTTCAACGCTAGCCCCGTTTGCGGCGAAGCTATCCATTACACGTTCGAGATATAATGTACACTCATCCAAACTAGTTTGAAGGCGCGCTCTTAATTCTGAAGAAACTTTTTTATTATTTTCAAAAGAGCGAATGTTTTCTTCTACTAGAGTGGGTATTGAGAAAAATAATTGATGATGCTCATTTTCAAGTCCCCGAATGTTCATTCGGTCTTCCGTCCCCAAAGCAGCTAACCTGTATGAAAGACGTTGAGTGACTCGGACGGTCCTTGTCTTTATTAGCTCTGGAATTTCAAGTTGATTAAAACAAGTACTGTAGAGTGCTTGTACTTGTTGTTCGTCAATATGCCTCAGCCAATGCTCATCGCGTTCGAAATCAAAATTTTTTCTAAGCTTGTATCGCAGTTTATTTTCTGTTCTAAGTTTAGGAAGTATTTTATGCCTGATTCGAGCGAAAAACTCTTGACCGAAGCTGATGTTATTGTTGATGTTAGCATTGCTCAATAAATCGGAGAGGCCGGGTTCTGATAGCAGATGCGTGATTTCTTCCTGAATTCGAGCTTTTGAACTAGGATTTTTTTTTATGAATTCTATGAAAAGTTCAAAGAAGGCGTCGAAGTCGCTCTTTTCCTTTAATCCATTTTCACGAAAGATATCTGCTGCTTGTTGCAGTATTTTTTTCGAATCTTTTATTGGATTAAAAGGGTTATTCATTATAGTATTACCGTTCCAAAGTATTTAGCAATTGCCTTTTTTGCAGTGTCAAGATGAATTTTTTCTTGCATCAAATGATCGAAATCTTCGGAGTTGGGGTCCGTATTTTTCATTTCATTTTCTACATTTTTAAGCATTGCCATCACATTGCGTAGTTTCAGTCGGAAGATACAATCTTTTGCGGCTTTTCGCAAAAGCATGTCTTCGGTTTCGGGATACACGCTGTGGCGGATGGACCAGTTTTCGCTGAGGGCATAAGGGGAGGTGAGCACCTGACTTGTTTCTGAGCTCACTTCGCGGTCTTGATGCAAGGCGAAATTGCGAGGCTCGGGAAATTCGTCTCTTCCGATGAATTCTATGTACTCTAATAATATTTTGCGATACACTTCTGATTGAAGAGTGAGCTCATCTTGCTGTAAACTACCGATTAGATATTCTGCAACACTTATGGGAACAATCTCTTCTTCGTTCAAATCATTGATGATGCGCACGTCGATGGGTTGTTCTCCGTAGGTGAGCAACAGACGAATGAAATCTCGTTCTTGATGAACGAGTGTTACCTCATCGGTGATATCTGCCGTATCTGGAACGCCTGTGTGGTGCGTTTCATCGATCACAGGGAGTGGTTCAGCAGCGTCTTTTTTTACAGATTTTAATAGTGATTTATTCAGTTCTGTAAGTAAGACCTGCTCTTGAATATTGAGCAAGCGACTGCACTCTTGTACATATACCGAGCGGGTGATGGCATCGGGCATGAGCGCGATGCTATCTACGATTCCTCTTATAAGACCAGCGCGTTTGACGGGATCACTTCCAGCATCTTCCAACAAAAGGGAAGTTTTGAATGTGATAAAGTCCTTCGCATTTTCTTTGATGAAGTCTTGAATCTCTTCGCTGCTGTGTTTGCGTGCGTAGCTATCGGGGTCATCGCCGTCGGGGAATAGAACCACTTTAACGTTCATTCCCTCTTTGAGAATCATGTCGATGCCTCGGAAACTTGCTTTGATACCTGCGTTATCGCCATCGTACAAGATGGTAATGTTGGGGGAATATCTTTTTACAAGGCGAATCTGACCTTCTGTAAGGCTTGTACCGCTAGAGGCTACTACGTTTTCTACACCGCTCTGGTGAAGGGAAATGACGTCAGTATATCCTTCAACTAAAAAGCAGACGTCAAGTTTTACGATTGCATTTTTCGCGAGGTGCAGGCCATATAAGACGTTGCTCTTATTGTATAATTCACTTTCAGGTGAATTGAAATATTTGGCAACGGTTTTATCATTTTTGAGTGTTCGCCCACCAAAGGCTATGGCCTTTCCACTGATGTTGTGGATGGGGAACATCACGCGGCCTTTGAAAAAATCGAAAGTGCCGCCGCCTTCGCGCTCGCGCACAAGGCCTGTTTTTACGAGATATTCAATGTTGTATCCCGCTTCGGTGGCGGCTTTCACGAGGGCATCCCATTTATCGGGAGAATAACCGAGCTGGAATTTGCGAATGGTTTCGGGGCGAAATCCTCTTTCTTGAAAATAGCTCAAGCCAATGGCTTGGCCTTCTTCGGAATCGTTGAGTTGTTCGTGAAACCAACGCGCAGCAAATTCAGTGACGATGCTGAGCTGCTCTCGTTCGCTTTTTTCTTGTTGCTGTTCTTCGGTTTGCTTTTCTTCCTCGATTTCTATGTTATACTTCGCGGCGAGCCAGCGGAGCGCTTCTGGGTAAGATAGCTTTTCGTGCTCCATTAGGAAGTCCACTACGTTCCCTCCTTTGCCCGAAGAAAAGTCTTTATAAATACCCTTGGCAGGAACCACAAAGAATGAAGGGGTTTTTTCGTTGGCGAAGGGCGACAAACCCTTCCACGAGGAGCCGGATTTTTTTAGGTGCACAAACTCGCCAATCACCTCTTCGATGATTGCTGTTTGGTAGATACGGTCTATGGTAGCGCGTGAGATCACGGTTCAAAGATAGTGCTAATGAAGCTGGTGACTTGAATAAGGCGGTATGCTACTATGGCAAGCCAAAGACGTACTTTCTCAAGAAGTCTACTTTGACGAGATATAGATATGATATCATTAGTGAAACTTGTAATAGCGCAACAATTATGTAGAACATGTTGAGATTGTCAGTGCCGAAAACGATGTGGCAAAGACCGATCGGCAGAACGTGCCATAGGTAAATGGCCAAAGAGTGAACTCCAAGCCATTCCATAAATGGGTTGCTCCTGACAAGATTTTTTGTTGCGATTTTTAAAATAAGATTGATGATGAAGCCATTAAACAAGAAGAAGTTGATGAAGGAAATCGAGGAATTCGGATAGTAATAGAGATAAATGGTGATGACCAGTCCGATTATAGGGAATATATAATTCAAGAGGTTTATTTGATCGAGCGTCTTATTTTTTAAATAAATACCGAGAACGAAGAAGAAATAGAAATGAGGTCCATATGATCGGATTAGAGCTTTCAAAATATCTGGGGTAGAGAAATTTGGTGAAATTAGCTCAGGGTATTTCAAAAGTACCGTTGATACGAGCGAAAGGGCGGCGCTTATCGCAAGGAGTTTGTCATTTGATACTTTTAATTTTTTTAACCCCCAGGTAAAGACGACCCAGCTTAGGAAAGCCGGGATGAACCAAAGGTGATAATATGGAAATACGAAAGCTCTAATGAAACTTGAGACGGAAAACGTTTCTGAAAATTGATAGAGCGTGAAGAAATAATAAAACGTCACCGCCAGCGCCCAAGGCAACAAGAGGCGAAAAGCATATTTTTTAAAGAGCTGTTGAACATTGATTTCGTTGATATACTTTATATTAAAAAGCACACCGCTTATCCCAACAAATACGGGCATATGAAAGCTGTATATGAGATAACGAGAGAAATTGGAGTCGATTCCACCTTGGATGATGTGGCCGACAATGACAAGAATTACCAAGTTTCCTTTGAAGAGATCAATATTCTTTAATCGGGCGAAAGACATAAGGTTGTGGTAATATTACTTGTCTGAGGATACGATTCAGCAATGTAAAGATAATGAGAAAGTAATATTGAGGCAATAAGCGACTCAAAAATGCAATGTTAAGAAATCATGGCGAGACGAAATTCACCAAATGAAATAGAGGATTTGGACGACTTGAACCGATTAGGGGAAATAGTGAGGGATAAGCGCAATGGAAAGCGTGCCGACGCTAAAAAGAGCCGCCGCAACCGCCATTATGAGAAGCAGTTTATCAGAAATGCGATAACGGGAATGGGAATTACTGTGCCTCCTGGAGAAGGTTCAACAGAAACTTGTCAGCAACAAAAGAAAGTTCATTAGGATGAATGGTTGCAAGTTTTGCCCATCTAAAGCTCTCTGTGGCGTGAGTGTCTGTGTTGAAGTCGAACTTCGAAGTGGCTATCCGAAATTTGGGAGGCTCGATCAATTGGACTTGATAGTAAACAGAAATTACTTGGTGACCGGGTCGAAAAGTGGATTCTACAAAAAAACCTGTTGTATAAATGTGTTGAATTATTTCCACTTCTTGGCCTAGCTCTTCTATGGCTTCTCTACGTATGGCATCTTCAATTCCTTCTCCGAATTCTACTCCCCCACCTGGGAATTTGGTGTATTTTTTTCCAGCAATCAATTCATCGGATAAGAGAATTTCATCATTATCATTATATAAGATGAGGTATGCACGAACGTTGAATTTTTCGATATTCATGAGTACAGCAAGTTTGTAAGATCTTTGAATTCTTGAACGCTTAATTGTTCGGGGCGCATAGTAAAGACGGGCAGCGTGATGTCCACATTCGGATTTAGAAGTGATTTTATAGAACCACGAAGCATTTTTCTCCGTTGATTAAATGCTGTTTTGACAACGAGTTTGAATTTTTTTTCATCACAACCGAATGGTTGTTCGGGTTTGCGTTGGATACGAATGACGCCACTTTTTACTTTGGGTGGTGGATCGAATTCATGCTCATCTACGGTGAAAAGATATTCTGCATCGTAGTATGCTTGTAACAAAACCGATAGGATTCCATAATCTTTGGAGCCTGGGGAACCGGCTGCACGCATGGCCACTTCTTTTTGGAACATGCCGACCATTTCGGGAATTTGTTCCTTGTGGTCTAATATTTTGAAGAGTATTTGCGATGAAATATTGTAAGGAAAATTTCCAGCGATTGCGAGCTGTCCTTCAAACATATCATGTAAAGGCAGTTGCAGAAAGTCTTTGGTAATAATTCGATCACGAAGTTCGGGGTAGTATGCACGGAGATAGTCTACAGACTCGGTGTCTATTTCTGCTACATACGTGGTATACGTTTTCAATCTTAACAACCAAGCCGTGAGAGCGCCCGTGCCTGGACCGATTTCGAGAATCGTGTTGTAATTTCCGTATCCCGTCATTGCTGCTGCAATACGTTCGCAAATTTCAGGATTTCTCAGAAAGTGTTGGCCAAGATGCTTTTTTGGTTTGACGTGCATTTTACAAATATAGCTCAATCCAAATCAATGGCAGGAAGGGGGGAGCATTTGTAGCCACGCTGTTTTAAAATTATGAGAGTTTGTTCGAGCGCTGGTAGCATGCGTGGCGCTGCTTTGAAACTATCATGAAATACAATGATGCTCCCTTGCTGCACATTATCAACGACATTTTTCAAAACCTTGGTAGCAGAAAGTTTCGGATCAAAGTCACCTGTAATGATATCCCACATCACGATGCGGTATTTTGATTTGAGTGATGCAATTTGAGCACGAGTGATTTTACCATAAGGTGGTCTGAAGTAAGGCGATGAGAAAATTCTTTCCGCTTTAGCGATATTCCTTAAGTATGCAAAGTGGCTTGTCTTGCGGCCATTGAGATGATCATGTGTATGATTTCCTATGGTGTGTCCATCGTCTTTGATGCGCTGAAAGATATGTGGATATGCCTCAACATTTTTCCCCAAACAAAAGAATGTAGCTTTTGCATGGTGCTTTGCAAGCAAATCGAGCGTTCGTTCGGTTATTTCGGGAGTGGGCCCATCGTCGAAGGTGAGGAATACTTCGCGCTCGAAAGTATGCACCGACCAGAGCAAGTCTGAGACAATTGGTTGAAGTATATTGGGTGTTTTGATAATATACATCTAGTCGAGCTGATGGGCGAGTACGCAGGTCTTTTTAATTTTGGAAGTGTTTCCATTTTCATCGAAAACTTCGATATAGACGATGTAGATTCCAATAGGTGCAAGGCCGTTATCAACCGTTCTGCCATCCCAACTAACACTGCTATTTTCACCTATGAGTGAGTTTTTTAAGAGATGTAATACTTGTCTTCCATTGCTATCGAAAATATAAATATTACCGACCATGCCTGGTTTGGTATTTTGAAATGTGAAGGTCACTACGTCTTGAAATCCATCATTGTCTGGGGAGAATATTTCAGGGAAAACATTGATGTCTTCATCTCCGAGAATGGCTGCGAGTGCTTGGGAATTTTGATAACCAGGTGTTGCAAATCCTTGGCTCTCTGCAGCGGAACCCCAGTTGGTGACATCGCTTGCCGGGCGCGCTGGATCTATACGTTCAAGTGATACACCGTCTAAATCATCGAGTAAGACAAAATGCATTTCCTCTGTGTAAGCTACTCGATCACTAACAGTGCCATCGGGCAAAAGAAGCACAACTGTTCCTTCGGCGTTATTATATGTGGGCATATCCAAAACTCGAAGTATGCGATCTGTTTTCGTAAATGGGTAGAACTGTGTTAGTTCAGAACCATCTTCGGTGATAACAACATACTGCTTAGGTAGAAGGATGACTCCTTGTTCGGTCAATACATCTGGAGTGGTTATAACTCCGTCGTCTTCGATAGCAAGCGCCCAGTCTATGAGGCCAATGACTTTATCGGATTTATTGTAAAGTTCTATAAAATCTGCACCCCCCGTGAATGGGTCGGATAAGATTTCATTGATAATAATATCTCCTGCAATCGCTGGCTCTGAGATGGCATATATGCCTGATAGATTATTGGCGACATTGCCCCAACAGTCTTGGATAGAGCTTAGTGTGAAGTTGTAGACTTGTGAGGCTACGCTGCCAGCGATATTGATAACGATGGCTGTGTTACTATTATCTGTGAACGATGCACTCGAGGGGATTACTTGCTGACCGTCTACGATCCAGAAAAACTCGAATAGAGCCGCACTGCTTAATGGCTCGTTGAATTCAATTATCACAGCAAAGGGTCCTCCTGTAAAAACATTTACTATTTGTGGGGCTTGCGTATCGGGGGAGTCATCGAAAATACTGTTTTGTGCTCCAGGCGTGCCACCTCCAACATCTATTGAGGCGCTCCAGTTATCGGCACTGCTGCATGGATCGTCGGTATTGATTAATTCTAGCGACCAACCACCGTCGTCTTTTGAAGAGTCGTTGTACCAATCATCTGAATATGTGATTTCATCTAAAATACCACTAGAGGGATGTGCAAGCGTGAGGGTGGTGCCGCTATTGGTGAGCCCAGGAAAACCGAGCATATAGGCGATGTTTGTGATGTTCGAGAGGTTGTCAACATTTGTAACATTTGCCAATGTCAGATAGGCACCAGGTAAAATCAGTTTAGGTAAAAGAAAAGATCCGCTGTTTAGCACTAAATCAGAGATGTCGAGTACTTTATTGGATTTATTAAATATTTCCACGTATTCTGCGCGGTACAAGCCGATTGTGGAGGAAGGAGCTGCCATTATTTCTGTGATGATGATATCTCCAACTTCAGGTTCGAAGCCGATAATGAAAGGGATGATCACAGGCTCTAACAAGTTTCCCGAGCAATCATTCGGTCCAGAAATACTAATTTCATAGAATTGACCAATACCGAATGTTTGTTCGGTTTGAATTGACAAGGTTTGAACGTTAATCCATTCTAGTGTGATGTTTCCTTGATTGGGTTCAATGGTGACTGTGATGTTCGAAAGTTCAGTTTCCATTGTTTCATTGAAAACAATGGAAATGCTGTTTGGTGAGGTATCCCCAGAGCTAATGATTTGAGGCGCGGAGGTGTCTGGCGAGTTATTGAAAATGCTATTTTGAATTTCTGGTGTTCCGCCATTTGGCGCAGTGCTTTCTGCCCAATTGGAGGCAGTGCTACAAGGTAATAATGGATTGATTTGTTCTAAAGTCCAACCACCCTCGGCCTTTTCACTTGTGGCGAACCAATCGTCGGAGTAAACAAGGATGTCGATGATATTGCCGGAATTGTCAAGTAATGTGAGGCTATCTGTAGAGTTGGTGAGCGCTGTGAAAGAGGTGATTCCTATTACATTAGTGAATTGTCCGATGTTGTTGACATCGGTTAGGATGACAAAGCCATTGGGAGGGAGGTTGTAGGATGGAAGTACTTTTGCGGTCGTTGAGTTTACGAATGTCCAGTTTTCGAGATTGAATACTTCGTTGGTCGGATTGTGCAATTCTACGAATTCGACTTCAGGTAAACCTGCAGATGGTGTGGGATCTGCGAGTATTTCGTTGAAAACAACCGAACGAACGTTCGGTGTAGCAGGCACGAAAAATAAGAATGGTATGTTGGCTGCAATCATTGTGTTTCCGGCGATATCTTGGATGTTGGAAACACTTAAATTTAAATTCGTATTTGGCGCAAATGAGTTAGCAAAAGTAAGTGTAACGAGAGCTGGATTTCCACCACTGATAGTTGCTGAGGTTGGGTTGATATTGCCAGTCACTTGGTAGTTGGTGATAGTAGAAGCAGCAGCACTAACGGCTTCAGAGAATAGTACTTCCAGTTGATTGGCGTTGATAGCCTGAGCGGAAGTCACAGTGGGCGCGGTAGTATCAATAATAAAATCACCGAAATAGAAATCATCGAAAAAGAAGTTGTCTGCATTTGAAGCGGTATAGGTGCAAATCACACCGAGGTTGGAGGTTGTAGTGTAATCATTATCGGTTGCTGTTGCTTCTTGAACGAAAGTGGTGCCCCC
>JBILSZ010000097.1:0-10147 GCA_044371755.1 Flavobacteriales bacterium | reverse complement strand
GATTGGTGGGAATTGAAAAATACCAGCACTTCGGATATCAATTTGGGAGGTTATATAATTCGTGACGAAGAGGAGTTGAATACATACACTATTCCTGCTGGAACCGTTATTGAATCAGGCGGACATCTCGTTTTTGTGTCGGATGCAGCATTGTTTGAATCCAGATTTCCTGCGGTAGAGAATTTTATCGAAACGGAGGGCGTATCATTTGGAAATAATGATGTGATTCGCTTGTATGACAGCAATGGGTTATTGGTAAAATCTACCGCGTATAGTTCTTCTTTTCCGTGGCCACAAGAAGCCAACGGAAATGGCAAGACAATGGAATTACTCAGCAGCGCTGGACGAATGAATACACCTCAGAATTGGTTTGCGGGTTGCTTGGAAGGTAGTCCTGGAGAGGATTATGACCCGGCTTGTGGTGAAGTAAGTGTAAACGATATGCGCGATTCAGAAACCGAATGGACATTCGGTCCTAATCCAGCGTCACAGCAGATTCAAATAACGGGCTTAAGTGAAAATTCGAGGCTCGAAGTCATCGATGGAATGGGTAAAATCGTGATTTCACAATATTTCACTACAGCAAATGGCTTTGTAGATGTATCGAATTTATCATCTGGAATCTATGTAATCCGCGCTGCATCTGGCACTCAGTCAAGCACAAAGGTGTTGGTGGTGAATTAAGTTCGTTTGCATGGAATGATGAGGTTTTCTATCTTAGACCCATAAATCATTCCTGTATATGGCTAACTATTTGCGCTTATTTGATTTTATCTACGAACAACAAAAGAATTTTCCTCTCCAAAACTGCATGACTTCTCGTTTAGCGGGTGAGTGGCAAACGATATCTACCAATACGTTCATCGAAAAGATGAACAATGCATCAGCAGGACTTTTGGAATTGGGGGTTGAAAAAGGCGACAAAATTGCCTTGATTACAACCACAAATCGTTTGGAATGGAATATTCTTGATCATGCGATTTTGCAGATTGGCGCGATGGATATTCCCATTTATCCAACCATGACGGAAGAAGATTATGCCTACATCATCAATCACTCCGAGTCAAAATTTGTATTCGTTAGCGACGCGGATATTTATAAAAAAATTGAACGTATTCTTGATCGTGTTCCGACTTTAAAAAAAGTATACACCTTTGAGGATGTCTATGGCGTGGCCAATTGGAATGAGGTTTTGGCGTTGGGTAAGACAGGCAATCACTCCAAGGTGAAAGAAATTGCAGCGTCCGTTTCTATTGATGATTTAGCAACAATTATTTATACCTCTGGCACCACTGGTTTGCCAAAAGGGGTGATGCTCACGCATCGCAACATTGCAAGCAATGCTATTGATAGTGAAGATCGTTTGCCTGAATTGGAAAAAGGAACTTGCCGTTGTCTAAGCTTCCTTCCTTGTTGTCATATCTACGAACGAATGTTGCACTATCTATACATCAATAATGGAGTCAGCATTTATTTGAGCGGAATCGATACTGTGAAAGATGATATTTATTTTGTAAAACCGCATATGTTCAGCGCGGTGCCTCGACTATTGGAGAAATTCTTTGATGGTATAGTGGCGAAGGGCCTTGCAAATACCGGAGCAAAAAAGAAAATATTCCAGTGGGCATTAGGTCTTGCATTGCAGTGGGATGTGAACAAAGGAGGATGGTATAATTTCCAATTGAAAATAGCGCGAAAGCTCGTTTTCAGCAAAGTGAAAGCAGCATTGGGTCTAATGGAAATTAAGGCTGTTCCCAGCGGCAGTGCGGCACTTCAACCCCGACTTGCGCGATTCTTTAGTGCGGCAGGAATTACCATTAAGGAAGGCTACGGTCTTACTGAAACCTCTCCTGTGATTTCTGTTAATTCGACGCGCGTTTCAGGAATGTATATGGTCGGATCAGTTGGGAAACCGATCAATCATGTGGAAGTAAAAATCGCTCAGGATGGAGAGATTTTATGCAAAGGTCCAAATGTGATGCAAGGTTATTACAAGAATCCTGAGCTCACTGCGGAAGTCCTTAAGGATGGCTGGTTTCATACAGGTGACATAGGAGAATTTAGAAATGGATTCTTGGTAATCACCGACAGGAAAAAAGAAATGTTTAAGACAAGCGGAGGAAAGTATGTAGCTCCGCAGTTGATAGAAAATGCCCTTAAGGAATCGATTTATATTGAACAATGCATCGTTATTGGTGAGAACCGAAATTTCCCATCTGCATTGATTGTAGTGGAGCCTGTACAAGCGAAAATGTGGGCTGAAAGAAAAGGATTGAAGTTCTCATCTGATAAAGATTTGATGGAAAGTGATGCACTTCAAAAATTGATCGAAGTAGAAATTGAAAAAAGAAATTCTCGCTTTGGAAAGTGGGAACAGATTAAGGCGTTTAGAATTTTACCCAAAGCATTTACCATTGATGCAGGCGAGATTACACCAACGCTCAAGTTGAAGCGCAAGAATATCATGCAGAATTATAATGCGCTGATAGCAGATATTTATCACGATGAACTTTGATTATAGTCTAATGCTTTTTCTAAATACGGATGCTTTTCCGTCTTTAGATAAATTCATGTGGTATGTCAGTGAGAAATGGACGTGGGTGCCCATTTACGCTTTGATGTTATTTTTTTTATATAAAAAATTTCCGGGTAAGTATTTTTTCTGGGTAGTTGTATTCATCGCACTTTGCATCACACTAAATGATCAGACCGCAAGCGGTTTATTTAAGAATTGGGTTGGAAGACTGCGCCCGTCACATGATCCTACTATCAAGGATCTTCTGCATTATTCATTAGAGCCGAATGGCAATCTTTACAAGGGAGGAAAATTTGGATTTTATTCCTCACACGCGGCAAATTATGCTGGGGTTGTTACCTTGTTTTTATTGTGGCTAAAACCAAAGAAGAAATGGACCATGGCTCTCTTACTTTTTTGGCCTCTTCTAATTGGCTACTCCAGAATTTATCTTGGTGTTCATTTTCCCACCGATGTTTTGATGGGATGGGCAATGGGAGGCCTTATAGGTTATTTGTGCTACCGACTATGGCGTTGGCTAATGCAAAAGCTTTATCCTAACGAAAGCAGTTTTTTAATTCGCGCTCCTTCGTTGAAAATGAGTTGACGAATTTCTTCATTCACTTCATTTGATTTTAAGGCTCTAATCACAACACCCGATTCGAAAACAGAATTCACAGGAATTGAATCACTGTCGAAAGGCCCATAGGCATTGAAAATTGAAGAAAAGGAAGCAGTGTATTGTTGCTGAAGTTGTATGATGAAATCTATTGCTACACTCAGTGTCTGTGGATTGCGCGCATTAAAAACTACGAGTTTGGCAGACGCGAGTAGGCTTTCATAGTTTTCTAAAAAGTTTATTGGTTCTTGCGGCAATACTGTCGAAGGGAAAGGTGGAGGAGTAATATCTTCTCTCATGTGCAATGCTTCGAGTGCCTCCAAGATTTTATCACATTCTTTTTTTCTTTTTAATAAAAGTGCAGGGACCTGAATTTTTTGAAGGACCTCATTCTTAATTTGAAAAAGGCGCTCATCCATCACGTCCAACAATTCCATTTGTTGGTAGTCTGCATCGATCTCAAAATAAACAAGTGCTTCTTGCGGACTCATTATTGAAGTTTTTTTACAATAAGTTTATCCACGCGTGCCTTATCCATATCCACTACTTCGAATTCAAAGTGCAGCCAGTTTACTTTTTGGCCTGTCGAAGGCACAGTTCTCAATTCGTGAATCACGATACCACTAATAGTGTTGTACGGTATTTCTGTGATCATGTCTTCTAAATCGAATCTTGAAAGGAAATCAGCCAAGGGGTACTGACCGTCAACGAGCCATGAACCATCTTCTCTTTCAACAAAAGAAAATTCATCTTTATAAAAATCGGCGGCATCGCCTACGAGTGCTTCCAAGAGGTCGTTCATGGTAACCAAGCCTTGCAATTGACCGAATTCATCCATGATCAATCCGCAGTGAATACCAGAAGCTTTAAACATTTTGAGTGAATCGTATGCACCGAGATTTTCAGGCAAATACTGTGGTTCTTTTATAATGGCCTGTAATTCCACACCATTATTATTAATTTGTTGGAATAAGTCTTTGAGTCGAACTATACCCAACAACTGGTCTTCTTCGGCGTCTAGCACGGGATATGAAGAGTGTAGCTCGTTCATAATGGTAGTTTTAATCACCTCAGAAGTCATTCCTAAGTGCAGATAAACCAAATCATTGCGGTGTGTCATCAAGGATGCAATATTGCGGTCGCCAAGCGTGAAGACGCGCTCCACTATGTCTTGTTCTATTTCCTCAATTTCACCGCCATCTTTTCCTTCTTGAATAATAGCTTTGATTTCCTCTTCCGTAATTTTTGAATCCGTTGAAGGTTTTATTTTGAAAATTTTCAATAAAAAATCCGACGTGATTGTCAGCAACCAAACGAAAGGTGCGGTAAAAGCAGAAAGCCAGCGCATAGGCAGCGCTACAGCCTTGGCGATACCTTCAGGGTTGGTCAGTCCAATACGTTTGGGAACCAATTCGCCAAAAACTAGTGAGAAAAATGTAATGCTAACGACTACGATAAGGACTGCTAGAGTCTGCGCATAAGGTGCAAAGCTGGGCTTGGACTCGAAAAATGAGCGAATATCGTTGGTGATGTTTTCGCCACTAAAAACCCCTGTTAGGATTCCAATGAGGGTGATGCCGATTTGGACTGTTGACAAAAATTTATTGGGTGCGTTCGCTGTTTCGAGGGCTGCTTTAGCACGCTTATCGCCTCGTTTGGCGGCTATTTCAAGCCTCGCCTTTCGCGAAGAAACGATTGCAATCTCACTCATCGAAAAAATACCATTGATGAGAATGAGGATGAATATGACCAGTATTTCCATTTTGCTGCAAAAGTAGCGATTTTTAAGTTTTCGGTATGAAAAATGGTGTGGCGCGCTGTCGCTGAATTCATTAGGTTTGCACAATATAAAATAGCGACATGAAGCACATGGGAATAGCCACTATTCTTTTATCCTCAATTATTGCACTAACAGCCTGCGGAAGCGACGCTAATAAGAAGGCTGAGAAAACATCCGAATCTGTAAATGCGGTAGTCTTCACCAACGGAGTGACTGATGCCAATAAGGGAGCGCGCAAAGGTCCCGTGGAACTGAAAGGTAATATTGCCTTTCCAAGTGCTAAGAAAGTTTATTTATGGGCCACTTATGGAAAGACCAATACCCTCATCGACAGCGCAGCGGTAAACGCTGGAGCATGGAGCTTTGGCACGAAAGAACGAGCTCAGGGCATCTACATGCTTGGGTTAGCTGATAATAATCTTACCTCTATAATTTTAAATCCATCAGAGGCCATCACCGAAATCGGTATTCGCGGAGCACGAGTGGAAGGCGCGGCGTACGCTATCAACTCTAAAGAAAATGAAGGTTGGTTTGCTTATCTTCCGAAGGAAACGGCAATTCTCAAGGCGATCAAAGATGCCCGTGTCGCCATGAGTAAGTCTTCATTAAAGGGAGAATATGAAAAGCAAATCGCAACCAAAGAAGCAGAGCTTTCAAAACTACAGGCTGATATGATCGGCGCGTATCCAAACACACACTTTGCGAAGCTTGTGACCTGGAAACAAGAGCCTACTAAAACGGACATCGCTAAGTACTGGGATAATGTTGACTTTACCGATCAAAGTTTGATTAATGGTACCGTCATGTCGGATCGTATTCAGAATTTCATGCGAGGATTTAGCAAGGGTACTGAAAGCGGATTTATCAATTGTGTGGCCACAGTAGCTGAGAAAGCAAAGGCCGATGACGTGGTGCTTGAATTCATGCTGAATCAGATGTTGGTTGGTTTTTATGAAAGTGGAATGGAAAATATTTGCACCTATATTATCGACAATTATGTGAATGGTGACGCATGTGGTGATGCTGACTTGAGCAATATTATCAAGAGTACGGCTGAGAGTATTCAAAAAATTAGTGTTGGAAATACTCCGCCGAACATCCAATATGTAGGGATTGACGGCAAGAGTGTAGATTTGATGAAGATTGCTGCCTCAAAAAAATATACATTAGTAATGTTTTGGAGCAGTTGGTGCGAGCACTGCAAAGGCGAAGCTCCGGAGGTAAAGCAATGCTATGATTTATTCAAACCGAAGGGATTTGAAATCGTGGGAGTGAGTGTGGATAACGTGAAATCAGCTTGGGAGGCAGCAGTTGCTGATCGAGGTTTCACATTCCCTAATGTTTGTGGGATGAAGCTTTGGGAAAGCAAAGCTGCCAAAGATTACCGAGTGACTAAAACACCTGCATTTTTCTTGTTGGACGCTTCTGGTAAAATTGTTTTGAAACCAAGAGGCATTCGTGAGGTACAAGCATTCTTAAATCAAAACTTAAAATAAATCATCGTGGAACGTCAGGAAATCTTTCTCCAAGGACACCGAGGCTGTCGCGGTCTATTTCCGGAAAACTCTTTAAGCGCATTTCGCAAAGCTTTCGAGCTTGGAGTAGATGCGATTGAATTGGATGTGGTGGTGAGTGCGGATGAAAAAATAATCGTATCGCATGAGCCTTTTATGGACCACTTGCTTTGTAAGAAACCAGATGGTTCGGCCATTGCTGAGTCAGAGGCGAAGTCGCTTAATCTTTATAAAATGAAGGCTGCTGAAATTGCGGCTTTTTCCTTTGGAGAGTTGGACTACTCCAAATTTCCTCAACAGAAAAAAATTGAATCGCACAAACTTTCATTATTAGAAGTAGTGAAAGTGCTGGGAACGGAGTGGGAAGAGAATTTTCCTCAATTGACAATAGAGCTAAAGTCACATAAATCGGGCGACAATAAATATCATCCAGACCCAGAGTCGTATGCTGATATTTTTATGCAAACACTCGATCGCATACCGCACGAATGGCCTATTGCCATTCAAAGTTTTGACGTTCGCATTCTTAAAGCACTCGATGCGCTGCAAGTGGATTTGCCGCTCATTTTCTTAAATGATAATAAAGAAATTGAAGTGGAAGAAATATGCGAAGAATTGAAGTTTGTGCCTGAGGGATGGGGAAGTTCGCATGAATTGATTGGTGAGAATTTGATAGATGCTTGTTTTGAGCTAGGACTTGAATTGTCGGCCTGGACAGTAAATGACAAAGTCGAAGCCGAACGTTTGTTCGGTTTGGGAGTTCGCAACTTTATAACCGACTATCCCAATTTATTTATCTAGGTAATAAATGGGAAAAGGTGGCGGTTTCATGCTCGTGGTCATTGGCCTTACACTATTGCATCCGTCATCTCCGGTGTCGTTGTGGACGATTTATCAAGTCTATTATAGCAAGAGAACTATTCGCGTGCGCTCCAACGCCAAAAAGGAACAGGCATCTGTAGAATCATTGATGCCGAAATACCACAGGTTTTGCCAAGAGCATTTTATTTTTTATCAGCGATACTCCAATCAACAAAAGATGCTCTTCATAAACCGCATGTTGAAGGTTTATAAAGAAAAACTTTTTTTTTCTGCAGAGGGCTTTGAATTGACAGAAGCGAAGAAACTCGTCATCGCGGGTACGATATGTAGACTGACGCTTGGCATTAAAAAGCACTATTCACTGCCCAAATTCAAAGCTATAGAAATTTATCCATCCGTGTTTTATTCTCGTTTAATAGAACATCATGTAAAGGGGCTGACGATGGGCGTGGGCAAAATTATCATGAGTTGGAGCGACTTTCATCACGGCAATTCCGACGATGATGATAAAATCAATTTGGGCTTGCATGAGTTTGCACATGCTTTGATGATTCAATTTTATCATTTTCAAAGGCAGCCCGGATGGAATGAATTTATGGTGCGGGCCAAGAAGATTATGGCTGATATTCATTCAGGCAAGAATACTTTTTTTAGAGCCTACGGTGGTACCAATCTCGTGGAGTTTTGGGCGGTAGCCGTAGAGTGTTTTTTTGAGGCTCCCGATGAGTTTGCGGCGCTTCATCCAGAACTTTATACTTTGATGACAAAAATTCTTCATCAAGACTTACGCACGGCGTCTGCGATCTAGAAGGGTTTAGTTGAATATTCCATGAATAAGTTCGCATAACTTATGTCATTTTTGCTTCTAATGATTGTCGACCTTTGCGGCAATGGCGAAGGCACGTAAACAAATCACCGCTGAAGAGTTTGAGCAAGGGCTTATTCGCAATTTTGCGTTTGAACCAACCCATGGTCAAAAGCGACTGTTTTACGCTTTTACGAGAATGATGTTCTCTGAAAAGCTGCGCTGTGCCCTCATTATAAAAGGTTATGCAGGTACGGGAAAGACCACCACTGTATCGGCAATGGTGAAGACGCTCGAGGCATCAGGAAAAAGAGTAGTGTTGCTTGCTCCCACTGGTAGGGCGGCAAAGGTGCTTAGCAATTATTCCGGAATGCCAGCTTCCACCATTCACAAACAGATCTACTATCGAAAGTCAGACCGCTCGGGGCATTCGTGGTTTGAGCTCAAGGAGAATGAGTTAGAAAATACCGTTTTTTTCGTGGATGAGGCGTCGATGATCGGAACGGAACGATTTAGCCTTGTACAAGGTGATATTGGTAGTGGTGATTTGCTGGAGGATTTAATTTCGCACGTATATTCCGGCGAAGGATGTCGTCTGGTTCTTATCGGAGATGGGGCGCAGCTGCCTCCTGTGGGCAGTGATCAAAGCCCCGCTTTGAAGTTGGACTACCTGCGGAGTGAATTTTCACTTCATATTGCTGAGATAGAACTTATAGAAGTAATTCGTCAAAAAGAAGGGTCTGGAATTCTTGAGAATGCCACCCGACTGCGTGATTATATCGCGGCGCAATCGAAAGACTATCCTCAACTGATCTATGAAGGATTTAAAGATGTAACGAAGGTAGAATCGGACTTGCAACCAATCATGGAAGAGGCGATCAGTAGATATGGAAGGGACGGGGCAATCATTATTACTCGCAGTAACAAGCGTGCGAATATGTATAATCAAAATATGCGGCAGCGTATTCTCTTTTATGAAGATGAAATAAGCACTGGAGATCGCATGATGATTTTGAAGAATAATTATTTCTGGCTGGATGAAGAGTCAGCTTCAAAGGCGGGTTTTATCGCAAACGGTGATATCGTGATTATAGAGCGGGTGAGAAGTTTTGAAGAGCGCGGCGCATTTCGTTTTTGCAAGGTTGTAGTTCGCCTATTGGATTATCCAGACTTACCTGAAATGGAGGTTATTTTATTACTCAATACGCTTTGGGAAGAGTCGGCAGGGCTGGCTTATGAAAAGATAAGGGAGCTCGGAAATCTGATCGCTAAGGACTATGAACACCTTGATAATATAGGAAAGATAAAGAAGGCGGTACAAGAAGATCCCTATTACAACGCACTACACGTAAAGTTTGCTTATGCTATTACGTGTCATAAGAGTCAGGGCGGTCAATGGCCGTGTGTGCTAGTAGATCAGGGCTATGTGACCGAAGAAATGTACGGGGTGGAACTCAATCGTTGGATTTATACCGCCTTTACGAGGGCTCAAAAAGAGTTATTTCTCGTCGGCTTTTCGTAGTTTCGCACTCCCATGAGTGTATTTAACCCAGATATAGCAGCTAAGGCCATGATGCCCAAAGAATTGTTGGCGATGGCTTCCTCATTGCATTTGGCGATACATGTGCACGATGAATTAGTGCAAGTGCTGGTTTATGATTTTGAGGCTGGAGAAGTGTTGTGGCTGGAGTACTTTGAGTCGGAAGAGCACGCTCAGGGCGATCTTCAGAAGTCTGTAGATTTTGTGATGCTCAAAAATTGGGGGGAAAGGGTTTTTAGAAAAGTAAGTCTCTCTTTTGATTATCCCGATTTTACTTTGCTTCCTCAAGGTTTCCTTATTGAAGGAAAGGAACAGGAAATACTAGCGTTTGCCACAGGCCGCAATCCTGATTGTACAGAGGTTCAATCGCTCAATGATTTGCAAGTGGCAATTGTATATGATTTACCTCTTTCCCTACAAGCGCTTGCTACTCGTTTTCCGAACGTAAAATATTACTCTTCAGTTTCTTTCTTCTTGCAAGAAGCATCTCGAAAGACCGTTGGCCAAAGCGACTTTCACATCCTTGTGCAAAAAGGGTTCATGCTTGTGGCA
>JBILSZ010000023.1:0-33437 GCA_044371755.1 Flavobacteriales bacterium | reverse complement strand
CGTACAAAAGAAGTTTACAACCCATAGGGCCTTCATCCTTCACGCGGCATGGCTGCGTCAGACTTTCGTCCATTGCGCAATAGTCCTCACTGCTGCCTCCCGTAGGAGTCTGGTCCGTGTCTCAGTACCAGTGTGGGGGATCATCCTCTCAGAACCCCTACCAATCGTAGCCTAGGTGAGCCGTTACCTCGCCTACTAGCTAATTGGACGCATGCTCATCTTGTACCGCCTGAGCTTTAATAATAAAGTGATGCCACTTCATTATATTATGGGGAATTAGCATCGATTTCTCGAAGTTATGCCCCAGTACAAGGTAGATTGCATACGTGTTACGCACCCGTGCGCCGGTCTAGCCTAATTAATATTGCTATTAATCAGGTTACCCCTCGACTTGCATGTGTTAGGCCTGCCGCTAGCGTTCATCCTGAGCCAGGATCAAACTCTCCATTGTAAAAAGTTTAATCTCTTGGCTATACCTTTTTCCTGTTTTACTGCTGCATTATTTCAAAGAACTTTTTCACTTATCCGTGTCGACAACTTCTGTCGAAACGGGCGGCAAACATACTATCAGGTCGCCTCTCAATCCAAATCTTTTTTCAAAAATTTTTTAGAAAACTTTTCCGACTCTCTATTTACCTTCCCTTTTTGATTGGGGCGGCAAAAGTAATCAAAATTTCTTTCCCTCCAAATTTATTTCAAAGTTTTTTTCTCAAGAGCCAGAATCGATATCCTGCTTACCCTCCCTTTTTATCGGGGCGGCAAAAGTACATCTAACTTTCGTTTCAATCCAAATCTTTTTTCAAAAATTTTTATCTACTCCTTAGCCTTCTCTACCTCACCTCCCTTTTTTATCGGGGCGGCAAAAGTAATACTTCTGGTTCGCTCATTCCAAATTTATTTTCATAAATTTTTTCTGACCTCAAAAACCCGCTTTCCGTTTGTCTCAAAGAACGTTTCCATTTCTGAAAAGCGGGTGCAAAAGTAATCACGATTTCTCCCCCCACAACAGCAATTCTCAACTTTTTTCCTAACTACTACTTAACATACTGATAATGACAGGAAAGAAAATTACATTTTTTTCTCCTTCCTAAATACTACCTCCCCTCCCACTACGGTCAACTGAACTCCTGTACCGAATATCTTATCCTCTTCACACTTCATGATATCACGCTCCAACATCACAATATCAGCTACTTTCCCCACTGCAATGCTTCCTTTATAATGACTTTCAAAGTTCGCTATCGCATTCCATATCGTCATGCCCATCATGGCCTCTTTTCTACTCAAAGCATTCTCCTTCTGAAAACCACCTTCCGGCTGGCCCTGCCTATCCTTTCTCGAAACAGCCGCATAATAGGTCGCCAAAGGAGATATACCCTCCACAGGAAAGTCCGTCCCCAAGGCAATCATCCCATTCTCATCTAATAATTCTTTATACGCATAGGCACGCGCCACGCGCGCCCTACCTAATCGCATCCAGGCCCACGGCATGTCGCTCGTGGCATGTGTCGGTTGAACACTTGGTATAACAGAATAATGTGAAAACAATGCAATGTCATTCTTATCCACCACTTGAGCATGCTCGATTCGCCAGCGCTTATCATTCGTTCCACCCAATACTTCTTTATATATACCCAACATCACGCGATTAGCACTGTCTCCTATTGCATGCGTATTCATTTGATACCCGGCCGCATGCAACTGTCGTGCGCGCTGGAGATAATAATCAGGTGTATTCAATAAAAAACCATGTTCTTTTCTACCCAACTCCTTTAATATATCCTCGTAAGGACTCAGCAAACAAGCGCCGCGCGAACCCAAGGCGCCATCAGCATATAACTTAAAGCTCCTTACGTTGAGCATCCTATTAGTGGTATCAGGACGCTTATTTAGGTATATCGAGTAGTTGTACTCATCGTCACTTAGCATTGCATAGACTCGCATTTTCACCAAACCTATTTTTTGAAGGCTGTCAATCAACATTATGTCTTCATGCATAAGCCCTGCGTCGTCTACAGTGGTAAGACCAACTTCAAAACACTTTTCCTGTGCGAGCATCAAAGCCTTTTCCTTTTGCAATCGAGTATGTTTAGGCATTACTTTATCCACTAAGCCTATGGCATTATCAATAAGAATACCCGTGCATTTGCCATCCTTTATTTCAACAACCCCACCCGATATGGTAGTGAAAGTATTTATTCCTGCCGCATCCAAAGCGGCTTGATTGACCAACACAGCATGTCCATCAATGCGTGTCAAATAAACAGGAGTGCTAGGAAACAAAACATCCAAATCTTTTTTATCTGGAAATGGAAGTGAAGACCCTATTAAGCCTCCTCCATCCTGAACAGTTTTATTTGAGATCCAATCATTCTGATCCCAGCCACGGCCAATGATCCACTCAGAATTTCTAGTTGGCGCATATGCTTCTATTATAGATATTACTTCTTTCCAACTCTTTGCTCCGGTGAGATCTGCATCCTGAAGCATTAGACCGTATGCGAGAAAATGACAATGTCCATCAATAAAACCCGGGTATACGGGGCGCTTGGCTGCATCATAAATAAATGGCGCATCATATTGATTCATGATTTCCCTTTCAGGTCCATAGGCTACAATTATCCCATCTTTGATAGCGATGGCATCAACCGTAGTGCCTGTTTCATCCATGAGATAAATAGTGGCATTATGAATAATCATATCCACTTTATCATTTCCAAAATGACATGACGAAATGGTAATCGAGAATAAAAAAATTATAAGGATAGTTCTCATGCGTTTGTTTTATGAAAAATCGTTGCGCTTGCTTGAGCCGTAGGCATAATCACCATATCGTTGATGCAGACATGTGATGGTCTTGATATCATGAAAAGTACCGCCTCTGCAATATCGTCTGCTTGTAATGCGTCAAAACCTTGATACACTGCATTGGCTTTGTCTAAATTTCCCTTAAATCTAACGACACTAAATTCAGTCTCCGCAGCGCCTGGTGCTATCTGTCCCACTCTGATATTGTGGGGTAAAAAATCAATGCGCATACTCTTGGTCAATGCATCTACTGCGTACTTGGAGGCACTGTAAACATTGCCGCCAGGATACACTTCCTTTCCTGCTATTGAACCTACATTGATAATGGTACCTTTCTTATTTTCTATCATCGACCGAACGAACGTTCGGGTGACATGAATCAGACCCTTTACATTGGTATCAATCATCCGATTCCAATCTTCAATATTGCCTTCGTCTAATGGTTCCTTACCAACGGCCAGTCCTGCGTTGTTGATGAGTACTTCAAATTTTTTCCAATCTTGAGGTAACAAGGAATAGACCTTTTCTACTTCATCCAGATTTCTCACATCACACTGAAAAGTAAGGCTGCGTGTAGAATGCTCCTTTTCCAATTTAAGACGCAATTGGTCGAGACGATCTGCTCTTCTAGCGAGCAATATCAAATCCCATCCCGCAGAAGCAAGATGACTGGCAATGGCCTCCCCAAATCCGGACGAGGCTCCTGTAATTATAGCAATGGGTTTCACGACTTTGAATTAAAGCCGTGAAGTTAAGCATCAACTGAACTTTACCAACACGTTTTCTATGACACTTGCTGTAGTGGCAAGGCTACCTGTAGCGCTGGTCATGAATGATAAAACTTCTTTAATTTTCAAGACCTCGATAGGACTTGGATTATCTTTAAAAAGTTTGCCTATTGCATCATCATAAAGATCATCAGCCTTTTTCTCGAAATCCTTGATAATTGCGAGGGACTCTCTCATTTGAGCAGTATAACGCAAAGAGTTCAAATTTTTAATAATTTTATCCAGCTCCTTTGTGCTTTCATGAATTAACACAGACATTTGGAGCATCGCTGGATGCAGTTGATGAATTTTATAGAGCTCAATTCTCTTGGATGAACCATGGATAAAGTCAACTATATCATCAAGGCTTACCGCCAATCGTTGCATATCCTCTCTGTCAAATGGGGTAATGAAGGTGGCAGCAGCCTCCTTTAATATGCCATGAGTAAACTCATCACCTTGGTTTTCGTGATGTTCTATTTGTTTATGGGCATTAAGACGAGTAATGCTATCTGCGTGCAATGCTGTTCTGAATAATTCAGCAGCCTGCAGCACATTGGAAGAAGCTTGCTCGAAAAGAGGGATAAATTTTTTATCCTTCGGCACAAGCGCTTGGAATATGGTGTTGAGTGAGATGTTCATATTACTTAATTCGCAACGAAAGTATGGATATAGGTTGCAGGGTGGGTTAAGGAATGTTTTCCGAACTGTGAATTAATTAAAGACTGCCTGTTTTGAGCTCTTTCACAAACTGGGCTCGATCTCCTCGAAACAGCTCGTAGGAGCAGAATTTACAATCCAACGGTCCATTCATAAGGCTAAATCGCTTATTGGGTTTAAGTCCAACATTCTTTAACGCCTGCAAATTGGACGAAATAATCCACCCAATATGACCTGGCCAATTTTTCTTCAAATGATCACCTATTCTTTTATAGAAGAAATCTACTTGATCGGGAGTCATGCGCTCTCCATAAGGAGGATTCAATATCAGTGTTCCTTGATTTGAGTCGGGCATCATCTCGAAAAAGTCCTTCTGTTCTAAATCCACCTCTGCTTGAATTTCTGCTTCTTTAAAGTGTCTAGCCGCGAGCGTCATTGCTTGTCGATCCACATCAGAACAGTGAAATTTCAGAGGTATGTCTTTAAATTTAGTAAGACAATCTTCGAGTACCTGTTTCCATAGATCCAGCTCAAAATTTTCCCATTTCATAAAACCGAAATGTTCTCTATTCCACAATGCTGGCTTGTTTTGAGCAATATAAGCAGCTTCAATTGCAATGGTGCCGCTGCCGCACATTGGAATGTAGAGCTTTTTAGTAAAGTCTACCTTTGCTAGCATGACCATTGCTGCGGCCAATACCTCGTTGAGAGGAGCGCCGCCGCCAGAAACACGATAGCCTCTTCTATTAAGCGATTCGCCGCTGCTATCGAGGCTTATAGTTACTTTTTGTTCATCTATGTGAAGTAGAAAACGCACATCAGGATCTTCTGTGTTCACATCTGGTCTTCGACCATGGCCTTTTTTGAAAAAATCAGCAATCGCATCTTTCATGCGCAAAGCTGCAAAATGTGGTAGTTTGTATTGTTCCGAATGAACACTTGTATCTATCACAAAGGTCTGATCGATGTCCAATACTCCTTCCCAGTTGTAGTTCAGGCATTTTTTATACAGCTCATCGGGACTGCGAGCGTCAAATTTCAAAATCGGCACCAGTACCCGCAACGCGGTACGGAGTTCCAGATTACAGCGATAGAGAAATTTCAAGTCTCCTTTCGTGTGTACAATTCTTTTACCCTGTTCGATATTCTGTGCACCCATTGCCAATAGTTCCTCACTAAGCAAGGGTTCTAGATGCTGCAATGTTTTTATGGAGATATCAAATATATCCCCGTTGTATAAGTGTTTCATGCGCCGGCTTTCTTGGCCTTGTATTTCATTTGTAAAAGCATGGCAACGATTTTATCTCGGTGATCTCCTTGAATAATTATTTCATTATCCTTTACAGAACCACCCGTTCCACACTTGGTTTTGAGGGTTTTCGCCAATTGTTCGAGGTCTTCTTTTTTTCCTACAAAGCCTTTTATAACGCAAGCGAGCTTACCTCCGCGATGATTTTTCTCTAACCATACTCTTAAGTCCTGCTGATTTGGCGCCAAGGTTTCTTGTTCCTCGCTCCCCTCATTGAGCGGTAGGTTATTGTTGGTGGAGTATACTAGTCCTCCTAAAGATTCAAATGGCTTTCCCATAATGCAAATATAATCTTAGGCACGCAATTTATCTCTGTTTGGACTAAGGGCACCCAGCAAGACAACATCTATGAGCATGTGAGCAACGATTGCCGAAATTAATCCGACTTGCTCAGCACCTATACCCATTATCCAAATGACGCCTGTCATGAAAACCCCGTAAATACTGATTCTCCAATCTTTTGGGTTCAGATAGCCATGTATTGCAACGAAAAAAATAGAAGTCAATGGAATGCCCAATAATGGCTGGATAGCTCCTCTAAATAACAGTTCCTCGCCTACTCCGGCGCAGAAGGAGATAAACCAAATTTCTGAAATACTCAGATCAAAGCCTTCGAACATCCGCTCATACTTAATTCTCACAGGCCTCATAAAAGATGCCCCAACAATAAAGTTTGCTAAGTACCCTGAAAACAAGCCATAAATAGTTCCAAAAAGCAACTGCCAGTACCAAGCAAACTTTCCAATCAACATTGTTGCAATATCTACGGATTCAACAAAATGGTTGACAAGAAGTGCTACTGCTCCCATTCCGACCAATGTGAACAGTCCCAAACGCATCATGGCTTCAATGTTTAGCTTCATAATTCTTTATTCAGAAAACACTTTTTTCATATCACTGCCACTAGGACTCTGGAAGATTTCAAGATCGAAATACGGAACCGCAGCCAAAAGATGATCAAAGATATCGGCTGCTACTTTCTCGAAATTCTCGAAATCCTTGAGTTTGGAAAACGCGTAAATTTCAAGTGGAAGTCCACTTTCCGTGGCTTGTAGTTGCCGCACTACAAAGGTCATCTCATTATTGATATTTGGATTTTGCTCTAAATATCTTTCTGCATACACTCTAAAAATCCCAATGTTAGTCATATGCCTACCATTGATCAGCACACTTTTGTTCACATTATTCTCTTTGTTATATAAATCTATTTCTACATCCTTTTGTTTCAGATAATCTTGTATTCTTTCTACTTGAAGGAGCTTTTCGAATAAGGCCTGATCACAAAATTTAATCGAAGAAATTTTAATATTAATGAATCGCTTGATTCTTCTACCATCGCTTTCTTGCATACCACGCCAATTCTTGAACGACTCACTGACGATGGCGTAGCTTGGAACAATGGTAATTGTCATATCCCAGTTTTGAACTTTGATCGTGGTGAGGTTGATTTCAATTACTTCTCCGTCAGCGCCGTACTTATCTACAGTAATCCAATCTCCCACTCGAACCAAGTCGATGGCACTCATTTGAATACTCGCTACAAAGCCCAAAATAGGATCCCTAAAAATGAGTAAGAAGACAGCGGTAACTGCTCCAAAACCGGTGAGGATGTAGACAGGACTTTGATTTATTACGATTGCTAGAATGAGCACAAAGCCCACGAGATAAAATAGAATTTTCGTTACTTGTTTGTAGCTCCTTAAGGGCTTGTCCTTCAACGAATCTACCCCTTCAAGTATTCCTAAAATCGCGTTGAGTAATGCATTTATCGCAAACATAAAACTCAACACCACATAGACTTTACTTGTGGCAATGGCTATATCTCTCCAATTTGGAAAATCACGAAACATGATAGGAACCACGGCTCCTATCACAAAAGCCATAATTATAAATGATAAGCTTCTGAATACTTTAAACTTATAGAGCATATCATCCCAAGTGGCAGAACTCCTTCTTACGATGCGCTTTACGAATCGAATAATAATGAGTCGAGACAAAAACCAAATCAGAAAGCACACCACAACGAGTGACACGAATAAGATCACAAAGTGCATATAAGCCGCCTTTTGGGGGGATATTAGTGCCGAAGACAAAAACGACTTTATCCAATCAGAAATTTCGGTCAAATTCATGTTACAAAGGTAGCATTTGATTTTTGGTGAAATGAGAATGAAAGTTAAGACCTTTGCACAAAGAATTTTTAGCATGAATTTCCTACCAGAAGCCATAGAAGAATATGCTTCCCAACATACCAAGCCTGAATCCTCGGTACTTCATGAATTGACAAGAGAAACATGGCAAACAATGGTTTTGCCTCGAATGAGCAGTGGGCATTATCAAGGTAAATTTTTGAGCATGATCTCAAACATGATTCAACCAAAGAGAGTTTTAGAAATCGGCACCTATACTGCTTATAGCACTTGGACTTTGGCAGAAGGCTTAGTTGAAAACGGCGAACTTATTACAATAGATATCAATGATGAACTTCAACGCTTTCACACTAAGTACGCTGATAAAATGAAAAATGGTCATTTGGTGAAATTCATTTATGGAGATGCAATGCTCGAAATTCCCAAGCTAGAAGGTGAATTTGACCTAATGTTTATTGATGCTGATAAAGAAAACTATGTGCACTACTATGAAATGCTTTTACCAAAACTAAAGCTGGGTGGCTGGATGCTCATTGACAATGTTCTCTGGAGCGGTAAAGTAGTGGAACCTATAAAGGCGAATGACATTGAAACTTTGACTCTACTGGAATTAAATAAAAAGGTAACAGAAGATTCTCGGGTGGATAATCTCTTACTCAGCATTCGCGATGGGCTAATGCTAGTGCGCCGTATCGCTTAATCACGAGGCACAGGCTGCTCATACACAGCTTCTTGTTTCTTCCATGATTTGGTTTTGGCATCCCAGTAGTATGAATTGTCCGACTCCATAGAAACCTTATTTTGAGGAAATTGTGTAGACACCTTCCATTGAGGTTCATTGTTTATCCCAAATGTGTATAGCGTTTCGTACCAATACATGCTTGCGCCGGGGTTGGTATGAACTTTCACTTTATGAATAGCACCATTAGAGTGCCATTCCAACAAATCAACGGTGATCGAATAACTCTCTATGTGCTGCTCCAAACGGTACGTTTCATTACCCAAAGGATCAAATAATACGAAGTCTTTCGACCGTTGCGCACCAGGGATCACTTGCACAGAAACTTTGTTGCTGTTTTTATACAAATATACTTTTGGTTCAGCCTCACTTTTTATCTGAGGTGGTCTCGTTTTTTCTATCGGTTTTTCTGGAATTGGTCTTTGGGGTTTGTCTGATGACCTATTTGGTGCTGCATCGACTGCTTGTTCTTGGAGACTAGAATCTTCTTTATTTAATGGGATTCCAGTGGTGCCTTGCAGGCTTATGCTCGATTGCATTTTGATAAGAGAATCCAATAAAATCCTTGTTGAATCGAGCTGTTGAGACAAATGGGCGACTTGCTCCTGATTGTTATTGGAACAACTGCCAAAAAGAAAAATCAATAGTATAAAGCAACTGTATTTCATAAATAAAAAATCCCCACCGAAAGGTAGGGATTTTAAATTCAATTATTGTTCCGCTTTTCTTAAGCGAGTACTTGCTTTACTTTATCAGCCGCTTCTTGAAGTGTGATAGCCGAGTGTACGGCCAATCCGCTTCCATCAATAAGAGCCTTAGCTTCTTCGGCGTTGGTACCTTGAAGGCGAACGATGATTGGAACGCTGATATTCTCGATATTCTTGTAGGCGTCTACAATACCTTGTGCTACACGATCGCAACGTACGATACCGCCAAAGATGTTTACCAATATCGCCTTCACGTTTGGATCACGTAAAATCATTCTAAACGCAGTTTCAACGCGCTTTGCATCTGCCGTACCTCCGACATCTAGGAAGTTTGCGGGATCTCCACCAGAAAGTTTAATGATATCCATGGTAGCCATTGCAAGCCCTGCGCCGTTTACCATACAACCCACGTTACCGTCTAGTTTCACGTAATTGAGACCTGCAGCAGTTGCCTCTACCTCCAACGGATCCTCTTCTGTCACATCGCGCATTGCTGCGTAATCAGGGTGACGAGAAAGGCTATTACCATCGAGAGTAACCTTGGCATCCACGGCGATAATGCGATCATCGCTTGTTTTTAATACCGGATTAATTTCGAACATTGCTGCGTCGCAACCAACATAAGCGGCATAAAGTGCTTTGACGAACTTTCCCATCTCTTTAAACGCATTTCCCGATAAACCTAAGGTAAAAGCGATTTTGCGACACTGAAAATCAGTGACTCCTGTAAGAGGATCAACCACCTCTTTGAAAATACGCTCCGGAGTATCGTGCGCTACATCCTCGATATTCATTCCACCATCTGGAGAATAGACGATGACATTTCTTCCTAAGCCGCGGTCTAAAAGGATGGACATGTAGAATTCCTTTGGTTCACTTGCTCCGGGAGCATATACGTCCTCGGCAATGAAAACTTTGCTAACCAGTTTACCACCAGCTTTGGTTTGAAGGGTTTCAAGATGACCACCCAATATACCTTTTGCTTTTTCGGCAACTTCACCAAGGTTTTTTGCCAAGACAACTCCACGCGAACCTGTCTCTTGAACAGTTCCTTTTCCACGGCCACCTGCGTGAATTTGTGCTTTTACTACAAACCAGCCTGTGCCTGTTTCCGCCTGAAGCTTCGATGCTACTTCCGTGGCTTTTTCTGGCGTTTCAGCCACATAGCCACGCTGAACGGCAACGCCGAAGCCTGCCAATATCGATTTACCTTGATATTCGTGAATGTTCATACCGAAAAAATTTTGTGTGCGAATGTATAGAACGAATTCCTATGTTCGAAATAACATTTAAACTTTCAATTCACAATTTGGGATTTTTTTTAGCTTTTCTTTGCGGCATGATTGAAACAAGAGCGCTGACAAAAAATTATGGAGGCATAGAAGTACTCAAGGGTGTGGATTTGCTCATACAGAAAGGAGAAATCGTTTCAATTGTTGGGGCTTCGGGAGCTGGAAAATCAACGCTTCTTCACATTTTGGGGACGCTTGATAAGCCTTCGGGAGGAAAGTTGATCTTTCAAGAACAAGAAATTAGCAGCTTGAGTGATAAAGCGTTGGCCCAATTTCGAA
Organism: Flavobacteriales bacterium; assembly: GCA_044371755.1. Classification (GTDB taxonomy): domain Bacteria; phylum Bacteroidota; class Bacteroidia; order Flavobacteriales_D; family Sanyastnellaceae; genus JAIXWP01. Next base: position 22,726 of record JBILSZ010000023.1, on the reverse strand, counting down.
ACAAACATATTGGGTTTATTTTTCAGTTTCATAATCTTCTTCCTGAGTTTACAGCAATAGAAAACGTCTGTATACCAGGATTTATAATGAAAAAATCGGAAAGTGAGGCCAGAAAAAGAGCGGCAGAATTGTTAGACTTGCTTGGGCTTGGTCATCGACTGGAACACAAACCATCACAGCTTTCCGGAGGTGAGCAACAGCGCGTTGCCGTGGCGCGCGCCCTCATGAATGCACCTGAGGTAATATTCGCTGATGAACCCAGTGGAAATCTTGACTCCCAAAATGCAAAGGATTTGCACAAATTATTTTTCGATCTGAGAAAAGATTTCGGCCAGACATTCGTCATTGTTACCCACAATGAGGAACTAGCCAAGATGGCCGATCGTACCTTATTCATGAAAGACGGTAAAGTACTTTGATACACCATCAGCCCAAATTCCTTTGTAGATTTGTAGCAGTATGAAATTTGTTCATCCGGAAATACTTTGGGGACTCTCGGCGATTGCTATTCCGATTATTGTTCACCTTTTTAACTTTAGAAAATTTAAAAAAGTGCTCTTTTCAAATGTTGCATTTCTTCAAGAAATACAACACGAAACGAAGAGTAAGTCTAAGCTCAAACATCTATTAATCCTCGCGTCGCGCATTCTAGCAATTACATCCATAGTATTTGCTTTTGCCCAACCCTATTTCCCGGTAAATGACAACAATCTCAAGGCAGGCGATAAGGCTGTAAGTATTTATTTGGACAATAGTTTCAGCGCGGAGGCAGAAAGCAACTCTGGGAGATTATTGGATATTGCTAAAAATAAAGCCATACAAATTGTAGAGGCTCATCAACCTTCCGATCGCTTTCAGCTTGTGACCAACGATTTTGAAGGCCGTCACCAGCGCTTGGTGGGAATAGATGAGATGATTCAGCTTATTCAAGAAGTTGAATTATCACCGGCCGTTAAAAGGTACTCAGAAGTTGTTTCCCGTCAAAATGATGTGCTAAAAGCCGCATCGCAAAACCTCAAAATCGCTTATCTATTTAGTGATCTTCAAAAGAATGTCGCAGATATCAATGCAATACAATCCGATTCCACAATCACGTATCGAATCGTTCCTGGGAACTCTAGCCTTGAACAGAATCTTGGCGTCGATAGTGTTTGGTTCAACTCCCCTATACGTCAGCTCAATCAAGTAGAACAATTATACGTTAGAATTAAAAACTATGGCTCGGATGATCGAGAAAATGTATCAATCAAATTAAAGATTAATGATCAACAAAAAAGCGTAGCGACTGCCAATATTCCTGCTAATTCTTCGGTGGATGTGGAGTTGGGATTCACCAACACAGATCCAGGATTCAAATCTGGTTTGATTTCTATTGATGACTCTCCTGTGCGCTTTGACAATGACTTTTATTTTTCTTTTGCCATAGCGCCCTCTATAAATATTCTAAATATTACCTCCAATTTAAGTGCCCAGGGAGATCCAGTATCATTAGTTTTTTCTGAAGATCCTTATTTTAATTTTGTTTCGACTACTGAGGGCAGCCTCGATTACAGCGCATTTGGAAAGTACAATCTAATTGTGCTCAATCAACTACGTGCTCCTGGAAGCGGACTTGCTGTAGAATTGGAAAAATTTGCACAAAACGGTGGAAGTGTTTTGGTCATTCCCGCAGAAGATGCAGATATTACAGCTCTTAATAGTTTGACGCAAAAATTGAATTTAGGCGGCATAGCAGGCAAAATGGCATTTGGTTTTGACCCCGGTAACCCTGTCACTTCCATCGACTACGACCATTACTTATTAAAAGGTGTTCTTCAAAAAAGAAATAATTCCAATGAGAAGCTTGAGCTACCCAATGTGGGTTCCTACTTCAAGCTTACTTCAGGAAGCAAAAGTATGGTTGAGAATATATCTACCATGCAAAGCGGAGATCCCTTCTTCACAACCTCTTCTTTGGGCTCTGGAAAAACATTCATGAGCGCAGTTTCGCTTAGCCGCGAAGCAAGCAACTTCACTGGTCATAGTTTATTTCCAACCCTCATGCTGCGCATAGCAGAGTCTAGCTTTACACAACGCCAATTAAGCTATACGCTGGGTAAAGAGAATTATGTCAGCCTCAACAACACTACTATCAACGGCGACGAAACTTTCCGTTTGAAAAAGGTAGATGCCAATCTCGAGGTAATTCCTGAACATCGCAACGCAGGAGGCAATACAGAAGTTTTCTTTAATTCAGAACTAAAGGACGCAGGTGTGTTTCAGCTCTTACTGAGCGATTCAATTATTGATGTTGTGGCTTTCAACTTTGATCGAAACGAATCGGATATGAGTGCATTTTCATCTGATGAAATTAATGCCCTCCTCAAGGAAAGCAACAACACATCGATTAGTGTGATTGATGCAGACGCTGATAGCATTGGTAAATTTGCAAATGAATTGGATGGCGGAAAAAAGATGTGGTATACGATGCTTATGTGGGCGCTTATCTTTTTAGCCATAGAAATATTACTCATCAAATACTTGAAATAGATCATGAAAACCCTAATCAAGTCGGCATTAATTATTGATCCCACTTCCACTCATAACGGAAAAAAAAGAGATATTCTGATTGACAAGGGTATTATCATAAAGATCGCAGCTTCGATTTCCGATACAAAAGCTGATATAATTTCGGGTAAAAATCTTTGTGTTTCACCAGGCTGGATTGATCTAAGAGCTAATTTCAGAGACCCTGGCGATGAGCATAAAGAGGACTTGCATTCTGGTCTGGATGCCGCAGAGGCAGGAGGTTTCCGTTTTGTTGTTACAATGCCGTCAACTAACCCTGTGATAGATTCTAAATCTCAGATTGAGTATATCACCTCGCGCAACGCTCATCACACTGTTGAGGTTTTGCCTGCCGGTGCATTGTCCGCAAAAATGGAAGGAAAGGTGCTCGCAGAAATGTATGATATGCAGCAAGCTGGTGCCGTTGCATTCTGTGATGATAAGCAAAATGTTTCAACTGAAATGATGGTGAGGGCACTTGAATATGCAAAAAATTTTCATGGTTTAATCATGTCCTTTCCCTATGACGGCGGCGTGAATCCCGGCGGCCTTATCAACGAAGGTCCATCGAGCGTGAACACGGGTATGAAGGGACTTTCCAATACGTCTGAGGAGTTGCGACTCATGCGCGATATAGAACTTCTTCGATACACCGGAGGAAAATTGCATGTATCCCTGATTTCTACTGCGCAGTCCGTAGAATTTATTCGAAAAGCGAAAAAAGAAAAACTCAACATCACTTGCGCGATAGCTGCCCATCAATTGGCATTTTTGGATAGCGATTTAGAAGCATTTGATTCAAATCTAAAAGTATTGCCTCCATTCAGAAACGCCGTTGATCGCAAGGCTCTCATTAAAGGTTTGAAAGATGGCACGATAGACGCGATTTGTAGCGACCACCAACCAGAAGATCACGAGCATAAAGTACTTGAGTTTGAATATGCCAACTTTGGAATAAGTAGCATACAAACTGCATTCAGCGTGGCTTTGACACATCTAGGAGACAGTATAGAACTGCCTGTGTTAATAGAGAAATTTACTACAGGTCCTGCAAAAGTTCTAGGGATGGGAATAAGCAGTATCGAAGAAGAATATCAAGCTGAGTTGACTGTGTTCGAAACAGAAACCGAACGAACATTCGGTAAAAAAGAATGGAGATCGAAAAGTATCAATTCTCCATTCTTCGATAAGACCTTAAAAGGCAATGTTATTGCCGTGATCTGATTATGCTTGTCCTTGAGGACCGCCAAAATTCATCGTCATCATCGGATCCATCCCTGGAGTTTCTGAGATTTTTCCATTTTGTGATTCGTACTTCGCGATATTATCTGCTAATGCACGCATCAGACGCTTGGCGTGCTGTGGAGTCAGTATGATTCGAGACTGAACCTTGGCTTTGGGCACACCCGGCATCATTCTGATAAAGTCTACTACAAACTCAGCAGGACTGTGTGTTATAATAGCGAGGTTACTGTAGGTACCTTGAGCTACTTCCTCACCTAACTCAATATTGAGTTGATTTGCATTCTTATTTTCTTCCATAATTTTTTTTATTGAAACAAATGTATGAGTTCTCGGAGAGATTCGATCGTAAATGTGGCTTGATAATTATGACGCGGACCTTCTGTTTTTGTCAGCTGTGCTTGCATTTTTTCAGTATTGGTTAAGAATGCTTGATCCAAACCTGCATCCCTTGCCCCTATTATATCTGCTTCCCAATCATCACCTACCATTAAGGATTCTGAAGCTAAAGCACCCGCTTCCTGCAACGCAAAATCAAAAATTTCCTTACTTGGTTTCCGGTAGCCGGCATCCTCGCTGTTCACAATAATATTAAAGTACTTGGCCAGATTTCCACCTTCTATTTTAAACCCTTGCACTTCTTTAAAACCATTGGTAATAATATGCAGTTGTGCTTTACCCGAAGCGGCTTTTAGAAGTTCATGCGTACCATCTATTAAATGAGGAAGCTTAGGACAAATTTCCAAAAATCGTGATGCAAAGGCTTCGATCATTTCTGCATTGTATGCAATCCCAACATCATCAAAGGCCCTTGAAAATCGTACCGTTCGCAATACTTCTTTTTCAATTTTTCCTACGCGATAAAGCGCCCAGACCTTTTCATTGTGATAGTGATAGCGCTGATAAAAGGCTTCAAACAAAGTCGAATCAAGTTCAAATTCGACGAACAAGAGATGAAGAGCTTCTTCTGTATTCTTATAAAGATCCCAAAGAGTGCCATCGAGATCAAAGAAAATGTGATTGTATTTTTTCAAAATTCAAACCCTAGTAATCGAAATGAATAAGCGAGTGAAGTGAGGGCCACAGACCAAATACTAAATCCTAAAATTAGCTTAGAAAGTGCTGTAGGATCATGCTTATAAAAACGCGCACATAAGAGACTTGACACAGGAACAGAGACCAGTGCTGAAATCATCATCAAACCATAAATACCGTATTTCATTTTAAGGCGAATGATTCTTCGCTTCATAGGAGAAAATACTTTCTTATTTTTTGACTGAAAAGGCCATTTTGAAAAAATAACTTCTCCAAAATGATAAAAAATAAAACAACCTAAGGCCGCACCAGAAGAGGTGATCAGTATGATTTCCAAATAAGACCAGTGATAGCCTCCGGGATTGCCCATCATAACAAATGGGGTAAAGAGAAATTTCACAATACTCGCCAACCACCACGTCAATACTTTCAGTAAATATGCCATATCAATCCTTCCTTCCGTATGCTAAGTCTCCTGCATCGCCCAGACCCGGCACGATGTACGCCTGTGCTGTGAGTTCCATATCTACTGCGCCCACCCAAAAAGTGGTATTCTCAGGAAGTTTTGCCTTTACGTGATTAATACCAGCGGTACTGGCAATGGCCGCAGCGATGTGCACTTGAGACGGTATGCCCCTTCGAATTAGTGATTTGTAGACGAGTTCTATACTTGATCCTGTAGCGAGCATTGGATCCACAATAATCAACACTCTGCCCTCAAGAGAAGGGGAACTTGTGTAATCCACCTCTATTTCAAAATCTCCTCCCTTGTGATGTCGTCGGTAGGCAGCTACAAAAGCGTTATCAGCTCGATCGAAAAAATTTAAAAACCCTTGGTGCATAGGCACTGCAGCGCGCATAATAGCACAAAGAACTGGTTCCTCATCTGGCGTATCGCAAATGGCAGCGCCAAGAGGCGTGCTCACTTCCTTTTCACTATGCGGGAGAGTTTTGCTGATTTCATAAGCCATGATCTCACCTATGCGCTCTAGATTTTTTCTAAATCTGAGTCTGTCCTTTTGAATTGTCTCATCGCGCAATTCTGCAATAAATGTATTGAAAACAGAAGCGTGGAGACTCAGGTTGTGTATCATGAACAAGTGAATTTATGGACGAAAATAGAGAATACTAGCAAGTATGAGAAGGTCTTTTCAGAAAATTAACTGAAATGTTTTTTCTGCATGATGTGAATCAAGTCTTGCAGGCGACTGCTATAGCCAAACTCATTGTCATACCACCCTACTACCTTCACCATTTTACCTATTACAGAAGTTAGCTTTGAGTCAAACAAGCAACTATGCGAATTGTCAATCACATCAATAGACACTACCGGATCGGAGGTGTATTCCAATATGCCTTTCCAACGATGCTGCGATGCACTTTCAAATGCCTTGTTGATTTCGCTTATACTTCTGGGTTCGCGTACATTGCATGTAATATCTGTCAGCGAGCCATCGGGCACCGGTACACGTATTCCGCAACCGCCGATCTTATCGCTGAGATGAGGAAAAATTCTCGTCAATGCCTTGGCAGCTCCTGTTGATGTAGGTACTATAGAAGTCACCGCAGCGCGAGCGCGTCGAAGATCCTTGTGGGGAGCATCATGTAATCTCTGATCTCCTGTATATGAATGCACCGTAGTAATGTAGCAACTCTCTATTCCACAAATCTCATCGATAAGTTGAATCAAGTGCGCAGCACTGTTGGTAGTACATGAAGCGTTCGAAACAATCACATCTTCCAAAGTGAGTGACGACTCGTTAACGCCAATAGCTATCGTTTTAATACTGTCATCCTCCGGGGGAGCACTGAGAATTACTGTTTTAGCTCCCGCTAATAAATGCTCCTCACAATCCCTTTTTGTCTTAAAACTACCGGTGCATTCGATTACACAATCTACACTATGTTCTTTCCAAGGATAGAGTTTTCGATCTTTGTTCGTGTAGAAAGGTATTTTTAGTTCGTCTATAATGAGATTGTTATCATCGTGTTTTACTTCGCCTGGATACCTTCCGTGCACACTATCATATTTGAATAAATGAGCCATTGTAGCCACGTCCGACAAGTCGTTGATTGCAACTATTCGAACATTATTATCTTGAAGTAAAATTCTTAGAAGCGTTCTGCCAATTCTACCGAAGCCGTTAATGGCTACGCTGATTCTTTTCATAGATTAGAAAAGGTGTTTTTCTGCATGATAAGAGCTTCGCACCAATGGGCCGCTCTCGACATAGCGGAAGCCTTTCGCCAAACCTATCTCCTTGTATTCAGCAAATTTCTCAGGTGTGATGAATTCAGCCACGGGCAAATGCTTCGTGGTAGGTTGTAAGTACTGACCCAATGTGAGAATATCCACACCAACGCTAATCAAATCGTCCATTGTTTCGAGTACTTCCGCTTCCGTTTCTCCCAAGCCCAGCATCACTCCACTTTTAGTCCTCATTCCTCCCTGCTTCAGTCGCAGAAGCACTTCCAAACTACGATCATATTTCGCTTGGATGCGTACTTGTTTGGTTAGTCTTCTAACCGTTTCAAGATTGTGAGATACTATTTCAGGTGCAGCGTCGATGATGCGCTGCAGATTTTCCCATTTCCCTGCAAAGTCAGGGATAAGCGTTTCCATTGTGGTGGAAGGCGAAAGTCTGCGAACCGCAGCCACTGTATCGAACCATATCTGAGATCCTCCATCCGCGAGATCATCGCGATCAACGGAGGTAATGACAGCATGCTTCACTTGCATTAATTTAATCGAGCGAGCAACTCTTGTGGGTTCGAATGGATCAGCCTCTAGGGGTTTGCCCGTTGCTACGGCACAAAAGCCGCAAGAACGAGTACAAATATTACCCAAGATCATAAAAGTCGCAGTGCCCTCTCCCCAACATTCGCCCATGTTAGGACAACTGCCGCTTTCACATATTGTGTGTAACTTATGTTCATCTACAAGTGCTCTTACTTTTTTAAAGTTTTCGCCTGTAGGGAGTTTTACTCTAAGCCATTTTGGTTTCGAAATCTTGCCTGTTACTGTTGTTTCCATCACACTTTATTATACTTTCTACCAAAAAAGAAATTCACGTATACAGAAGGAAATATCTGATGATTACGCGCTGATTGATTTTGTGCCTCAAGAATCTTCTCGGCCATAATCGGTATTTTTCGGGCATATACATCTAGCTGTCCTCCCACTTCTATACCTTTTAGTCCGTCGCGCACATTGCTGTATTCTACAAGCAGGCCCCAGCGGATGAAGCCCCCTGGATGAAATGCAATTTGATCGAATCCTCTCAACCCTCCAGCTCTGCCGTAGATATTGTCAATGAAATGGCGAGAAGGGTCAAATTTTTCAACCTGTATATAGGCAGGACCTCTTTCCGCTAGATAAAATATTTCAAGATAAATAGGTTTTGTAAAGCCTAATGAAGGACCTGCAATCCAGTTGTGACTAAGTTGAACGCCATTTTTGCGAAGTTTCTCTGTGATTATCTTCTTTTGCCCAAAACCAGCGTGCAGAACGAAAAAGGAATTGAGTTTTCCATAAACATATCCTCTAGCATTGGGATCCGAACTAAAACGCTTGAATTCTTTTTCATGACGAATAAACTGCAGATCGACGTGATAAAGCTTGATTTTGCTGGCATTTTTATATTTTCCGTAAGTAAAAAAACCTCCCCAACCATTCGATTGCAAAGTGCCGCCCATGTAGTGTTGTTTGTCGTACAAAATGGTTGGCTGATCAGGAAACGCACTTTGGGCGGCTGCTCTGATTATTCCCAACAACAGTATGATAACAATTATGGTTTGACGCATTCTTCTTTTCTATTATTCAAAATTACATGAAAAACTGCAAATACCCCACGTTTGTTTCATTTTTAAAATTCGTTGGCATCATCCATTACATTTGCTCAAAGTTCGACGAGCAATGGAATCAATGACCTTAAAATATTTAGGTGCGCTTCGGTGTGAAGCTCAACATCTTAAAAGCGGCAATACTCTCATCACCGATGCTCCTATTGACAATAATGGAAAAGGCGATGCATTCAGTCCAACTGACCTACTATGCACTTCGCTTTGTAGTTGTATGATGACCTTGATGGGCATCGCTGCAAACTCAAAGGAAATCTCTTTGGGCGAGGTAAATGCTGGAATAGAAAAAATAATGGCGTCTGATCCTCGACGCGTTTCGGGTATTAATATTCGATTTGACTTTGGGAGCAATACCTATACAGCACGAGAAAAAGAAATATTAAAAAATGCGGCGTTAACTTGCCCGGTAGCAAAAAGCATTCACCCTGATATTCAAGTGAATGTAGATTTTTTATGGGTATAATATTACTTAGACTGCTCCGTTTCGATGCGGTCATAAGCGGCACATGATTCCTTGCGCTTGCGGCATGATGTTGCAGAAATAGCAACTACGAATAACAGAAGTAAGCAAAAAGAGCGAAATTTCATATTGTGTCAATGATATTACAAAGATAGCGAGGCGAAGATTATTTAAAACAATTACGGTTGTCCTATTTATTAACAAATAAAATAGCTAAATATTGCCAAATAGCCATTGGAATACTCTGTCACTGCCTTTTGACTTTCAATATTGTCGCTCAACCCACGCTCCGTGTAGAGCTGGAAGGCGTCGATAGCAAGTATTTTCTCAATAAGACTTTTTCCTCCCTCTCACTAGCCGATTCGGCACTGAACTCATTTCACACTTCGTTGATGGGAGATGGATATTTATTAGCACGTCTTGATACGAATCAACAAGTTGGTACCATTCAATGCAAGGTCAATTTGGGTCCGCGTTATACCTTTGAAAAGAGCACTTTCCGAGAACAAAGTCTTGGTCCATTCGAGCTTAAATATGGCAAGAGGAAATCTCTTTCTTCAGAGGCGGTCGCAGAAGAGGCGAAAGAAAGGTTGATTTTTTTTGAAAATAATGGATATCCATTTGCTTCGGTCGCGCTTGATTCATTGACCAATGGTAAAGACAGCCTTCACTTTATTGCTCACTGGAACGTCAACCGCGGGCCATTGATCTCCCTAGATGATTTGATTATAAAAAGTGAGAAGGCACTTCCCAGTAAATATATCATCAATTATCTTGGGTTAAAAAAAGGAAAGCTCTACAATGAAAGCTTGCTGCGTGGGGTATCATTAAAAATTAAAGAACTAGCATTTATTGAACTTGCGGCCTCTCCTGAGGTAGTTTTTAGAAATAACAAAGCGACCGTTTATCTTCCACTGAAAAGGAAAAAAAACAACTATTTCAATGGAGTAATAGGACTTCGCCCAAATGAAACGACGGGGGCGGTGAATGTGACAGGCGATGTGGAGATTAAACTACAAAATGCATTGAATAAGGCGGAAGATCTGCACTTCATATGGAAGCGCCTGCAGCCTCAAACTCAGGACTTATTTATAAATACCAAAATCCCGATCTTCGTTGGCCTTCCTCTAGCACTAGATGGCACGATCAATATTTATAGACGAGACTCCACCTTTTCGAGCGTTAGGCTCAACGGTGGTATTGCATTGGCTCTTCAGGGAGGTAACTACATTCGATTTTTCTTTGAATCCAACCAGACCAGTCGGTTGGGTATCAACACTAGTCAGCGCTTTGGCGACGTAAATCTCAGACTTTTTGGAATGGGGTATTTTTATGAAAAACTCGATTACAAATACAATCCTCGAAAGGGCTTTTCAATTGCGGCAGAGGCAGCCACTGGCAATCGCGAGGTAATTGAAAATTTGGAAACTTCGAATACCTTATCCCGAGAGTATTATCGGTTAGAGACGAAGGTGGCCGGTTATATTCCAACCTGGAAGCGTCAAACCGTAGCCCTTCAAGCCACAGCTAATAGAATCTTTGCAGAAAACATATTGGTAAATGAGCAATATCGTATTGGTGGACTTCGAAATCTTCGGGGCATAGATGAGGAAAGTATCTTTGCAGAAGCCTGGTTTTTAGGTACAATCGAATATCGTTTTTTACTTGATCTCAATACAGCCTTATACGCATTTTACGATCATGCATGGTATTCATTTAAAAACGATGAACAATCATTGAGCGACGACCCCTTCGGATTCGGCGTTGGAGCCAATTTTCAGACTAAAGCTGGAATTTTTACTTTTAATTATGCCTTAGGAAATCAATTTGACAATCCGATTTTGATTCGGAATGCTAAAATCAGCTTCGGATTTAGGAATATTTTTTAATCAAATGCTTAGAATCCATTCGTAAATTCGCAACACCAATGAAGTCACTTTCAAAAAAATATTGCACAGTCTTAGCCATATTGTTTGGAATCATTTGGGCTTCTTGTAATTCTAGCTCAAGCACGACTAAAACAGAAACTTCAAATACCAGCGCCTCCTTTAATGCACTGGCTGCAGAGGTTTTTACCTATCATTTTAGTGAGGACAGTAGCGCGGTTTATTGTTCACTAAATGCCGAAGATCTCCTTTATGCTCGCAAGCTGGGAACTACCGATTATACCGCATTTGTTTCTTTCAAGTACAATCTATTTAAGATCGAAGGCAACACGAAAGCTTTTCTTGACAGCGGCACATTTTACTTCAAAGATATTCTTTCGGCCAAAAGAAATAAATCCGTTTTCAAAGCTAATATTCCGCTAAAAAGAGGCGTCTATAGCCTTCAAATCAAGGTTTCAGATATTCAGCGAAAGAGTGATTTTGTCGAAACGCTCACCCTTGATAAAAGCAATCGCTCTAGTGATCAAAATTTCCTTATCATCGATCAAACCACAGGCCTGGCGCTTGCTCCAAGTCAAGTGAAGAAAGGAGACTCATTGACTATTGAAAGCGCACGTAACAGCGAATTGGCTCAACTTCATTTTTATTCATTTAAATCTGAAATCAAGTTACCCCCCGCCCCATTCAGCATCGCCAATCCTGAGTTGCCTATGATGACCGAAGCAGAAAAAACTTCGATCCCTTTTGATAATGGGGCTGCCCAATTGAAAGTCCAAAACCACTTGCAATTGTTGAGTATAAAAGAAAATCCCGATTCGGGCTTTGCTTTTGTAGCATTTAACAATGAATATCCGGAGATTAAAAAGAAAGACGACCTTCATGCTCCCTTGCGATACCTAACTACGAAACAAGAGTTTGAGAACATTTCTAAAGCCCGTAATCCTAAAGAAAAGGTTGATCTTTTTTGGATTGAGTGCGGAGGAAGTAAAGATCGCGCGCGCAATCTGATTGCTGCATATTACGAGCGCGTTCAAATCGCCAATAAATTCTTCTCCTCCTACACCGAAGGTTGGCGCACAGATAGGGGTATGATATATCTTGTGTTCGGCGAACCCACTCGCATCAATTCGACTCCAACCCAACAAACGTGGATTTATGGAGATGACAGCAATGGAACTGCTTTAAAATTTGTTTTCTCTAAAGCTACCAGTATTTGGAGCGAAAATGTATACATATTACGCCGTGATCCTATGTTTAAAACACACTGGGAGAGAATGGTAACATCATGGAGAAACGGCAGAGTTTATACCAATTCATAGCAATTTGAATCATAGAAATAATTTTCGTCCTCGGACGAGTACTGCTCCAAAAATCAATATGATCATTGGCTTTAGAGCCATTGAAGAAGCCATCGCCTCTGGGAAGGAATTTGATAAAATACTAATACAAAAAGGATTGAAAGGAGATTTGTTTGTGCATATGCGCAAACTCCTGAGCGATAATCAAATCCCCACACAACAGGTTCCTCAAGAAAAGCTGGATCAGCTAACGCGCTCCAATCATCAAGGAATTATTGGTTTTACCTCTCCTATTTCATTTGGAAGCATCGAGGAAATCATCGCGCAGACTTACGAACTCGGGCTTACACCTAAACTTATTTATCTGGACGGCGTCACCGATGTACGAAATTTTGGTGCTATTTGTAGAACCGCCGAATGTCAAGGCTTCCAAGCGGTAATTGTACCTGAAAAAGGAGCTGCTCAAATCAATGAGGACGCAGTAAAAACTTCAGCTGGCGCACTTTTCCACATCCCTGTATGTCGTGTCAAATCCGTTCCCTCTATCATAAATATTCTTCAAGGATCGGGAATAAAATTGGTTGGATGTACTGAAAAAACAGACACCCTCATACAAGATATTGATATGACAGGTCCTGTTTGCGTCGTTATGGGAGCCGAAGACACTGGTATTTCCGACGACTTTATTCGAAAAGCAGATGCGCTGGGTAAAATTGCAATGTTTGGCCAGACTTCCTCACTAAATGTATCAGTAGCCGCTGGAATAATCATGTTCGAACTCAACCGCCAACGCTAAAAAAATGCTTTGATTCTGAAAGTGAATGCCCAAAAGCTAATTTCATTCATTTAATATTTTTTTAGAATCTTCGCCCCACTTTCACGATATTTGCGCGAATGTGTGGAGATTCCACGCACCCACCTAAACAAATTTTAATGACCAACGCTATGCAAAAGACGTTAGCTCTTGTGGCTTTTGTGTGTTTTATGCTTTCTGCAAAACCTTTTTTAGCACAATCAAATCCAAATCAAGACGGTATCATTTACGTCGATTGTAGTGCTCTCAATCCTGAGAACTACGGTAACCTGATGAAACAATTTAAAGAAAATCCTCAACTCGAATTAGGAGAAGCATGTGTGCCCGCGCACATCATCTCAGTTCGAGTGAAAGATCGAAATCTTTCAGAGGCTCAAGGCTTTGAAGTTTTTAAAGCCAAGGCATCAGGTCTAGGCTTGGGAAATCTCAGTCTATTGGCGGATTACACGGATGAATCCTTCATGAACCGTTGCAAAGCAGCACGCTACGGTCGCAATTAATCAATTGAATCTTATTTATCAAATAAACCAACTTGGTATGAAAAAAACACTACGCTCAAGATTAGTGTTGATAGTTACACTGCTGGCATTAATGCTCAGCCACAGTTTATTCGCTCAACAGATACCTGGCACTTTGAGTGTCAATACAACCATGCCCGTTCAGGAGATGGTTCAAAATCTAGTTGGCCCTGGCGTGCAAATTTTCAACGTGCAAGTGACCGCCGCCAACGGCTCTTATGGGTACTTTAATGTTACCGGTACGGAATTAGGCACATCAGAAGGTATCATCTTGTCTACTGGTCAAGCTGCAAATGCAGTTGGTCCAAATGACGAAACGGGCTTGCCACTGCTAGGTCCTCCGCCTACTTTCACTTGTTTGAACTGTTCAAACTATGACAACAATGCGCCAGGAAGCCTACTATTGAATCAGGCACAATCTCGAAATACGTTTGATGCATCTCAAATTGAATTTGATATCATCCCAGCCGGTGACTCACTTAGATTTAGATACACATTCACTTCTGAAGAATATAACGAATGGGTTGGCTCGCCTTTCAATGACATATTTGGATTTTATATATCGGGGCCAAATATTGGTACTGATGTAAATATCGCTTTGATTCCGAACACCAGCACTGTGGTGGCCATTAATACAGTAAACGCAAATACTAATAGCGAATATTGGGTTAATAATATCACGCCTCCCGGCCAAGGTTTCCAATTCGATGGATTTACTGTTGACCTGGTGGCTGCAGTTGGAAATTTGATTCCTTGCGAAACATATCACTTGACATTAGTGATTGCAGATGGAAGCGATAGAATATATGACTCTAATGTGTTGATCTCACAAATCGAGTCTAATCCCATTGTAGTGGCTACCACCACTGCAGGTGGGGTAGATTACATGATTGAAGGATGTAATAGCGGTTTAGTGACATTCTCAAGAAATGAAGCCACTCCTTTTCCTCAAAATGTAACTTACTACATCGGCGGTACCGCCATCAATGGAGTAGATTATACACTTCTGGGAAACGGAGTTCCTGGAGAACCTATAAATGTGGTCATTCCTGCCAATGAAATAAGTGTTAGTGTTCCCATCGACGCATTTGCAGATGAGATAGTGGAAGGGTCAGAATATCTTACTATCTACCTGGCAAATCCGTCGTGCTCATCTCCAGAATTTCTGGATAGCACCAATTTCTTTATTGAAGATTTCTTAGAAGTAGACATTCAGCCAAATAGCGCTCTTATATGCAATGGGCAATGTGTCGAACTCACAGGTAATGCTGTGGTCCAAGGAAGTTCCTCATTTGAGTGGTCTCCATTAGATAATTTACAAAACGCAAATACCCTCACTCCTACCGCTTGTCCTACCGCTACAACTACCTACACTCTTACTTCTCAAGTAGCTAATTGTACATCATCAGATGAAATTACTATCAATGTATCATTCATCAGTTTAGGTATTGATAGCGATCCTGTAACATGCCCCAATGGAGGAAATGGTTCAATTGACCTTACGGTGTTGAACGCGAATCCGCCTTACACATATAGTTGGACAGGACCCGCAGGATTCACATCCGATCTTGAAGATCCTCAAGATCTCGAAGACGGTGAATATTGCGTAGAAGTTGTTGACGCTTCAGGTTGCGTCACCAATGGGTGTGTGACCATTTTTGAACTAAATGTTCTAAACATCACGGACGTCGACATTTTATTGAATGGATGCTTCCCAGTATCATGTTTTGGCGAATGCGATGGTGCTGTAAACGTTACCGTCGCCGGTGGAGTTGCTCCACTAACATTCCAATGGTTGGATGAAAGCAATAACGTTGTTTTGAATACACAAAATGCCACAGGCCTTTGTGCAGGAACTTATACGTTTAGGGTGACAGATGCCGCAGGGTGCGTGTTAGAAAATGTTGTTGTGATAACAGAACCTGATGAGTTGTTTGTAAACCTCATTGGCACCGTAGATGTCTTGTGTGATGGAACTTCTACAGGTTCAATCACAGTAGATGCAGCGGGTGGCTGCGCTCCATATTTCTACCAATGGGCAGGTTTCCCTGCTAACCAAACTCCAGTTCTTGCAAACATTCCAACTGGAAATTATCAAGTGAGTGTAAGTGATATCAATGGATGCTCAAGCGGTAATACATTGGATATTGTGGTTAACCCTCCAATTAATCCCTTACAGGTTACTCTTGATAACATTTCAATCTATCCAGGAGGATTCAACACTAGTTGTCCAGAATCAACAGACGGTTTTATTGAAGTTACTGCATTTGATGGCACTGCTCCATATTCATTTGAATGGACCAACAGTGCTGGTCAGGTCGTGGCCATTACAGAAGATGTTTCTGGATTGGCATGCGGTACATATACCTTCACGGCAACGGACGCAAATGGATGTGAGGAATCGATTGTCGTGGATTTGACGTGTGTGCCTCAAATCCAAATAGCATTTACTACAGTGTCTAATCCATGTGGAGATGAAAATGCAGGCTTGGGTGAAATTCAAATTACCTCTACTTCAGGCGGCCATGGCGGACCATACACATATGTTTACACCGGACCTAGCTGTTCTCCTTGCAATTCTGAAGATCTTGTTGGAATAAACAGTGGAGCTTACACTCTTATCGTGACCGATGCTTTGGGTTGCAGTCGTGAATTCACAATCAATGTGGGAACGGAAGACTTCTCCCTCACTTCGATTGTGAATAATACAACCTGTGGTAATGCCTGCGATGGAAGCATCAACATTACAATGACTCCAATTGCTGACTACACATATGTATGGACAAACTCAAATAGTGATGTTATTTCTAACTCTGAGGATGTATCTGATTTATGCGCTGACGATTATTTCTTGCAAGTGACCTCAGCAAGCGGTTGCGAAGGCTTCTTTAATTTCACCATTACTGAACCAGATCCAATTGTAATTAGCATTGTCGACGTAGTTAATCCCGCATGTTTTGGACAAAACAATGGTAGCATCGATATCGAAGTAGCTGGAGGAACAGGTCCTTACACTTATTCTTGGACATCCAATGGCTGTATTATCTTTGGTAATAGTAGTCAGGACATCAACAATCTTTTAGATTGCTGCTATACAGTGACTGTTACGGATGCTACTGGATGTGATGTTACAGAAGAAATTTGCTTGGAAGCTCCTCAGGTCATCACGCTATTTGTGAGCACACCAAGCGATTCGAATGGACTCTTTGATGTCAGTTGTAATGGTACAAGCGATGGGTCTATATCATTGACTGCAAGCGGCGGTACTCCGGACTGCGTCTCTTTTGCTCCAGAATGCTACTTTATTGAATGGTCTGTTGATGTCACAGCATTTGGTAATGACGCCAATTCAGCTTTCATTACAGGTCTTCCTGGCGGAACATACGCTGTGAATGTCACAGACGCCAATGGCTGCCTTGCCACCACGACAATTAATCTAACAGAACCTGACCCAATCGTTAGCGATCCTATTATTACTCCCATTTCTTGCTTTGGCGAAAATGATGGTACTATTACCCCAAATATTAGCGGTGGTTCTGGAGTGATTGTAAACTACTTGTGGAACCCTTCAGTAACTCCTAACGCTAGCGATGCGGCGACACTTACAAACCTCGACCCAGGATGCTATGAACTTACTATTACAGACAGCTTTGATTGCGAGCAGACGTTTACTTATTGCATCGACGAACCACAACCATTGACTGCAACAGCAGATGTGATCCAACCAACCCCTTGTGTTGGAATTTGCGATGGTGCAATCAGCGTAAATATTTCTGGTGGCACTGCTCCTTACCTTGTAGCGGCCTTTGATGATCTTGGGAATGAATACAACGGTGAATTCATCTCTGATCTATGTGACGGAACATACCAAATTGAAGTTACAGATGCTTCGGGATGTACTTTCATTTTTGAAACTGTGCTTGACTCCCCAGATTCTTTCGATGTGTTGATTCAACCAAACACGGTCACTCCTGGTCAGACATTTACACTCAACTGTAATGGTGATTGCAACGGTAGCTTAACGGCATTGATTACGGGAGGAATTGCTCCATTCAATATTGTTTGGACAAACGATATTGATGAAGTAATTGGTGACGTTGAGACTGTTTCAGAATTATGCGCGGGCACGTATTGCGTAGAAGTAACAGATGCCTCTGGATGTGTTGTAATTCAATGCTTCAATGTAACTGAGCCTCCTACTCCACTCGAAATCACCTCAACATTGAGCAATTATCCGGGCAACTATAACATTTCTTGTAATGGTGCTTGCGATGGCTCGATTGATATTACTGTAACAGGCGGAGTACCTGACTACACTTACCTATGGGATGATGGAAATGGACTTGATCCTTTGGAAGATCAGTTTGACCTCTGTGCAGGATTTTATGAAGTGTTGGTAACCGATGAAAACGGTTGTAGTCAATTGATTCAATTCGAATTGACGGAACCTGCACCTATTGTTGTGAATGAAACAATCTCATTATTCAATGGTGGTGTGAATGTGTCATGCGCAAACGCTTGCGATGGAAGTATCACTCTTGAAATTCTTGGTGGAGAGCCTGATTACACCGTAAACTGGCCTGAACTTGGAATCACCAACTCTACTTCAGTTACCGGGTTGTGTGCTGGAACTTATACAGCAGAAATTACAGATGGCATTGGTTGTACCACAACCGAAGTCTATACTTTGATTGAACCCGCACCTCTTTTAGTAGAAATCATTGAGGAATATAATTGTGAAACAGGTGAAAGTTTGCTGTGTGCATCAATAGTTGGCGGCAGCGGAAACTATAGTATCCTTTGGGAGAACAATGAGACTACCAACTGTACAACTGTATCAGGCAATGATGAATATTGTGTAACTGTAACAGATACGAATGGATGTGAAACCACTGCTTGTTTTACTACCAACAATGCAAGTCCAATCGTCCTTTCACCTCTTGTTGAAGCTACCACATGCGGAGCTTGCAATGGTGTTATTACGATTGCGTTAAGTGGAGGAAATGGCAACTATACCATTGACTGGACAGGCACTGGCACCACAGATGGTCAATTAGTGCAGAACGGTCTCTGCGGCGGCAGCTACTCCGTGACTGTTTCAGACAATGCTGGATGTTCGGAAACTATTCAAATATTGGTTCCTCAATCGCCTACACCAGTAGTAAATGCCGAAGTTGTTTCACAATCATGTTTTGGTATTGAAGATGGTTCAATCAATATAATTTTCCTAGATGTCACTGGTGATCCCACATTCGTCTGGACCTACAACAATCAACCATTCACTGGAGGTCTATCGATCACTAACCTCGCAGCTGGATCGTATGCGCTAAACTGGGTAGATGAGGCTGGTTGTTCTGGAGAAGAAATATACAACGTGATTAGCCCGGCAGCATTAAACCTTGAGGCCACATTTAGTTTGTACGACAGTGGATTCAATGTAAGCGTGAGTGGCGGAAGCGATGGTGCTATTGATGTTGAAATTACTGGTGGTACAGGACAATACACATTTGATTGGAACCACATCAGCGAATTGCCCGAACCAGAAGATGTTGCCAATCTCACAGCAGGCACTTATACCCTAATTGTGGAAGATGCAAACGGCTGTTCAATCGACTCTACTTTCGTTATCACCGAACCGAGCGAGATTGAATGGATGACTGGTCTCACACCGAATGGCGATGGATTTAATGATATCTACTTCATCAGAGGTCTTGAGAAGTATAGAAGCAATGAATTCAAAGTCTTTAACAGATGGGGTAATGTAGTTTATGAAAAAACTAATTACAACCAAGATTGGAGAGGACAAAACACCGATGGTGAAGCACTTCCTGATGGTACCTACTTTGTCATTTTCACGAGCGGAAGTTTCGCTTTTGAAACATACGTTGATCTAAGGAGATAGTATTAATGAAAAAGGTAGAAACACAAAAAAAGAAAATGATCATGAAAAAGATATTCTCACTTTTAATTATTGTAGCGCTCAGCACAGGAGCAATGGCGCAGCAAGAAATAATGATTAGTCAGTACATGTTTAATGGACTTGTATTGAACCCTGCATATGCTGGCTCTCATCCATATTTTGGAGCCACAGTGCTACATCGCTCACAGTGGGTTGGGTTCGAAGGAGCGCCTACGACTCAGACGTTCGCAATAGACGGCCCTATCGCTAATAGAAAGCTCGGTATCGGTTTGAATTTTTCAAATGATAAAATCGGAATCACCAGCCAGCAAGATATTGGTATCAACCTTTCTGCTAAAGTCAGCACAGGGCGTGGCAGATTGGCGGCAGGTATTCGTGTTGGCGGCGCATTTTATTCCGCAAAACTCAGCGATTTGGTAGTCTTCGATGAAAACGATCCTTCGCACAGCAATAATATACAATCTCAGTTCATTCCTAAGTTCGGAGCTGGTTTGTATTATTATGAGCGCAATTGGTTTGCTGGGATATCAATGCCAGTCATTTTTGCGATGGACGACAACATCATGTCAGATGTCACTATTAACGAGCGTTTCTTCAAATCGCATACTTATTTAAACGCTGGTTATGTATATGAGCACAGCAGTATTCTTGCTATTAAACCATCGGTATTGGTTAAATATCAAGGCGAGGCTCCACTTCAAGCGGATTTAAACTGTAATTTATTATTCTTCAATAAATTTTGGTTAGGCGCAGGCTATCGCACTGGCGACGCAATGGTAGTAATGGCAGAATGGAACATCACAGAAATGTTCAGATTGGGGTATGCATACGATTTGACCACAACAGATGTGGGCAATTATAGCACTGGCTCTCATGAAGTAATGCTGGGTGTTGACTTTGGTAAAGATGTCAACCTAAAAGTCCGTTCACCTCGCTATTTCTAATCACGAACAACTAACAAAAGAATCATGAAGACATTCAAAATATTAATGGTAACAGCAAGCGCTTCACTTCTACTAAGTAGTTGTGCTAACTTGTATTTATCAAGTGGAAAAAAAGCATACGAAGACTTAAAATATCGTGAAGCGATTGAGTATTTAGAAACGGGACTTGCGCGCAAAGAAGACGAATCTGCACGCAAAGTTTTGGCTGACAGTTATTTCAAAGTCAATGATTATAGCAACGCCGCTGCTCAATATGAGCGTACCGTATTATATGCTGGAACGAGTGATAACGAACGCATCAATTACGGAAAGTCGTTGATGTCGGTTGGGAAATATGATCAGGCAAAGGAGATATTTGAAGGCATCACTAGTCGCGATGCAAACAATGAAGTGGCTAAATCACTTTTGATATCATGTAAGAAGTACGAAGCAATGAAGCAAGATTCTTCTTATTACAGCATCACTCCAGTGAATATCCCTGGACAAAACCCTGTGTATTCAGCAGTGCCATACAACGACGGCTTGATTGTAACATCATCACCACTTAAGGGAGACAAGGATCCCTACACTAACAATGGTTTCACAGATCTATTTTTCACTAAAAAAGATGGTGCAATCTGGTCAGATATGAAACCATTGGAAAACGTGAATAGCAAGTCGCACGATGCCATTGCTGCGGTTTCTCCTAACGGTCAAACGATGATATTTACAAGAAGCTTCCAATTAAAAAATAACTTGGCAGGCAACGATAAAAATGAAAGTCCAACCCAATTGTATCAAAGCAAGATGGGTACCGATGGAAAGTGGTCTAAGCCTGAAATTTTGCCGTTCTGCGATGTGAAGTATATGTATGCGCATCCTAGTTTTTCACCAGATGGCAATACGCTTTACTTTGCCAGTGACATGCCCGGTGGAAAGGGTGGTTTTGATATTTATGAAACAAGACTTTCCGACAGCTCATGGGGAATTCCACAAAACCTAGGTGCCGATGTCAATACCAAAGGAGATGAAGTATTTCCATCCATCTTTGATGAAAACACACTTTATTTCAGCAGTGATTCACGAAACAGCCTTGGTGGACTGGACATCTTAAAGACTGTAAAATCAAACGGTACTTGGAATGTTCCACAACACCTTTCTTATCCAATTAACACTGGATATGACGACTTCAGCTTTGCTATGAATAAAGATGGAAAAACAGGTTATCTGAGCAGTGACCGTTCAGGTTCTGACCGCGTATATGCTTTCGAAATTCTAGATATAGAAGTCAAAGTAGAAGGATTAGTTGCGGATAAAGAATCCATGCTTCCACTAGGTGGCGCGCGCGTAACTGTTCAAAATCTTACGGATGGAACTGAAAAGGTTTATTTCACAGATGCTGATGGAAAATTTGTGGCAGACCTCGAACCCAATAAAGAGTACAAGGTAAAAACAGATCTTGACGGATATTTTTCTGACGCTGAAAACATATCCACCAAAGGTGTAACTCAAAGCAAAACCATCAGTAAAGTAGTAGAGATGCCTCAAGTAGTGATTGCTGATAAAGGAACGGGAACAGGAACGGGAACGGGAACGGGAACAGGAACAGGAACAGGAACAGGAAGCAACAAAGGTCAAAAAGGAGTTTATGATGTACCGAATATTTTCTGGGATTACAATAAATGGGATATCCGAGAAGATGCGATTCCATATTTGGAAAGCCTAGTCACATTATTCCGAAATAATCAGAACTTGAAGTTCGAAATTCGCAGTCACTGTGACAGCCGCGGTAGCTATGAATTTAACGATGACCTTTCTGACAAACGCGCTAAAGAAGTAGTTGAATACCTTGTAAAAAGAGGCGTTCCTCGCTCGATTGTAGTTTCAAAGGGTTACGGAGAAAGAGAGCTTCTCAATGAATGTGGGGATGGTATTCAGTGCGATGAGTCGAAGCACCAAGAAAATAGAAGAACTGAGTTTATAATAACTGGCGTTAAGAAATAGTTCATGTCTAGCAGGCTTTCGATTCGATTTAGAATCGAAGGCCTGCTCAGATGACAATATTCAGAAGATGATTGGTAATTACCGTCTCTTCAATAAATGATGGGTCGTAAATCCAATAAGATTCCTGATTTTGTCCGCTATACATAGCGGCTATATCAATGGAGAACGAATCTTTTCTGTACCCAAATCCTGATGTATAAGTCATACGAGCATTATTA
>JBILSZ010000022.1:0-33928 GCA_044371755.1 Flavobacteriales bacterium | reverse complement strand
TGGTTTTATAGTAGCAAAGGCCAACATATGAGCCGAGTTGTACAATAGAAAATATTCATTTGCCGATTTTTCTTTAAGTTCGGCTAATACAGAACCGTTTTCAAATGTACTATCTGTTGATTTTATAACAACGGCAACATAATCTCTAAATGAATTTTTGTTTTCAAAAAGAGCAATTGAAAAGCTTTCGCCTTTTTTACTATACACCCCCTCAATACCTTTCGCTTTTTCTATTTTTTTTAGAAGCTTATCGCTTACATTTATTTTTTCGATTGGGAAATCCGATTGAAGCTTTAAGGGATCAATTTTCTCAATTGCTTCCATGTTTATAGCGGACTGTAAATGGTTGTCGTTAAAATAACTCATCCATTGGTTGATGATAAAATAGCACTGAGATTTATTTTTTGCTTGCGCGGCAACTTGCTCCTTTTGAGCCGTAAATCCTTGGTAATTCTGAAGATTGCTTGTTGTTACCTTGTCTTTAAAACCGGGATAATTAGATTCTAAATGGTTTTTAATTTTTGAAAATTCTTCTTTGCAGTTGCATTGTGCTTGCATTAGAATTGGAAGGCCTAAAAAGGCAATTGATAAAACTAAAGTTTTCATTTTTGTTTTGATAAAGTTAGATATTATAGTTTAAATGACTTTGGAATAAATAAAACTGATTTACAGAGATGCTAATCAATGCCCCCAAAACAGATTCGGGTTATTAGTTTTGTAATGTATCCAAATTGAATTAGTTTTTTCTCCCTTTTCTTCCACTTTCTGTGGTTCTTGTTCAAAATAATCAAGCGGAAGAAGCCTGATGTAGTTGTAGGTTTTGCCTTCTGAACTTGTCTCCATATTGTACTCGCTCGATGCAGGACACTCTAAAATATAAAGATTTTTGGCCATATAACTTTCGAGATATTCCTCCTTTTTTTGCGCACTCTGATTGTTCCAATTGGCATCTGGATTCAGAATGAGGGTTTTGTCACTGATCAGGCGCTCACGAACTTCTTCGATGCTCAATAGTTCGCCTTTTTCATTCATCACATAAGCATCGAAGGTCGGGTCAATCCAAAGCCATTTTTTAAGCGATTCGGAGTAAACGGAATTAATGACATGGCAATCCTGGTCTATTTTCAGACTGTCTTTGGGATAGCAAGTAACGATTCTCGATTTAATACCCATGGACAAATAGCATTCATTCAAAACAATTGCAAGCCCTCTGCAATTTAAACCTCTCTTGTCTTTTTTACAGACCTCCAGCATACTTAGTGCATTTTTGACCTCCGGATTTCCATTCATTCCATCGTGGGGAACTAAATCATGTATCCAATGCATGAGATTTAAAATTTTCAACAGGTCTGAACCCTGTCCGGCTATGCTGTCCAGATTGAATCCTTTGCGCAATGCTTGGAGGTTTGGATTGTCGCTTGCTTGATATCTGAATGCAGGAAATGCTCTATTGTCTGAAAAGTTGTATTTGCCCGCTCTTTTTAGGATATCAAGGTAATCCCCAGTGGTCTTCAGTTTTTTGTTGAGTTCTAGAAACTCTTTCTCTTTTCGGATATTATCTAAGTCGGTATCAAGTTGCACATGTCGGTAATCATTATACCCTGCGTCAATTGCTTTTTTCAAATTGGCTAGGGCCAATTTCTTTTCATTCGAAATAGCGTAAATACAAGATAAATTATAATAAATGTTGCTTAGCAAATAGGCGTGCTGCTTTTTCTCATCAGCAGATAATTTTTCAAACATCGACAGGTATTCAGAGAGCAATGCATTGTATGCCTTAAGATCTTTCTTTTCATAGGCGGCCTCAAAGTCATTTCCTTTTTGTTGAATAAATTCCTCCATCTGTTGAGATACAGAAATTTGGGCAAGTAGCAGTTGAGAATTGAAAAATAAGGCGATAAAAAGGATTATTAGATTTTTCATTTTTATTGTTTGGTTTTAATTTGTTGTAACATGTTTGGAAAAAATTATCTCACTATGATATTCCCCATAGAAGTATTCATATTTACTTTAAATTTTCCGCTGTCAGTTTTCAATTCATTTTGAGATTTTATTTTCAGATCGGCGCGCTTAACCTTAACCTTCCCCATGCTTGTGCTCAAATCCAGCTTGCATTCTGATATTGGGTTATTTAGTTGAACATCAATATCTCCAAGACTCGAGCTGAACCGACAATCATCTGAAATTGTCATGTTTACACCGGAGACATCTCCTAAAGAAGTAAACGAACTTATTTTCCCCTCCAAATTTTTCATTGAAATATCTCCAAGCTCTGTATGCAAATCGATGTTCCCAGAAACACTTTCAGCAGTAATATCACCTAAATCGGAATTCATTTTAACATCCATATTATTGGGAACATAGAATTCTAGTTTACTGGTTTCTGAGAGGGCGCTAACCCCTTTGAATTCCTGATCTTTCCGTTTAACACGAACAGTTAGAACAGAGTCCTTCCGCTCGTAGCTCAACTCACAATTTCCTTGATTTTTTCTATTGAAAACACCCTTTGCTTTTAGTTGATATTCGTATTTCATGGAGACATCAGAACGCTCACTTCCACGAACTAAGAGATCACATTTATCCCCTATAAAAACCAATGATTTCACACCACTGAATAACGTGTCGACAAATAAACTGTCATTGGAAGAAAACCAGGAGCCGGCGTTGGTCTGATTATTCGTTCTTGGTGAATGCTGTGTAGAATGGATTGGATCGAGTTGAGTTATTGCCGGTCCATTATCCATTTCCATAAAAGGTAAAGGTTCAATACCTAAATCGATCAACGGTTGAATAAAAGGGTTTTCACTGAATTCTTTATTTACCGGGATTTGATTGTCTTGTTTTAAAACACTTGTTGAAGTATCCAAGATGGCTTCTTTCGTCGTATTATTTTGTGGAGGAGTGCTTTTAGACTCCTTGTTTCCGGAAAGAAAAAGGAAACCTCCGACTATTAACGTAGTTACGATTGTACTCATGATAAAAAAGTTTTTTTGAATGATAATTTTACTGGTTGATTTGGGAGCGGTGACTTGAGCTGAAGCTTGAATCCATGAAGTAACATCAGCAACGCTTGTTGAGGCTTTCTCCGCTTTTAGCGCTTCAAAAAGGTGATTTAATTTTTCTTCAGAATTCATATTACACCGTTTTAAGTTCAAGTGATTTCATAAGCGACAATAATTGCTTTCTTCCTCTGCTGAGGCGTTGCTTTACGGC
Source organism: Flavobacteriales bacterium (assembly GCA_044371755.1). Lineage (GTDB taxonomy): Bacteria > Bacteroidota > Bacteroidia > Flavobacteriales_D > Sanyastnellaceae > JAIXWP01. Next base: position 30,715 of record JBILSZ010000022.1, on the reverse strand, counting down.
AGCTTCACTTGAGTTTTGAATACCCATTATTTCTTTAATCGAAAACCCCGAAATTTCAAAGAGAATGATGCACTCACTGGTCACCTGATCGAGTTCTTTTAAGCATGCATACAAATCATTGATCTCGAATTGTTTTTCAATCAATGAACTCTCGTTGTGGACATGCTCATACTTTGCATTTAACTGATCCACATATTCAGGTCGTTTCTTTTTTCTTTGATTAGCTAAAACGCGGACAGTTGTTCCGAATAAAAATTGAAGAAAGGCTTCTTTCGATTTTATTTTATCAAAATTTTCGTATGCAACTAACAGTGTGTCATGCATGATATCTTTGAAATGAAACTCCCCATAAGCACGTGTTTTGCAATAACGCTCAAACCGATCGTGAACCGGAGCGTATAATTGCATAAATCGTTCTTGTTTATTTTGTTCCATTCGTTAATATAGTAGTAAGTGTAACAAATTGGAAAAAAGTTACATGACTTGAAAAGTTTTTAAAGGAAATATTAGCAAATAAATTGCAGTTGATTTATCTACAATTTATCATGATCTGAGGTTGTGGCTAACTACTTCATTGCCGCACCCCAGGTGCGGTTATCTGCCTTAAAAGTACACCTTTTATTAAATGCACAAGGGGGAATTTGGAGTTTGGAAATTGGAAGATTGGAAGATTGGAGTTTGGAATTTGGAATTCTCTCACCTCACCACTCTATTCATTTTCATTCTCATTGTGATTGTGATTCTTAAATTACTCTTATCTCAAATCTCAATCTAAACACTCTATTCATTCTGATTCTCATTGTGATTGTGATTCTGATAAAACTAGATTCTGGGAACTCTTTTCTAGAATGAGAATCAGAATGAAAATGAGAATGAATAAAAGGCGTGGGGGGAAGGGGTAGGAGTAGGAGTAGGAGAAGCCAATAGGGAATAGGAAATAGGAAATAGGCGTAACTAGACTTCACTAGTCTCTAGTATCTAGTCGTTAGTCTCTAAACTAGTCACTAGTATCTAGTCACTAGTATCTACTCCTTCACTTCCATGAAATACCGAAAACCAACCGCGGGGGCGGGATTGGTGAAGGTGGCGTACTTGCCGTTGCTTTCTATTTTCATCGCTTCCATGTCATCCAACCAACTGCCTCCCTTGGTCCTGCCCTTCTCCAACAACATCTCAGCAACATTGCCACTCAAATTGTAAAGCCCAATCTTATTCGGCTGATAAGACACTACTGTGGCCGTAATCTCGGCCCCGTCATTTAAAAAGCCTGCGGTGCCCATGGTATCACCTTTTTCACGAATCGCATTGCAACGCGACATGCCTCTTTTATCACGCAACTCACTGCCTTCCCAAGGATAAATGGCCGCTGGATTGCCTCCCTTGGCTGCTATGACCCACTCTTCTTCTGTAGGCAATCGAAACACCACTTTTTTATACTTCCGCTTTTCTGCTTTGTTATAGGTCTCGGTCAACCACTCACAAAACATCGTGGCACCTTCATAACTGATGTTCACCACAGGATAACCGCTATACGCCGGATGGGCATGATAATGCGTCACGAATGGCTCATTGAAACTCAACCCTTCGCGCCACTTTGTACTGTCAATTTTTGCTAGCTCGTATTCCTTCGTTTTATTGTTTCGCTTCAGATAATTCAAAAAAGAAGCATACTGAAAATTGGAGACTTCCGTCTTCGATGCATACAAATTCTCCTTTACCTGTACGAGATTTTTTTGAGCCGCTTTGATATCAAACTCCTTCTTCTTCCCACTGCTCCACCCAAGAATCAAAAACGCCGATAATAGAATGATGTATTTCATGTTTCTTGATTTAATGGTGTACGAAGATAGGAAAAAAAGGGACGGAGGGACGGAGCGACGGAAGGACGGAGCGACGGAGGGACGGAAGTACGGAAGTACGGAGGGACGGAGGGACGGAAGTACGGAGGGACGGAGGGACGGAGGGACGGAGGGACGGAGCGACGGAGGGACGGAGGGACGGAAGTACGGAGGGACGGAGCGACGGAGGGACGGAAGTACGGAGGGACGTCCCTCAGTACCTCAGTAACTCCGTCGCTCAGTAACTCTGTCCCTCAGTAACTATTATTTCATTTTGCTTTTAAGCTCCGCGTCGATTGCGTCGAGGAAGTCTTCGGTGGTGAGCCAGTGAGTGTCGTTGGTCTTGTCGCCATAAATGCACACGGCCAAGTCCTTGGTCATCTTGCCACTTTCGACAACATCCACGCAAACCTTTTCCAAAGTTTCTGCAAAGCGAATGAGTTCTTCATTACCATCCAACTTGCCTCTGAAGGCAAGGCCTTGCGTCCAAGCAAAAATAGATGCGATAGGATTGGTAGATGTCTTCTTGCCTTGCTGATGTTGGCGGTAGTGACGCGTCACGGTGCCATGCGCTGCTTCGGCTTCCATTGTTTTGCCATCGGGTGTAATCAACGCAGAGGTCATCAATCCTAATGATCCAAAACCTTGCGCCACGATGTCGCTCTGTACGTCGCCATCATAATTTTTGCAAGCCCACACAAAGCCGCCTTCGCTCTTCAAACAATAGGCTACCATGTCGTCGATCAAGCGGTGTTCGTAGGTGATTCCTGCCGCCTTATATTTTTCAATAAACTCTGCTTGATATACTTCTTCAAAGATGTCTTTGAATCGTCCGTCATAGGCTTTCAAAATGGTATTCTTTGATGAGAAATAAAGATTCCATTTTCTGTTCAATGCTTGATTGAAACAGCTGCGCGCGAAACCATAGATGGATTCGTCGGTGTTGTACATGCTCAACGCTACGCCATCGCCTTCGAAATTATAAACCTCCCAAGACTGCGGCGCACCGCCATCTTCGGGTGTAAAGGTCATGGTGAGTTTGCCCTTTCCTTTCACTACTGTATCGGTAGCTCTATACTGATCGCCAAATGCGTGACGTCCGATATTGATAGGCTTGGTCCATCCAGGAACAAGTCGTGGAATATTAGAACAAATGATTGGTTCGCGGAATACGGTACCTCCTACGATATTGCGAATAGTCCCGTTTGGACTCTTCCACATTTTCTTCAAATTAAATTCTTTCACACGTGCTTCGTCGGGAGTGATGGTGGCGCACTTTACAGCAACATTGTATTTGAGCGTTGCTTCTGCTGCCTCTACGGTGACGCGGTCGTCGGTTGCGTCGCGATTTTCCATTCCCAAATCATAATACTTGATATCCAAATCCAAGTATGGGAATACTAATTTGTCTTTGATAAAAGCCCAGATAATTCTGGTCATCTCGTCGCCATCCATCTCAACGATAGGATTGGCCACCTTGATTTTGGTCATGGCTAAATTTTGAATTTAATAATTTTACAACAGTGGACAAATAAAAAGAGCAATCATGCATGACATGATTGCTCTTCAAAAATACTATCAGAAGTGTTAATTATGCGTGTTCTCTTGAAGAAAAATAAAATGATCCTTCGATGAGTGCATTCTCGTCGCTATCAGAACCGTGCACAGCGTTGGCTGCGATGCTTGTAGCAAAGTCGCGACGGATGGTGCCTTCAGCAGCTTTTTGTGGGTCTGTAGCTCCGATCAACGTACGGAAATCTTCTACCGCATTGTCTTTTTCAAGAATTGCAACCACGATTGGGCCGCTGGTCATGTATTCTACCAATTCTCCGAAGAACGAACGTTCGCGGTGAATTTCATAAAACTTACCCGCCTCTTCGCTGCTAAGACGCGTCCACTTCATTGCCTTGATTGTGAAACCTGCACCGATGATTCTGTCGATGATTTTACCTGTATGACCTGCTGCTGTAGCATCAGGCTTGATCATGGTAAACGTTACCTTTCCTGCCATTTTTTTGATTGTTGGATTGTTTTAAACTGGGCGCGAAAATAGTCAATTTTTCTTTAAAGAATCGGAATAATGTTGATTAACAAAGCTCCACACGATCAGAAATGACAGATAGAGGCGGGGCTCCTGCCGCCCTCTCTCCCAAAACGGCAAGACTTGAATCACTCCTGAGCCACGAAATATAGCACCCCGCAACTTCTGTCGTATTGTTGAGTATTGTAGTCAAAAATAGTGTCAACAACTTTCGTTGTTACATTAAGAATGCAATACTCGAACAAAAAATTGAGTAAACCACACTTTTTAGCAAATTTTTAGGAGAATTGAATTCGTACTTTTGCAAAAAACAAGGCCATGAGCACAGAACAAACGACCCTTTCATCACTGCTTACTTCCTCAGAATCAATGAGACTCGAGGATAAATATGGGGCGCACAACTATCACCCCATCCCAGTGGTGATCGACAAAGGTGAAGGCGTTTATGTTTGGGATCTGGAAGGAAAGCGCTACTTCGACTTTCTTTCGGCCTACTCTGCCGTGAATCAGGGCCATTGTCATCCACGTATTATCCAGGCGCTCACAGAGCAGGCCACCAAGGTGACGCTCACCAGCCGCGCCTTCTACAATAGTCGTCTTGGTGTTTATGAAAAATTTATCACTGATTTCTTTGGGTACGACAAGGTATTGCCAATGAATACGGGCGTCGAAGGTGGCGAAACAGCAATGAAGCTAGCGCGCCGCTGGGCCTACGATGTGAAGAAAGTTCCAGCCAACGAGGCGAAGATGGTATTTGTAGAAGGAAACTTCTGGGGCCGCACACTTGCCGCCATCTCATCGTCTACTGACCCTAGCAGCACCAATGGTTTCGGTCCGTTTGTGCCAGGTTATATTATTGTCCCTTATAACAATCTCCAAGCATTGGAAGAAGCTTTCAAAGCTGAACCGAATATCGCAGGATTTATGTTCGAGCCCATCCAAGGTGAAGCTGGCGTGGTTGTTCCAGACGAGGGCTATATCAAAGGCATAAGAGAACTGTGTTCAAAATATAACGTGCTCATGATTGCTGACGAAGTGCAAACTGGTCTTGCGCGCACGGGCAAAATGTTGGCATGTGATCATGAAAATGTGAAACCGGATATTCTTGTGTTAGGCAAAGCACTAAGCGGGGGTGTACTTCCTGTTGCAGCAGTGCTTGCCAATGATGAAGTAATGCTCACCATCAAACCGGGCGAACATGGCAGCACATACGGAGGCAATCCTCTTGCATGCGCAGTTGCTACAGAAGCGCTTCAAGTGCTGGTAGATGAAAAGCTAAGTGAGAACGCAGAACTGCTCGGACAAAAATTTAGAGCAGCAATGCAAAAGCTTATTTCTCAATCCAGCCTAATCACTCTTGTGAGAGGTAAGGGTTTACTAAATGCTATTGTAATTGACGACACAGAAGACAGCCACACCGCTTGGGACTTGTGCATTCAACTTGCAGAAAATGGATTGCTTGCAAAACCAACGCATGGCAATATCATTCGCTTTGCGCCGCCGCTGGTAATTACAGAGGCCCAACTCGATGAGTGTATCGAAATTATTACCTCAACCGTGCTAAATTTCAAGCGATAGAAAAAACCGAATGAACGTTCATTCGGTTATGCTATACACTCAATAATATCGTACTTTGTAATGATATGATGCTTGCCGCTGTGGAGTTTCACAAGCACTGCGGGCGTTTCTTTATTAATTAATTTTGAAACTGCTGCGATATCGGCATCTTCATCCACAACTGGGAATGGGGCGCCCATCACATCTTCAATTTTCTTATCCAGCAATCTCGCATCCTCTACTAGAAGTTGGAAAATTTTTGATTCGTCTATTGAACCAGCCAATGCATCATCTTTCATCACTGGGATTTGAGTGATGTTATACTTCTTCATTTTAGCCACTGCATGACTCACCAATTCGCCTGAGCCGACAGTCACGAGCGGCTTATCGAGATTTCCTGCTACTAAATCTTTCGCTGTCTTTTTTTCTTCTTCCAAAAAACCTCTGTCGCGCATCCACTCATCGTTGTACATTTTACCGAGGTATCGCGTGCCGTGATCATGGAATAATACGACCACTACATCATCGGGACCGAACATATGTTTGACTTGCAGCAACCCTGCAATAGCGCTACCGGCGCTATTTCCAACGAAGATTCCCTCTTGTCTTGCGATTTGACGTGTCATAATCGCAGCGTCTTTATCTGTTACCTTTTCAAAATGATCTATCAAATCGAAGTTGACATTCTTGGGCAAGAAATCTTCCCCAATGCCTTCGGTGATGTAAGGGTAAATTTCATTTTTATCAAAAATTCCTGTCTCTTTATATTTCTTGAAAACAGAACCGTAGGTATCGATACCAATGATTTTGACATTGGGATTTTTTTCTTTTAGAAAACGTGCAGTTCCGCAGATGGTACCACCCGTGCCCACACCGACTACAAAATGGGTGATCTTACCTCCTGTTTGCTCCCAAATCTCTGGGCCTGTTGACTCGTAGTGCGCTTGAGCATTACTTGGATTGTCATATTGATTGGGCTTCCAGCTATTAGGAACTTCCTTTTCTAATCTACTTGAAACCGAATAGTACGAGCGCGGATCCTCCGGATCAACGTTGGTCGGACATACAATTACTTCTGCACCAAAGGCTCTGAGAGCATCGAATTTTTCTTTCGACTGCTTGTCTGTAGAAGTAAAAATACACTTGTAGCCTTTTACCACGGCAGCAATCGCTAGTCCCATCCCTGTATTGCCACTAGTGCCTTCGATGATGGTTCCGCCCGGTTTGAGGCGACCATCTTTTTCAGCATCCTCAATCATCTTCAAGGCCATTCTATCCTTGGTAGAATTACCGGGATTGGTGGTTTCAATTTTTGCCAAAACAAGTGCAGGGATGTCCTTCACTATTTTGTTGAGCTTTACCATAGGGGTGTTTCCAATGGTTTCAAGGATATTATGAGCGTACTTCATTTTCTAATTATAAAAAAGTGATACAAAGGTAGTCAAGCAATGCTTCAACTAAATCGAATGGACTTAATTGGAGTAATGCGACTGACATATTTTGCGGGAATCAAGAGAATAGCGAAGCAGATGATCACCACTCCAATGTTCAGCAATAAAAACTCGAGCCACACTAACTCAATCGGCACTGTATCTACATAGTAATTGGCTGGGTCAAGAGGAATAAGATGAAAATAATACTGCAACACGGCGAATCCAATACCTATCGCATTTCCAATCAACATTCCCTTTCCAATAATGACCATCGCATGAACTACAAATACTTTCACGATTGGGCCATCCGTGGCACCTAGCGCCTTTAAAGTGCCGATCATCTGCTGGCGCTCGAGGATAATAATCAATAGAGCCGACGTCATGTTCACAATAGAAATTACAATCATTAGGATGATAATGATGATAACATTGATGTCGAGCATAGCCAGCCACGAAAAAATCTCGGGGGAGCGATCAGTGACTTTATAAACCTGCAAGTCGTAAGGAAGTGAATTAAAGATGCGGTCATCCGCTGAAAGCAGTTGTTCGTAGTCATTGATCAAGACTTCGTAGCCACCGATGTATTGGCTCTGCGAACCGCCTCCAGTGTGTGTTCGGACAATAAATGGCGAACAAGTGGTGGCGTTGTCATCGATAAAGTCAATAGTCGCGAAGGCTGTGTCTTGTTGCGTATCCTCACCATCACTAAGCACTACATAAAATGAAGTGTCTCTGGTGGCTTGTAAAAAGTGCGGCCCCTCGCCTGTCCATGTCAGATTGCTCCATGAAAAAGTGTAGTATCCATCACCACCAAACCCAGCGGCACCGACCATGATATAATCATCGGTACATACTGTATCCGTCAGCAATTGTGCCTGTAATCCCCAGCCGCTGAGCTTTTGCACATGTCCTATATCTGTAAAGACATATTGAGAGTCATAGTCTTCCAATCCTGTTTCATAAATGCCTACAATCGTAAAGTTGCGCTGACGGGCATCGTTTTGATCATTCACAAAATAAATGCTCACCTTATCGTCTAACTTGAGACGAAGTTTTCGAGTGAGTGTGCTAGAAAGCACGAGCTGATTTGCATCTATACTATCAGGGTCAAGAATTTTTCCTTCTTTGAGTACTGATTGAATGAAACTCCAATCATAGTCCTTGCCGACGCCTTTGATTGCCACCCCTTGCAATCCTTCCTTCGACTCGATGATACCTGGCTTTGATGCAAAAACTTGAACATGTTTTACACCTTCAATTTTTTTCAGACTTTCGTAAACATCCTTATCAAATAGCAATCGCTGTGAATCCTTGCTGATGTTGTCGCGGTTTGAAACGACTTGAAAATGGGAGCCAAAACCGATCACCATTCCGCGGACTTCGTTTTGGAAACCCTTGACTATGGCCACTGACAAAATCATCAGCATCACACCGACAGCTACACCCCAGGTAGCAATACGGACAATAGGCCGCGAGATTCGCTGCTTTTCATCGCCCTTGATTATTCTCCTTGATATGAATGACGTTAAATCCAGATGGCACAATTTTGAGGGTAAAAGTACATCCGCAGTATCAAAACTGCATTCATTATTGCACATTTGTCAAATGAAATACATCTTATTTCTCGCTTTGGTCATTTCATGCGCTTCCCCAAAAGCCAGTAATAGTGCTCCTGAAAAACTAGGAAAACCAATCGTCGCAGCCGAACGCACATCTGAATATCTGCAGCTCCTTGTTGGAAAGAACGTAGCAATTGTGGCCAACAACACATCGCGTATTCATAGCACTCACTTGGTGGATTCCCTTCTTTCTCTAGGAATACAGGTAAAAAAAGTCTTTGCGCCCGAGCACGGTTTTCGAGGGGATCATGGCGCAGGCGAAACAGTAAAATCGGACATCGATTCAAAGACCGGACTTCCTCTCATTTCTCTTTATGGAAAAAATAAGAAGCCTTCGCCGGAATCCTTAAAAGGCATTGACATTGTGGTATTTGATATTCAGGACGTGGGAGCACGATTTTACACCTATATCAGCACTATGCACTATGTGATGGAAGCGTGCGCTGAGCTTGGTATTCCTGTGCTCGTGCTTGACCGACCGAATCCAAACGGCCACTATGTAGACGGACCGGTTTTGGATTTAAAGTATCAGTCATTCGTGGGAATGCATCCCATTCCCATCGTGCATGGATGCACTGTGGGTGAGCTTGCCAAAATGATCAATGGTGAAAAGTGGTTAAAGAATGGGGTTATTTGTGATTTAACAGTGATACCCTGTGATGGTTATGATCATACCATGAGTTATGATCTTCCTTATCAACCTTCTCCCAATTTACCTAACGCCACCTCCATCTACGCATATCCTTCATTGTGCTTATTTGAGGGCACCACAATCAGTGTGGGTCGAGGAACAGCCTTCCCCTTTCAATGGTTTGGATTTCCTGGATTTAAATCAGGCACCAAAGAGTTAACACCCATTGATATACCTGGTGTGGTGACAGATCCGCCACTAGAAAATCAAAATTGCAACGGCATTTTAATAGAAAATAAAAACCTTTCAGATTTCCTATCCATCAAACAACTCAATCTCGACTGGCTTTTGTTGGCCTATAAGGATTATCAAGGGCCAAGTGCTTTCTTCAAGTCACCCGACTTTTTTGACAAACTAGCAGGCACAGATCGATTACGCCAACAAATAATCGAAGGGCAATCTGCAGATGTAATACGCAGCTCCTGGGCGGCTGATCTTGATAATTATTTGAGAAAAAGGTCAAAATACCTGCTATATAGAGATTTCGAATAATATGATTATCTTCGTGCGACCAAAATCAAAGGCATTATAGAATATGAAACTTCGCCTATTTCTTAGTTTAATTGCAATAACAGCAATGGTCTTGAGTGGTTGTAAAAAGACCCCTGAATATGTGGCTGAGCCTTATGCTTGCAAATGTGGTAGCTTTAATTGGCGCGGCAATTCTTACGATTTATTGGATGCCAACTATATTCTATCCGACAGTCTTGTGGATATGAGTCGTCGCTATTACATCACCGGCGATGTGAAAGAAGAAGGGCAATCAGAGCCTCATTCTGTAAATTTCATCATTGAAATTCCTGATGTAAGCACGGCGATCTTTGACCTGACTGATGATGACATCGAATTTGAAGCCGAAGCTCAACAAGTGAATCAAAACGATGAACTGATCCCTTTAAAATATTTTCGTGCAGTGTCGGGTCGTGTGACTGTGGCTCCTGCATTCTTTGGTGGATCAGAGCAAGTAAGGTTCAATGTGTTTCTTCAAGAAGTGTTTGGAGGTACTGATGTGGGTTCACCTTTCCCTTTTACTGGTGACTTTACCGTGGACGTAGCTGGCATTTGAAACTTTTCGGTGCAGTTTTAGTATAAGCGTATTGCACAACACCCTAATATGATTGGTCAATACATCATTATCCTTTTCTTTTCATTTTTCCTAAATGGGTTGCAGTCTGATGTGACGAAGCAAGTCATGCGAAAGCATCCGAATGGGAAGCCTTATGTAGTATTATATTTTAGCAACTCCACAAAAGAAATGGTAAAGGAAGAAGTCTTTTTTGCCAATGGAAATCTTCAGTGGACTGGCACTTACAAGAATGAGGTCGAAAACGGCGTGTGGAAATATTTTCACGAAAATGGCAGTCTGAAATCCGAGCAGCAATATGTAAACGGAAAAGAAGATGGCATTTGTGTTGATTACGATAGCTCAGGCAAGAAGATCAAAGAAAGTCACTACACCAAGGGAAAGCTGGTCAAGGAAATCAAATATTGATTATTTAATCGCCAATACTTTTTTGTCTGCAATCACCCAGACTCTATCGCCCTTTTTAGGTTTTATCAATGCGGTACCTGTGAATTCACCGAATGCTGGCATTATTCCATTTTTTTCTCCAAAATAAAAACATGGAAGGCGCATGGATTGACGAGCGTTGCCCGTGAGAAGTACGGCAGGATGAATGTGACCAGTGATCGGATATAAACCGCCTATCAAGTCAGACTCTTGCAAGTCGTGTTTCCAAATGGTTTCCTCAATTACCAATTCTTCTACTACATGAATTTTTGCTTTTAGATAAGCATCTGAATGTAGAATATCATGGTTACCCCTGATCAGCGTCTTTCGAATAGTGGGGTATTGATCTAAAAAATCGATGAATTCTTGCCATTCTGCATTTTCCCTGCTATGCGAAAGATCTCCTAGAAAAATGATTTCTTCTGGACCGCACCACTCGATGGCCTCCACCATTTTCCAAAAATTATTTTTATTGGCTAATGCAGGAATAGCGATGCCCTGATCACGAAAATACCCTGCTTTTCCTATGTGCAAATCAGACATGACGAGCGCCTTTCTTTGCTCAATAAAACAAGCGCCGCTATGGTGCATTTCAATTAAAAGGCCGTTGATATTCTCAACGGCCTTCTGGATATTTTTCATTTTTATTTTGCTGCTTTTCTCAATTTCACATTTCGCAAGCGAATATTGAGCAATTCAACAATGATAGAGAATGCTAAAGCTATATAGGCGTAAGTCTTGATGTCTACCCCTTCTGGAAGGTGCAGCACGTGCGCATCTTCGAGAGCTTCGATCACCAGAATTAATCCGATCACTACCAAGAATGTAAGAGCCAACATTTTTATCGTCGGATACTCTTCAATGAATCTCGCCACATATGGAGCGAACAATAACATCACGATCATCGCAACTATTACGGCCATCACCATAATTGGAACGTGATTACTGAGACCTACAGCAGTAATAATTGAATCTAAAGAGAAAACAATATCAATTATCGTGATTTGAAAGATTGCCTTACCCATTGACATCTTGCGGGAATTAAGGGCCTCTTCGTGATCAGCTTCTTTGAACTTATGATAAATCTCGTTAGCAGTTTTTATTATCAAAAACATACCACCCGCAAATAATATAAGTCCTTTACCAGTAACAGGTATAGAACCCAAATGGAAGAACGGCTCTGTCAATTTCGTTATGTAGGAGATGGTTGACAGCAGCAATATGCGCACTACCAATGCCATCGCAAGACCGATAAATCGCGCTCTTGCTTGGTCTTTTTTATTGGGAATATAACCACAAATAATAGCAATGAAAATGATATTGTCTATCCCTAAAACAATCTCCATCACAATCAGCGTAAACAGGTCTAATATACCCGCTGCGCTTTGAAAGGGAACTAAATACTCTTGCATTTTTTTATTTCTTCTTTGGCATCATACTATCGTCGAACTCCATGATTTGCGGCTGTGGCGCGGGAGTCCTGCGTCCTGCTGGCATTTGTTGTTCGATGCCAAATTTCTCCATAATCTCATCCACCTGCTTGCGCATGATTTGAACATCTGTATCATTGGGGAAATAATCTTCCGCTTGTCCGACCATAATGGCATTCAATCGCAACCTCATATCCAAGTCGCGAGACATTACCCCTTGGCGTGCTTCATCCAATGATGAGTAGAAATCAATCTCTTGAAGGTTCAATTCATACATGCGCTTTGCGAGATTGAGTCCTTTAATAGAATCACCAGCCTCGTAGTATAAATCACTAAGCGTCCACATAATTTGGGGTTGATCGTATGGTACCGTTTTTTCTGGCATCACCGCAAGACACTTGTCCAATACTTCAATTGCTTCTTTCTTCTTGCCTTCTCGGATAAGGGCTTCAGCAAGGTGAGAGAATTGTAAGCGCAGATTGCTTGTCATGCGGCGGTTGTTCTCATCCATGTAAATATCCTTGGTGTCCATATTTCCCCATTGGAATTTGGACATCATATTTTCATACATCAAGTCCGTTTTCACCCCACCTTCTAGGTTCGGGTTGCTGGTTTGCTTGTGTAATATTGGAGTGAGGCGATATGCCAAACCTTCTAATTGGAAATATCTTTCAAGACCCATGTAGGCCTCGCCACCCGTGGTAACAGCGAAATAAACAGGTCTGCTCCAATCCATATTATTCAACAAATCCAATACAAGAAGTTGCGCTTTGGTAATATATGATCGAGGTTCGCCGCGATCGTCAACAATGCCCCACTTGATTTCGGAAACGAGCGAATCTCCCTCTTGAACGAATGGGCGGAACTGCTCTACTGCAGCAGAATCAACTTTCATGCTGAATAAATAGCTTGGCAAATAATGCACATTGCGGTCACCATTTTTAATCACATTCGCATCGTTCAGTGTGAAGGCAATTGCCTCATTCACTGGCATAAAACCAGTGGTTTTTCCATAAGGATCGAGGAATAAGACATCTCGAGTGCCCTGACGGTACTTGCTCTCAGCCATTTTGAATGGAACCGGAGCGCTCTCATATGCACGACGCTTCATCTGATCGATGTACCAATCTGTATTGAGAAGTGAAAGGTTCACCACTCTCACATCCGTACGAATACCCTCTACTTCTTGCGCATACCACAATGGGAACGTATCATTATCTCCATTGGTGAATATTATGGCGTTTGGTTGAAGTGATTGCAGATAATTAATTGCCATTGCAATACCAGTGCGGCGTTCGGCGCGGTTGTGATCATCCCAACCTTCAGCGGCCATGAGATATGGAGCTGGCAAACACAATACAGCAGCCACTAGTGCTTTGACAGAAGTTTCGCCCTTCATAAATGTATTGAGAGCAGTAGCTATTGCAAATAATATGGTGGCGGTGAGCGACATTATCATAAGAGATAGGCTGAAGCCTTTGCCATCACCGCTCACAACAGATTCGAGGAGATACAAGGCAACGGATCCACCAACAGTCATAGCTGCTAGCATTCCAAGTTGCTTGAAGGTCATGTTGGTCGCAGCATAATACAAGGCATACACGCCTAATCCAATCCAGATTGAGAAAGCATAAAAACTTCCAGAGTACGCATAATCACGTTCACGTGGCTGCAACGGTGTTTGATTCAAGTATACCACAATTGCCAAACCAGTCAATAGAAACAGCAATCCAACGACACTGAAATCCTTTGGATGACGCAAAAGCTGAAACACTAAACCAATAGCACCTAAGATTAATGGGAAGAAATAGAACTTATTGGTCCCTCTATTTTCCTTTTCAATTTCAGGCAACATTTGACGATTTCCTAGGCGCTCTTCATCAATTATGTCGTAACCCGAAATCCAGTTGCCATCTAGGAAGTCACCATGGCCTTGGGTATCGTCTTGCTTTCCGCTGAAATTCCACATGAAGTAGCGCCAATACATCCAGTTGATTTGGTAGGAGAAAAAATAGCGCAAGTCCTCACCCTTTGAAGGTAATAATTCTGCGTATTTTTTATCCAACGCGCGCATCATTGAATTAAACTCTTGTTGGGTTTCTACCCGATTCAATTGATATTCCAGTCTTTGAACATACTGTTCATCGTCTGTCACTTTTTTGCGGCCTGATGGGGTGTTCCAATTTTTATAATTCGACCACTCCTTGTACTGTGCGATATGGCTCCCTTGGCTAGAGTACATACGTGGGAATAAGGCACTAAACTCCGGACGATAGTTGACCACACTTTCTTTCTTTTCACCACTTTCAATGTACTCCTCGACAAGCTTCAGCTTTTGATCGGGATTTTCACTGATGTATTTCTCAGCTTCGAAGCGATCTCTTGAGCTCAAGATAAGGCGGTTGGTGGTGCGGTCCTCACGAACGCTATACGATTTTACCCAAACATCTGAACCGTCGATGTATGGATCCATTTTGTCTTCTGGTGTGTTGAAATATTGACCATATAGAAGCGGTCGATCGCCATACTGCTCACGATTGAGGTATGACAATAGTGCGAAAATATTTTCAGGATTGTTTTCATCCATTGGAGTGTTCGCGTGAGAACGAACCACAATCGTTGCAAATGTGGTGTAACCGATGATCGCCACCATAATACCAACAATCAAGGTATTGGCTATTACCATTCCTTTTTTATGGGTAATGTAAATTCCTGCCACGATTCCAGTAATGAGAAGAAGCGCGTAGAATATCACTCCTGAATTGAAAGGCATTCCGAAACTATTCACGAAAGTTCTTTCAAAGAAACCAGCCAATTTAACAGCATAGATGATAATGCCCACTTGAATCAGACCAAGCAGAGCCAAGGAAATCGCACCAGTGATGATGACTCCTTTCCATGAAAAATCATATTTCTTGAAATAGTAAACAAAAGCAATTGCTGGGATGGCCAAAAGATTCAATAAGTGGACACCGATTGAAAGTCCCATCAAATAGGCGATAAGAATAACCCATCTGAGTGAGCCTGATTCATCTACTACAGATTCCCACTTAAGAATTGCCCAAAAAACGATGGCGGTGAATAAAGAAGACATTGCATAAACCTCTCCTTCTACAGCCGAAAACCAGAAGGAATCGCTGAATGTGTATACGAGACCACCGATCATTCCGCTTGCGATCACCGCAATGGTGCGAGCGCTATTGAGTGGGCCATTTAGCTCTGCAATCTTTTTGGCCATGTGTGTAATGGACCAGTGCAAAAACATAATGGTGGCTGCAGATGATATTGCCGACAGCATGTTAACCATGAAGGGCACGTCTTCTGTGGCTACAAAAGCCGAGAAGAGACGAGCGATCAACATAAACAAAGGCGCCCCAGGAGGGTGACCTACCTCGAGTTTATATGCAGAAGCAATGAACTCACCACAATCCCAAAATGGCATTGTAGGCTCTAAGGTGAGATAATAGACAACGGCTGACACTAAGAACAGCGCCCAGCCTGTAATAATATTTAGCTTTTGATATGACATACTAACGGTTTAGTAGAACGGGGGCGAAGATAACCTTTCCGTTTGATGTTTTTAGCATTCAAACCCTATCTTATTAACGGGAATTAACCAAATTAATGGATTTGAATCACCTGTCGAATGACTCCCTCCGAATTGGATAGCTTTAAAAGATAACTACCCCGAGCTAGAGCCCCACATTGTACTACTGTTTGTGCCCCTGAAGCACTGCGATACAGCACCCTTCGACCATCCAGAGCATACAACTCCAAATCAGATCCTTCCCATTGGGAATTCAGCTGGATAACAAAGAAATCTCCAGCTGGATTGGGATAAACCTTCAATTTTGAATCCAGCTCGGATGTGCTGACCACATTGATTGCAGCACATTCAACATTCGAACACCCAAAGCTTGTGCTTATGGTGAGGCATACATTGAAGGGGCCTGACTCCAAAAACATGTGCGTTGGACTGACCTCCGTGCTTGAAATCCCATCTCCAAAGTCCCAGTAATAACTAGCAACCCCATTATACGCACTGGTATTTTCAAAAATATAAAGTCCGCTCTCATGTTGCTCGAAACTGAATGAAGGTGCACAAAATGGAAGCGGGTTGATTGCGCATTTTGAGAAATAAGAAAAATGATAGATACGTCCACTATCGCAGGCTTCGTCCCAGCCCAAGAGCTCAAACCCTACTCCACCAAAAACATTGACAGCTGACCAATTAATCTCAGAATTTGGGTCGCATAAAATCAAATCATAGCAAGCCGAATCGATGCATACCATTCGATCAAAACTTTGGTCGAGCTCGCTATAGAGAATAAAGCCTGCATCAACTTGCTCTCCGGAATTCGCAATGACCAATTGATAATTTAAAAATAATGGTCCGCCCTCCGAAAGATTTGAATCTATTCCAAAATTGATAGGTGCACATTCTGAAACATCTTCGACGGTAATAGTGATGCAGCCTTGAACCGCACCTGAACACATGGGGTCAGAAATACTGCCACAAACCTCATAAATCCCCGGTGTGTCAAAATGATGAATAACCACCCACGTAGCGGCTACCGAGGCGCCGTCGCCAAAGGTCCAAAACATTGGATATACCTCCGGCAGTCCAAAGGCTGTGAATTCATATGAACCATTGCCAAGATCTATCACATCGATTTCCAGCGTGCACATTGGATAAACACAAGAGTTGACATTGACAGTTTTGCAAATGACATTGCTCATTTCACAATCTGCACTCGTCACATCTGCGCACACTTCATGGGGACCAGAAATATCAAAAACGTGGGACAAATGTTGATCAGTATCGTTTTGTACCGCGCCGTCGATGCTCCAAATAACTGATGAAACATTCGGTTCGTCTACATAAAAAATATAATTCCCACATTGACCCGTATGTAAAATTTCTTGAGGGCAGTTTTCATTAAACCATTCTGAAATCACTACTATTTCACACGATTCCGATTGACAGGTAACAACGCCATCTTGACTCGACTGGAGCTGGAGACAAACTTCAAAGACACCATTTTCGAAAAAAGAAAATTCGGGGTTCGCAAGCTCAGAGCTACCCATGTCATCGAAAGACCATGAAAATGAAATTTCTTGGAAATCTTCGAAAGAACTTTCATTCACAAAAGTGAAGGTCGAAACATCGAAATCACTAAGCTGTGGCGTGAATGCAGCATTACACTGGGTAACGAGAATTTCGCTGCAAAAGGGAAAGTCGAAGATCGACGAGCCATAAGATAATACTTCGGTGGGCGCAAAGGGAGTATTCGCTCCGTTGGTCAGCAGACCGTAAAAAAAAGAAGCGGATGAATTGGCATTTCCAATGATGCGCAAAGTGTAACAACCTTCTTCTATGCACACTTCCTCAGACAATGCTGTGATATTCGCGTCAAAATTCATCTGCCCTTGAAAAACAATCTGATTGTTAGCATCTCGAATCTGCCAATTCACGAATGAAGCTCCACCCGAGTTTACATCAGAAAAAACATTTACAAATGCAGTCTCACATTGAGCGAAAGACATCAATGATGATAGTAAAAAAAATATGGAGAGGAAACGACTTATCACTGTCTTATTAGATGAATCGCGGATCGGCTTGCATAACAGTACCGCATTTCTTGCAAGTCCTGAGGTCTTCGCTGGTATAGAAGTCTTTGAATCGGGGCAAGAAATCTTTTTCGATATTTTCTAAAACGAAATAAGTTTCATGTAATTTATTGTTGCAATTATCACAAAACCAGAGCAAACCATCTTTCATTTCTCGATCGGCTCTTTTTACTTCAATCACAAGCCCTACGGTATTTTCACCACGCTGTGGTTGGTGCGGCACGCCTGCGGGCAATAAGAACATGTCACCTGCCTTGATGGGTATATCAACCGCCTGCCCATCTTCTTGAATGCGGACATTGATATCACCTTCTACTTGATAAAATAATTCTTCCGTCTCATTATAATGATAGTCCTTTCGGGCATTTGGGCCACCCACGATCATAACGATATAATCTCCTGCTTCTTTGTACAAGTTTTTGTTACCAACAGGTGGTTTCAACAAATCTCTATTTTCTTGAATCCAACCTTGGAGGTTGAAAGGTCTACGTATGGCCATGTTTCTAATATTGAGTGGGTGAAAATAATGAGGATTGCCTTAGTATGGAAATGATGGATATCATTATTTCATTGAGGCTTTGATTTCATTGAAAAAAAATAGCAGCTCAGGTTCTTTTTCTACCGCGGTTCCTACTACTACAATATCTGCCCCTGCTGAAAAAGCATTGACTACATCTTCTTCGCTTCTAATTCCGCCACCCACGATAATGGGAAGATTCACAGAGTTAGCTACTCGTTGAATCATGGGCGCACTGATAGGCTGCTCAGCACCACTGCCACCATCTAGATAAATCAATTTCATTCCTAAATATTCCCCTGCTAAAGCTGTAGCAGCCGCGATATCTGGCTTGTTGTAAGGAATGGGAAGAGTGTGGCTCATATAAGATGCTGTTGTTTGTCGTCCGCAATCTATGAGCATGTATCCCGTTGAAATCACTTCTAAAGAAGTAGACTTGAGTATTGGGGCTGCGTGTACATGCTGTCCGATCAAGAGATCCGGATTTCGTCCTGAGATGAGGGAAAGAAACAAAATTGCATCGGCGGACTCTGAAATTTGATTCCAATTGCCCGGAAATAGAACCACTGGAATGACAAGCTTGCTTTTAAAATAGCGCACTACATTGTCCATTTCGTTGTTGGTGAGAAGGCTTCCACCAACAAACACAAAGTCCGTTTGGCTGCGCTGAACGATCTCTACCCAATGATCCAAGTGATTTTTATCTTTGATTTTATCGGGATCGACAAGCAATGCAAGCATCCTCTTTCCTGCTTGCTTGTGTTCCAAAATCATTGAGTAGGTCTGTTTCATTTATCAAAAATAGCACATTCTGGTGGGCGAAAAAAAAGGTTGAAAAAAGTCGGATTTACTAACATTGCTTGGTTGACTCTTTTCTAAAATTCACCTCTCGATAAAAAAGAAATGATAGTTTCTTAGACCATTCAAAGCGCTGAACTCCCTTCAAGAGTCAGTATGCTGATTTACAAGTACAAACCATCAGAAGACCCATGGAAAATTCTTTGAGATTCGAATTACCGAAGGAAAATTCCTCCATCATCAAAGTAATTGGTGTTGGCGGCGGCGGTTCCAATGCCGTAAACTATATGTATGAACAAGGCATTACAGGCGTTGATTTCATCGTTTGTAATACCGATGCTCAGGCATTGGATAAAAGTCCAGTACCTACCAAGATTCAATTGGGCTCTACACTCACTGAAGGTAGAGGTGCTGGTTCGATTCCTGAAGTGGGCAAAAACGCAGCAATCGAAAGTTTGGATGAATTGCGTGAGCTTCTCTCTACCAATACCAATATGGTGTTTATCACTGCTGGTATGGGCGGAGGAACAGGTACTGGCGCAGCTCCAGTGATTGCCAAAATCGCAAAAGACATGGGTATCCTCACAGTTGGTATCGTTACTGTTCCCTTCGTGTTTGAAGGTCGCAAGCGTACGATGCAAGCTGATTCAGGTCTCAAAGAAATGCGCGATGCAGTAGATACTTTGCTTATTATCCGCAACGATAAATTGCGCGAACTATATGGAAACCTTTCCCTCAAGCAGGCTTTCAGTCACGCAGATGAAGTTCTCTGTACTGCCGCAAAAGGAATTGCAGAGGTCATCACGCTTACAGGAACCGTAAACGTGGATATGAACGATGTGAAGACGGTGATGAAGGATAGCGGATATGCAATCATGGGTAGCGGTCGCGCCTCAGGCGAAGGCCGCGCACTCCGAGCTATTCACACTGCACTCGAGTCTCCACTTCTCAACGATAATGATATTCACGGCGCCAATTTTGTGCTCCTCAATATTACTTATGGTACCGACGAATTGCTCATGGATGAAGTTTCTGAAATCACAGACTATATCCAAGAACAAGCGGGCATGAACGCAGAAGTTATTTGGGGTTATGGCAACGATTCTACCCTTGGGGATGAGGTATGTGTGACTGTAATCGCTACTGGTTTCCAAGGAAAATCAGTAGATACACTCCTCGATTCTTCTAATAGCGAACCGGTAAAACATGCTTTGGACAAGCCTGTTCTAGAATCTCCGAATGCAACAGAGTTCGTGAACAAAGTGACCAAGCCTACCGAAGAGCCTGTCACTCCTATCAACTCATTGAAGAATGAAGAGCCTTTTATCAAGGTTCATCACTTGAGCGATGAAACCAAGCCTGTACAGCCCCTATTGTTTAATACCGAAGAATTGCCAGCGCTCTCTTCTATGAAGCTCAAGAGTGAAGAGCCCAAGCCAGAAGAAAAGCCAGCTTCTTTCAACTTCAAGCCACAGGTGAGCAACGTGTTGGATAGCAACCCAACTGATACCATCACGCATAAAGAAAGCGTGCAGGTCTCTGACCGCCCCAACCGTACAGAGTTGATGGCCCGCAATAAAGATCGTGAGATGAAAATTCGTGAGTTCACCCTCAAGTTGAAGACTCCAAGCGGCCTCTCAGAAATGGAAAATGAACCAGCTTATCTCCGCAGAAAAGTTTCATTGGATAATGTACAACATAGCAATGAGAGCAGCATGTCTCGCTTCACTCTTACCGAAAGCACTGATGAAAACGGTGAAAAAAGAACTGAGCTTCGCGACAACAATACTTTTTTAGACGATAACGTCGATTGATTCGAAACCTGCAAAAATTTCGAATAGAAAGCCGGGACACTCTGCCCCGGCTTTTTTATTAAAATAATTTTTGTGAAATAGAAGACGCTTTTACTGCCAAGCCCAGCCTTCGCTTCACCATCTCTGCAAAGAGCTGTGATGTCTCTGGGGTTAGAATACTATCGGGTTGATGAATCCATAATTGAAATTCTTCAAGGCCCTCCTCTTTCCATTGTGCAATTCTATCCACCCACGACTCCAAGCGCTGCGAGTCCGTAGCGTGCAATTCATTGCCCCCAAAACGTACGATACAATGAGGTGAAGTGAGCCTCATGTGGACAGCATCCCTCCTACCAGCAGTATCGGTTATCACCGACGCAATCCCTTGTGTATTCATCAATTCCCAAATACCGAATGAACGTTCATTCGGTATAAACCATGATTCGTGTCTGAACTCTAGTGCAAACTTCATATCCCTCGGCAACGTCTTCAAATAGGCTGCTAATGCGTCGGAATGATCTGAAGTAAAATTTGGAGGGAGTTGAATAAAAGAAAAAGATAACTTCTCTTTTAATTCCAATATCGCCTCTAGAAACTCATCGGTCAAACCATCGCTGTTTTTGAACCTACGATAATGGGAAATGAGTTGAGGAAATTTTGGACAAAAGACAAAGTCATCTGGCATCGCTTGATACCAATTTCGCACTACTTCCTTGGTTGGAATCCTATAGTGAGTTGCATTCAGCTCAATGGTACCATAGGCCGTTCCATAGGCACGCATCAAGTCTTTCTTTGGAGTCTTATCCGGAAATATTTTACCAATCCACTCAGGGATGTTCCACATCGTACCACCTTGGCGAATCACTAATTCTTGTTGACCTTTATTCAGAGCATCTTTCGTAACCGAATGATCATTCGGTAAAGTAAAGTCAACGTTTGTGATATCTGAAAGTTTACCAAATTTCATAGATGTGAATTACAACAAAAGTGAATAAATTTGGTTTCCATTCTATGACAAACCGAGGCGAAAATAAACCCATCCTAGACTTTCCCGAGCGCGAGCCTGAGAAAAAATCATATACCATTCTAGGTTATGGTTCTTTGCTTATTCTTGCGATAGGTCTCATCGGTCAATGGATGCACTATCCCTATTGGCGCGTAGCGCTGCTCGTGGGAATGGCCGGCATGACTGTTCGGAGTTTGCTTCTATTCACTTTAAAACCCCGCCGACTGTTCGCTTGGTTTTACTTTATCGGTCGCTTAGCACTGTTTGTAGGAGCAGCTCTTTACTTCTCAGGTCTGCTGCGTAATCCAAAGATCTTTTATCCCGCTTTTGGCTTGTTCTTTATTGGAGTAGTACTAGTGACTTTTGATAAAAAAGCAAAAGACAACGAACAAGACGAAGACGATCTATGATTACTTTTTGAGATGCTCTAGCATCTTATGACCCTCGTTTTGGCGCTTCAACTCACGAAAAGCGAAGATGGGAGTCCAAACAAGTGCATATAGACTGAAACAAAAAATGATGAATATTGTGAGCCACCATTCATTTATTCCCTTCCAGATAAAATTCCAAATCCCTCCATAATAAGCGATTGCTGTGAGCATCATGACCATGGCAATGGCGCCAACTACGGAGCTTTTACTAGCATCGCTTCCCGTGCTGGTGGACTCATTCCAATATGCCACGACTTTATTGGACGTATCGTGTACGAGGGTCACTCTCTGACCGTATTGTGTGTGATAGAGACCATCGTCAAGACCAGTAAAAACGATATTATTCACTTTAATCCATCGAATAGGCCTATCACTTATTCCCGCTAGGGGTGAAGTTCCACTCTCTTGCACATCCCCGCTCACCGTGTTCAATTGGGTATCGGGAAACAACTTGCTAATTCCTGTTCTCTGGCTCATGTGAATTTGAATAGGTCAATTCTTTGCTGACAAATTTAATCTCCGTTCTCCGATTAATCGCATGTTTTTCTTCAATACAATCCACCGAGTCATCACATTCATTGAGAATCTCTGTTTCCCCTTTGTAAGCATAAGAAATCCGATTTGCTTCTACCCCAGTCTTTTTTAAGTATTGCAGAAGACTGATCGCCCTTTGTTTCGAAAGCTGCAGATTATAAGCATGTCCTCCTCGGGCGTCGGCGTAAGAACAGATATCGACCTGTAACTGGGAATTGAAACTTAACAATCGAGAAACTGCATCCAATTGTTCTTTCGCGTAGCTATTCAAAACACTACTGTTGTGGTCAAAATAAATACGGTTGACGATAAATAAATCATCTTCTTTCAATACTATTTCCCTTTTGTTCTCATCCACAAGATGAATGCCCTTTCCCTCAGGAATCCTCCTGTAATATGCCTCAGCAGAGAGAATGGGAAGTACTACGGTGTTGCCATTATCAAACAATATCATTTGATCGGCTTTGTGTTCTTTGGAAATTCTGAAGACATATTCCCTGAGAGGACTCACGCTGGAAATATTGAATTTGCCTAAAATATCGCTTTTTGCAACGGCTATAATGTTTCCATCAAGATCTAATACTGTGATCACTGCTTGAACTCCTTGTGCATTTGCAGCTTGAAGACGGCCGGAAAATTGAATATTTAAAATACTTTGATCTTCATTATCTAGCAGAGGCAAATCGCTGTAAACAAATTGCAATAGTTCAAGGGTCAATTCTCCCTTATCATTAAATTGATAAGTGCCAATGATATTTCCGCTTGCATCGATCAGGCTTAGCTTCAGTTGCGGATAGAGGGCGGGTTGCACTCCGCCTAATTTGACCATAAATTTTTCATTGAGTGAAAGCTGATCCAAAGCACAACTGCCGTTGTAATCAGTGGTAGCTGCCAAGCTCAATTCAGAAGCTGAGTCGAAAAAAAGAAGTTGCGCCTGGGCAATTGGCGCCGTGGAAGACGCAAGTCGTGCTGTGTATCCGTGGGCGGCAAGTTTTTTTACCACTTTTTTAAAATAAAAAATGTCAGACGCCCCCAACGTACCGGTCCGATTGGAACTCAAGACTCCCTTTTCATTATTGAAAAATAGAATAGAAAAATCGTCCTTCTCAGAGTTGAGCGGATACTCGAGCTGAAGAGCATTCATCCATTGGGCGCTGCCTTCAGACTTGAAGAGCTCAAAGCCCTTTTCTGGAACCCAACCATTGCTCGAGAAATAGATATCATTGTTGAAGAAAGTAGGATATATCTCCTCACCACTTGTGTTGACCTGGCCTCCGCAATTGGCGGGGTTGGTCCATTCGCCATTGTGGTAGTATGAATACCATATGTCCAAACCGCCTTGGCCACCTCTACGGTTGGAGGAGAAGAGTAAAAGATTCAACTCATCTACAAAGTGCGGGTGATAATACCCAGCATCATCATCACAAAAAGGAACGAGGGTTGGAGTTGCCTTGTCCTGTGAAGATAAAAAGTAAATCTTGCTTATTCCTTGCGCTTTTCCCTGATACCCTTGCTCCGATGAAAAAATGTATCCATTCAAATTTTCACTAAAAGAAACGCCACTTTCGCTTTTTATATTCCTAAAAGCATGCACCCTTTCGATGGGATTGTACTCTTGAAAAGTATTTTTTCTTTGGGAAATAAATAGATTCGATGTTTCAGCTAAGCTCCAGGTTTTCTGATCGGAGGACTTTTTAAATGTAGAAGTAAAAAAAACACTTTCCTTATAAACATCAGTAGCGATATCGCTCGCAGACGAATTGATGTCTTCTGTCGTCTCTACAATATAATTCCATTGTCCAGTAACCAGCACTGGAGCGCACAACCATATCAAAAAGAAAATTGTATACCGCATCAGTCAACAAAGATGCGTCTAATAAGATGTATTAGTAACAAGCTAAATCTTTAATTATTAATAAACTGAGGTGAATAGCTCGTACTAGCTGTTTTCCTCTTTCCAAAGTTGATATGCCTCCTCCAAATGTGAATACCACTCGGCTCCAAACTTTCGAATGAGAGGATCTTTGAGGAATTTGAATACTGGCACATGCAGTTTGCTTCCACACTCGCATGCGGGCGCACAAATGGGCCAGCGGTGATAATTTACCCCAATATATTCTTTCAACTTGGTAAGTCTAATGGGATAAAGATGACAACTCAATGGTTTCTTCCAAGTTGTTTTTCCTTCCAAGTAGGCCTTTTCGAGCGCACACTTGGCTATTCCTTTTTCATCATAAAAAACAAAAGTGCAGGCGGCATGCGGTCCTACCAATGTCGTAACGAGATCGCCATCATTGTCTTCTACAAAAATGCCATCGCGCTCGATAGCATCAATTCCTTCTTGCGTCATATAGGCCTTTGCCGCTGGATAAGCTTCTTTTAGTAATGGAATTTCCTCTTCATCAAGAGGAGCACCGCTTTCTCCTTCAACACAACAAGCTCCCTTGCAAGCATTAAGATCACAGACAAAATGCTCCTCGAAAATATCTTCGCTTATAAGCGCATCTCCAACAATTATCATGGCGCGAAGATAAGACTATGTGAATTGGACGAAAAAATGCAACTCATTCTCGCATTTCCTACCTTCTTTCTACAATATATATCAAATTTTCATTTCGACTAATCCTCATTAATATTCTCTTAAAATTGACTTTTATCCTACTAAAATGACTTTTTTTTCTATAAATGGTTGTTTATCATAAAATTCAATATATATTTGTCACCTCTATTACAACACAATAGAGTATTTTTTTCAACACCTAATGCCTAAACCTATGTTTTTCAAAATTTTAATCAGCAAGATTAAGTTGGCAAATGCTGCTGGCTTATTGGCTTTGACGATTGGAATCACCCTTTCGTCGAATCTTTTCGCTCAAAACAATCCTTCTGCCAGCCTCAATGAGGCGGGAGTTCTTCAACTAGTTGGCGATCAGCCTCTGAAGAATATGTATTCCTTCACTCTCACTGGTGTCAGCTTTGAAAGCGAAGACGCCGCTGTGACATTCTTTGAAGGTTTGAATACAGAGTTGGTCACATTTCGAGTAATGCTCGAAAGCCAAAAGGCGGTAGTAATGCTCCAACGCTCGAAGCAACCAGCATGGTCTGTGGCTGATTGGAATAATTATTTGCTTACCCTGACTACAGCCAATCCCATTAGAAATTAACCTAACCTACAACCATAGCCATGAAACATTTTTATAAAATTAGTTGCAGCCTACTCGTAGTCATCGCTTCGATGATTGCTTTTGTAGCTCCAGCTCAATTGGTGGTGGATGACAATGTCACTGCCACACAACTCGCCAACCAAATCGTTGGTTCTGGCGTCACTATCAGCAATGCACAATTGCGATGTGGCGATGGCGGAGCCGGATTATTCAGTTCGGGCGGCACCACCAACATTGGACTCAATAATGGTATTCTTCTGACCTCGGGTCTCGCCAGCGATGCTGGTAATCCTGCATCTGGCAATACCTCTGTCAATCAACCAAGCGCTTTCGACGGCGACGATGATTTGGAAGATTATACGCCATTCAGCGTAAGAGACGTATGTGCGTTGACATTCGACTTTGAAGCTGAAAGCGATTTCATTACTATCCAATATGTATTCGGTTCAGAAGAATACAATGAATATGTATGCTCACAATTCAATGACATCTTCGGCTTTTTCGTTGACGGCCCCAACCCTCTTGGTGGATCTTATAACAATGTAAACGTGGCGTTGGTGCCTTCTTCTACATTACCAGTTACAGTAAACAGTATTAATAATGGTGTTCCAGGAGAAAACGGCACTTCAGGAGGCTGTCTCTCCCTCAGCAATACTGCCTACTATATCAACAATACTACTGGAACAAGTATTATGTATGATGGTTTCACTGTGGTTCTGACTGCTCAGATAGCAATCATACCTGGAGAAACATACACATTCAAATTTGCAATTGCCGACGTATCTGATAGCAACCTTGACTCTGGTGTATTTATCAAAGCAAATAGCTTTTCTATCTTCTTGTGTCAGGCCGGTACTATTTCATTCGGTCCAAATTCTGGTCCAACACCTTATTGTTTGAACGATGGTTTTAATGATATCATTTCTGTTGTAAGTAACGCTGTTACTCCTGGAGAAAACTTTGAATTCTTATTGACCGATGCTGATGGAAACATTCTTGCAATCAATGAGACGGGTACTTTCAATATGTCGTCATATGGTGAAGGTCAATTCTTCGCTTATTCAATTTCGTATTCAGGAATTGTAAGTGGTATTGAGGTTGGACAAAACATTGATAGCATTAGCGCCAATAGTTTAGAAGGATGTTTCGAATTGAGCAATTCACTTCTCATTCAAGGTAGCATATGCGACGATCTTCCTGTATTGGAATGTCCAGAAAACCTAAACGTTACTTGTATAAATGAAGTACCTTCTCCAAATGCTTCTCTCGTTTCCTTGATCACGGCTGAATGTCTAGGTGATATTAGCTATGCATGGGTGCAAGACGAAGCTCAAGGTACTGACTGTAATAAATCAATCATTCGTTCATATTCAGGAACAGACAATTGCGGTAACATTGGATACTGCTTCCAAAACATCACCGTTGTGGATGACGTTGTTCCAACTATCGTAACCGCTCCCGAAGAAGAGATTTGGGTGAGCTGTGGTACACCTGTTCCAGCCCTTCAAGTATCATTTATTGATAACTGTACGGAAAATCTCGACATTGATGAGTTGAGTGCAATCTCTGAACCTGGTTGCGATCAAACCATATCGCGATCTATCACTGCTACGGATTTGTGTGGTAACTCTACTACCTTCTCACAGCTCGTGCATATTGTTGATGACGTTCAGCCTTTCATCCTAACTGCTCCAGCAAGCTATTCTGTTGCTTGCAACACCATCATTCCTTCATCTGCTACTCCAACTTTTGGAGATAGCTGCGACGATGAACTTACAATTGTAGCGAATGAAGAAGTTGTGATCGAATTGGAATGCGGAGAGCAAATAATTCGCTCTTGGACAGCAACAGATGATTGTGGCAATTCAATCACTGCTGAACAATTCATCACAGTGACCGATAATATCGCTCCACAATTTGGAACAATCAATCCATATATCCACATTCAATGTGGCGAATTGGAGAACCTTCAGGCACCAAGCGCAACTGATAATTGTAATGAAGTATCAGTTACCTTCCAAGATGGATTATCTTCTGGTGGTTGCTACGGAGTGATTGTTAGAACATGGATAGCTACTGATGCTTGCGGCAACTCTACATCTGCAGTACAGTATATTTCTATTCTTGACAATCAAGGTCCTGTAATCGAAAACCCGGCTGATGATGTTGTTGATTGTGACCAAGTTCCAACTGCGATTCCTTCAATTGAAATTTATGATGCATGTGGATATGAAGTTCAAATTATTGAAGCATCACAAACTATTATTGAGTTGAACGATTGTTCCTATTCAATCGTTTGGCATTGGGTTGCAATGGACTATTGCGAAAACATTTCTGAAGCAACCACTACAATCACTGTTACCGATTTAACCAATCCAACAATTGCAACATTAGAGCCGCAATCATTCAATTGCGACGCTCCTTACATTGCTCCGAGCACTCCGAGCTATGACGATAACTGTGACGAAGATTTGGAATTGACACTTACTCAGGATACTATTCCTGGAACTTGTCAATACAATTACCAAATTGTTTACACATGGACAGTAACTGACAATTGCGGTAACAACGCAAGTTCAAGTGTTACTTATACAGTAGTAGATGAAACCAATCCAATTTTCGATGACTCAAATGAAGATAGCTTCACATACGCATGTGATATCGCTTCTGTTCCTGTAGTTGAGCCTATTGCTTCTGATAATTGTGGTGACGTATCACTAGATTTTGAAGATGGGCAATTCTGGAACGAAGGATGCACAGAAGGATTCACAAGAGCATGGACTGCCATTGATGAATGCGGAAATTCAAATATTTTCTATCAAAACATTTACTTAGTTGACGAAGTGGCTCCAGTGATTGAAGGACTTCTTGAAATCACAAGACCTTGTGATGATTACGAAGGACAATTTGTAACTGCTACTGACAACTGCAATAGCTTTGAGATCACACACGTTGATCAAATAGTTAGTGGTGGATGCGAAGGCAGAATCATCAGAACTTATACAGCTACGGATGCTTGCGGACTTAGCTCTACTTTCGTTCAAGTAATTACCCTTGAAGATAATCAAGTTCCTTTTGTAGTAAATCAAACTCCAAGTCAAACATTCGAATGTGGGACTATCGTTGATATGCCTACTATTGAGTTTGGTGATAATTGTGACGAAGAGCTTTCTATAGAATTCTCAATGAATGAAACCGAAGGTTGTGAAAGTACTATCACTTATACTTGGATTGCCACAGACAACTGTGATAATTCATTCACTGCATCTACTGTTTACACTTTTGTAGACACTACTGATCCAATTGTAGAAGCTCCAATGGGTGGCCAATTCTCATGTGATCAAGAAATAGAATATGGTCAGGCCACTGCAGACGACTCGTGCAACGAAGTTGTTTCTTTGACCTTTACTACTGACACAATCGCTGGCGGATGTCCAAATGAATATGTAATTATTCGCACATGGAATGCGACAGATGCTTGCGGAAACGTTGGAACTGCTAGTGCGTCGTATTATGTGTTTGATAACACAGCACCAAGTTTTGATTCAGTATCTGAAACTTCATTTATCTCATGTGAAGATGAACTTCCAGAAACTACCTACCTCGTTTCAGACAATTGTGAAGGTGAAGTTGAGGTAGTAATATCTGAAGCAATGGAGGATGGAAATTGCCCGAATGAATATTCGGTTATCCGTACCCTTACAGCTACAGATGTTTGCGGAAATGTTGAAACTGCAACTCACACCATCTTTGTTCAAGATAACACTAATCCAGTAATTGCAGCAGAAGAGGTAATCGAGGTGGCATGTGATGGCTTATCACTAAATGAAGGTGAACCATCACTTTCTGATGTCACAGAGTTAAGCTATGTAGTGGACGCTCGAGTTCGCAATGGTATAAGCGGATTCGAAGGCGTATTATTTACGCCAGCAGTTCCATCGCCAGGAAATGCTTCTACACAACTTGATCCATCAGGTGCTCCAGTATGGTTGTATGGCCAAGATTACTCTTTCCAATTGCAATATGAAGTAGCAACTGGTGCAACTACTTGGAGCATTGACTTCAATAGAAACGATAGCTACGGTGACAACGAAGAATCTGTTACAACAGTTTCTCCATCATTGGCTGGCCAAGCATTCAACTATGTCAACCTTTGGGCTCAAGGCGGTGAAAATGGCAACACAGCTTCGATCTCTAGCTTTGAGATTAATGGTGTTGACTTTGGCGCATTCTCTTCTAGTAATAGCAATGCTGTTTCACAAAACTTCGATAACTCTGGTGTTCCATTCGGAGATATAACAATCAATGGTGTATTCACATTTACTGGAGGCACCAATCAAGAAAGACCACGCATTTGGGTGCGTTTGGCAGGACCAACCGCGCCAGCTTCTGGTGTTGGTGGTGATGCTATCGATCAAGCCTTTGCATCTGCAACAGACAATTGTGAAGGCGATGTTGAATTGACATACACCGATCAGTTTATTGCTGGTGAGTGCGAAGGTCAAATCATCCGCACTTATGTTGCAGAAGACGTTTGTGGCAACACATCAACTTTTGTTCAGACAATTAATATTATTGATTCTATTGCGCCAACTGTAGCGCCATACGAAACTGAAATTACAGTAGAGTGCGGACAGCCCGTACCAGCTTTTGCACCTGTATTTGATGACAACTGTGATAACGATTTATTCATTCAAGGAATCAGCAGCATCTCAGCTCCTG
>JBILSZ010000191.1:0-3043 GCA_044371755.1 Flavobacteriales bacterium | reverse complement strand
GAGCGTGAGCACCAATGCACTAAACAACGAGGTCTGCTTGCGTTGATTGATGACTAACAAGTGAGCAGACGCTACAAACGTGAGCCACGGAACGAGCGAGGCATTCTCTACCGGATCCCATGCCCAAAAGCCTCCAAAACCAAGCGCTTCATAAGCCCAAGCACCGCCCATCAAAATACCAGTACCCAATATCATGACACCAAAAAAGGCCCACGGAATCGCTGGTTTCACCCATCCGCTGCGATCGCCTCTCCAAAGCCCTGCGATGGCGTATGCAAATGGAACAAGCGTCGATGCAAAACCTAAGAATAACGTCGGAGGGTGAATGGTCATCCAATAATTTTGAAGCAATGGATTCAATCCACGACCATTCGAAAACACTGGAAGGCTGAGATAGTCGGCATTCTGTGTCCATGGCAAGCCCACATTAATTGCGGCTTCACGATTGAGGATAAAAGGATTGCTACCAAATTGAAAATCTCCGAAATATACACCGAGCAACATCGAAGCGAGAAACACTTCAACACCCGCCACAACAGCCATCACCCAAGGTTCCCAATCGCGCGACCAGCGAATCAAAAGAAAACCAAGAATCACGTGCCAAAAGGTCCAAAGCAAAAAGCTTCCCTCCTGTCCTTCCCACATACATGAGAATACGTATTGCAACGGCATCTCGTTGTTGAGGTGTTCCCACACGTATTTGTATTCATACATGTGATTGATAAGCATGTACAACAAAGTCCCAATTACACCAATCACACCGACACCATGCAAATAGAATCCAATGCGGGCGGGCTTTCTCCAAACATCATCAATGCCTTTGGAACGTGCGCTAAGGATATATGCGACTGTTGCAAAAATTGCGGCTGCAAAACTGAGAACTACAAAAAAATTGCCCAGCATGCCGGGCAATGCGTTCTCATTGAGATACTGTATTTCGTTCATTTATTTAATAAAGAATATCAAAGACTACTGTTGTGCTTCTGCTGTTTCCAATGAGTGCTTTTGATCATTGTATTTGCTCGGACATTTCATTTGAATATCATTCGCGTGAAATGCTCCGTCCTCTTCATATTTTCCTAGTAGTGTGATTTTTTCTGAAAATTCTAACCCATCCGGCTTTCCTTTTTCATAAGTCAGATATATTTTTTCTGAATGTCCGGTGCTATCCATCACATGAAACTTGGTGAGGTTGGCATTGGCCAATGGATCATATTCGATAGGTTGTGTTTTATCCAACGTGCCGGTGATGCGCACATTTTTACCGTCTGCTGATTTGGCTCCTTCAAACGTGGTACTAGGAACGGTTCCCACATACACGCTAATAAGAATCGCCGATACCACGGCGATAAGCACCAATAGTACGATGTTCGTCTTTTTCATGACTCTTTGTTTCTTTTTTCTAATTTGCTCACCTTGCGGTCTAGCATGATCACGTAGGTGATCAATCCCAACAATACGATTGCCGCAACGGCAATCACGACGCGGATTTTTCCACTAGCGAAGAAATATTCTTCCAAACCTGCCGCCTTTGCTGGTGAAATGATAACCAGCGAAATCACAATTAGTGCGATTTTCAAAAAATTATTTTTCATCTCTCCACTCGAGTTTTTTGATTCTGAGGTGAATACTGTAAAGCCACCATCCCAACAATATATAGCCAATCACCGCTGGATAGAAAACCATGCGCAAAGAGCTATCTAAGTCGTATGAGCTAAAGGCTGGATTACCACTCTTGCCCGGGTGCAAACCCTCTGCAAAGCGCGGCATCACCATCAGCAACACCACCATTAAAATGAATGCGAATATGTTGAAGATTGCCGCTAAACGCGCGCGCTTTTCTTCGTCGTTAACACTATTTCTAAGAATGAAATAAGCCATGTACATCAAAAAGACCACCATCGCTCCATTGAGCTGCGGATCGTTGGTCCACCAATCACCCCACGTGAAGCGCGCCCAAATAGACCCAGTGATCAATCCCAAGATACAAAAGAGCAATCCTGTATTGGCGGCAGTAGCTGCTTTAAGATCAAACATTGCGATGGTCTTGAAACTGATCGAAGCATCCAATGAATCCTCTCTTCCTGATTTGGCCAAAACCCGAATGCTCTGCGCAAACGAAATACCCATCAATACAAACATCGTAAACCACATCGGTACGTGCCACATCAAATTGCGGATGGTCTCAAAAATGATAATCTGAAAGGGATAACCAAACTCGCGATGCTCATCATTGGCCACTTTCACCTCACATGCAGACATCGGCTTTGCGCCTTCGATAAATGTGAACTCTTTTGAACCAATGGGCTTTTGGACGTAAACAGTCCCATCGACAGGAGTATTGGCGTAAAATCCAATATCGTTGGATGGCAACGTATCAGGAAGTGCTGCCGAAACGCGAACGCGACTATCGTCGATAACCTCTAGCACGGTGCAGCAGAAGTAAGTGTTGCTGCTGGCCACAAATACTTGCAGCGAATCGTTTTTAAAATGAGTGTTGTAACCCGTGAAGGTGAAATTGTTTTCGCCCGGAGTAATCTTATCAATATCTACCGTGAGTCCTCCTGGTGCTAGGGGAAACATCAAAGAAGCAACCACCGCATACACCAGAAATATTACCGCCAGTACCTTAAGCCAAGTCTTCATAGACAATCTATTTTCCTTTTCGAAATATCCAGGTTTTTATTCCCGCCAAAGGTAGGGGAACAAAAGCAAGGAAAGAAGTAATGAGGCACCATTTAGAATCAATAATACCAACAAATGAAGGCCATTGTTCAGAAATGTCACCCCCAGCAAGGCCCCAATCGTAAACCGTACAATAGTGATAAGCAACGGAATGATAACCGGAAAGCCAAGTATAGCCACCAATCCGACGCCTGCGCCCGACTTGTAAGCCAGGCCTGCAATAAATGTTAATGTGATCCCCAGGCCCGTGCTACCCAAGAACAACCCAAGAAATAGCTGATAAAAGTCAGCCTTCGCAAATACGCTATCTCCAAAGAACAATAGGAAAAAAAGAAGACTCACCACATTGAGTACTGCC
>JBILSZ010000190.1:0-3046 GCA_044371755.1 Flavobacteriales bacterium | reverse complement strand
CTCTGCTAAAAACTTTGGCATTTTCAATGGTCGTGAATTCGTATTTTCGGGCTTTACTATTCAACTCACATGAAACAATCTATTGGTTCTATTTTCATTGCCGCGGCTATTGTCATTGCTGCAGGCATTTTCGCTTATGCATTTTCAAACAGAAATAAGTCACAGGACAAAATCTATGTAACGGGTCTCGGTTCGAAAGACTTCGTTTCCGATCTTATCGTCTGGAACGGCAGCTACTCGCGCCGCAGCTTTGACTTACAGAGCGCTTCAACCGAATTAAACAAAGACCGCGAAATCGTAAAGAAATACCTCGTAGGTAAGGGAGTACCAGAGTCTGCTATGGTTTTTTCTGCCGTCAATATTCAAAAAGAATTTGATAGCCGCTACGATAACAATGGCAATTACACCAGCACTTTTGCTGGTTACAGCCTTACACAAAACATTACCATCGAATCCAAAGAGGTGGATAAAATTGAAGGCATCGTGCGCGAGGTGACTGAATTGATCAATCAAGGTGTAGAACTATATTCTCCCAGCCCAGAATATTATTATACCAAATTGGCCGAATTAAAAATTGAAATGATTGCTTCAGCAACACAGGATGCTCGTGTGAGGGCAGAGCAAATCGCTAGCAACAGCAATGCATCTCTCGGCAACCTGCGCAACGCAACGATGGGCATTTTTCAAATCACAGGACAAAATAGCTCCGAAGAATATAGCTGGGGCGGCACTTTCAACACTGCTGCGAAAAATAAAACAGCATCCATTACCATGCGTCTTGAGTTTCAAGTGAACTAATTTCGATTGATGAAATTTCTGAGTTTCTTCTTGTTGTCAATGTGGAGTTTTGCAGGATTCGCGCAAAATCCATTCTTTTCAAAACAAGAAAATATTTTTACAAAAAGTAGTGATCAATGGTTGGTGAAAGAATTCACCACCATTGATGATGCTGCCTTTATTGATAAAAATACCCTCGATAAAATCATCGAGTCCAAGAAAATTTCTAAAAAATATTTTCTTTCAAAAGGATGGGACGATGATAAGATTCGAAACTTTGAAAATCTTATTTTTCCAAATAATGAAAATAAAAGATGCATTCAACTTGCGAGTCTTTGCCACTTGTATTTCCCTTTAGTCGAAAAAAAACTCAGCACCAAACAACTTCCGCGAGAATTCAAATATTTGCCATTGCTCGTCAGCGGATACAATCAACATGCATCCGTAAATCCCGATAGAGCAGGAATGTGGGCGCTTGATTATCTCACTGCCAGAAAGCGCGGCTTGCAAGTTGATTCGCTCGTAGATGAACGACGCGGTGGAGATCTCGTTACGGATGCCGCAGTGCGTGAACTTGCAGAACTTTATCAATTTTTTCAAGGAGAAAAAGACATTGTTCTCAAAGCATGGTATATCTCAAGGGCCTTTGCACAAACCCAACGCACAACGACACAAAATTCGCCCCTAGAACAGCAAGCTGAAATATTCGTGAGCTTCTTCGAATATACGCAGCATCTCTTCGATCAATTCGTTTATACAATCCCAAATAAACTCACAACGTATTTCGAAATCTTGGGACAATTCGAACCCATCGCCGTGAAAGACACAGCCTTGGTGGAAGGTTTTATAAAACTGAGCAACTGGACTTACGATGGCTTCATCAATGTAAATCCAGTTTTTATTGGAAAATATATTGACCCTAATTACAGACGAACCACGTTGCTGATCGATAACGGCGTGTATGGAAAATTCATTTCGCAAGAAAATAATATCTACGCCTACCAACCGAAGCCTTCCGCTCCCGCATCCAATGCTGGAGAATTCACACTTGTAGAAGAGAAAATATTCCACACCGTAAGAAGAGGCGAGACACTTGGAACGATCGCTCGCAAGCACAAGGTGACCATCAGTCAATTGAAAAAATGGAATAAGCTTAGAAGTGATAAAATCCGACAAGGGCAGAGATTAGTTATTGTAAAAAGTACAAAAAGGCGCACGCCTAAGCCAGACGTGGCACCTGAGAATCCCAACATTGACCCCACCGCCGTTCCTGATGCAGTTGATACTACTCAAGTAATTGAAAACATCAAACCCGACTCTGTAAAAAAACCAGAAGCCCCCGTTCCAACGATCGAGAACAAACCAAAGCAGGCAGCAGAGAAGTTTACTTATTACAAAGTAAAATCTGGAGATTCACTTTGGAGTATTGCTAAGAAATATAAAGTGACACCAGAAGAAATAATGAAGTGGAATAAAATCGGACAAAAGATAAGACCCGGACAAAAGTTAAAAATTAAGACCAAATAATTCCTGCAATGATTAAGAACATCTCACTATTCTTCGCGGTTGCATTAGCCATCACAGCGTGCAGCGAACAGAAAAAAGAACAAGACATCAAGCTTATGACAATTGAAAAGTATCCGGCAACCGCCAAGGTGGATTCGAGCCTAAACTTTCATGGCACCGCCATCAATGATCCTTATCTCTGGCTCGAAAATGATACGAGCGCAGAAACAGGCGCTTGGGTAGCCGCACAAAACCAAGTGACAAGAGGCTATCTCGACTCTATTCCTTTTAGAAATAAAATCAGAGATCGCATCACTGACCTTATCAATTTTGAAAAAGTAGGTTCGCCAGTGAAAGTGGGAGATCGTTTTATGATCTATAAAAACTCTGGCCTCGAAGCACAAGGAAAATACTTCGTCAGAAATGGATTGGGCGGTGCTGACGAACTCTTCCTTGATGTAAATGCATTGTCTGAAAATGGCACCACATCCGCATCATTGCTCTCACCAAGCGACGACAACAAATATGTTGCATTCGCTATCAGCGAAGGCGGCAGCGACTGGTCGAAAATTGTGGTTTATGATATCGCCACTAAACAACCGACAGGCGATGAAATTAGATGGGTAAAATTCTCCGATTGCGCTTGGTATGGCAATGGCTTCTTCTATTGCAGATATCCAGAACCAAAGAAAGGCGAAGAACTCAGCGGCAACAACCTTTATCACATGGTGTACTACCACACGATGGGTACGCCGCAAGAAAA
>JBILSZ010000189.1:0-3085 GCA_044371755.1 Flavobacteriales bacterium | reverse complement strand
CCCCCATTCTGGTTTTCCCGCAAGTCCAGATGCACTAACCAATACTGAAAATATTTCAGCAAACCTGAATGAACCGGATTTCGCTTTTTCAGCAACCAATTTCCCTCCATCTCAAAGACAACCTTTTCTATGATATAATCAGCCAAAGCAAATGAGCGGACCAAATCGATACAAGCCTGAGAAGTGTCAACACAAGAAGTTTCGAGCTGGACAGCAAGGCGCTCACTGAGTTTGTCGCATACATTCGTGAATACAACCACCCTGTTTTCTATCTCATGCACCTTGCTAAGCACTTTGTAGCCCGTCCTCAGCCATTTAAAAATGTTCCCCGCAATTTTCTCATCCACGTCGGTATATGGTTTTCCAAAATCCCGACAAGGTATATCTACAATATTTGCTTGAGAAAGCAAGCCAATAGTTATTTCAGGTTCAGGAATACCGAAGCCTGCAGATTGGAAGAGGGTGATGGGACTCATACGCTAAATCTTACACCTGCAACAGAAGCCCTATATTTGAAAATCATCGCAGCAATCTCTGCATAATTGTCTTTTTCCCCATTATAATCAATAAGTGAATCCACGATTTCAAAGTATCGTTCAGCAAGAAAATTCGCAATACCCTCTGATTGATATAATATGGAATTCTGATCAATCGTTGCAATTTTATTCAATTCATGTTTTATTGACACCAGGTCTAATTGAAAAAAGTGTTGGTACAAACTCCAACCACCTCTTGGACTCAATTCAATGGCAACTTCTGCAACAAAGTAAGAACTAACTTTTCGCTCTTCCAGCAAATACGAAATCCCTTCCTTTCCTGAATAATGATGGTCTTTGTGCTCTAATGCATAAGCACTAAATGTAAATCGTTTACCATTTAATAATGTTATGTCAGCAAACTTTTCAAGAAGTTTCTCTGCGTTTTCTTGCCTTTTCATTTTAGTTAATTAGAATTAATGGAATGAGTAACTCCCATTAGAATTATTAAAATCATGCTCACCAATATTCACTAATTCGTTTTGAATTTGGGACAAATCAATTCCAATTGGATCCATGATTGTTCCCACCCTTTCATCGGCCGAAGTAAATATGTTGATTTTTTTAAGTTTGTCTTTCGTTTGTTTTTCAATGCTAAGAAGAATCCCTTTGTCAGTAAAATCAATTCCAAGGTTGTTTTTAGCACTTGCATAGACGTAATAGAATCGATCTCTGAAATTTCCTAGGGTCAATAGTATTCTTGATACATGTTCTCTAATGTCTTTTGTTTTGGTTATATGACCTTTTACAAGAATGTCCATTAAGTAGTCAATGGATTCTTCTATTTTTATGTTTATATTCTTTTCGACAGGTGAAAGAGTGTGTTTTAAATGAAAAAAATTACTGTCTTGGAAAAAAATGAGATTAGGCAGTTTGGCTACTAGCGATAGCTTGCCTCTTTTGCCAAGAGCCTTATCGTACGAGTCAATATCCAGATAAATTTTCTCTAGTTCTGAAACAGTCAAATTACTATTTGAGAAATCCCATAGCTCTTTTGCGTCACCAGAATTTTTTGTACTATGTCCTAAAAGAGTAGCAAGCGGATTAGAAAATTTACCAAGATAGTGGTCTTTGTACAACCTCTTAAACAACACTCCTTCTCCTACAACAATTGGTACAAATTTGAGATGACCGTCGATTTTCACTCTTATGCCATAAATGTACACCCCTGTTTCTTTTTCTGTTGGATAATGCTCTCCATTCCAAGGCTCAAAATCAACAAGCGGATTTGTTGTTTTTGTTGGCGGATGATAAAAGTAGACCTTCATTTTCTGTTGTTTTTTCTGCGAAGACTGATTTATAACTCTCGAAAACCTAACGTACTTGACCCGTCATATTTTTTTGATGTCATCAAAAGAGATATCCTTAGGCAGCTTTATATCCAATGACATTAAATGATTTTCCACACTTAACCAATCCGGGAACATCTGACTTCCGAAGTGGATATGCACGCCATTGAACTTATCAACTCCATGAGAAGTTCTGTCATCTATCAGGAAATGTCCTATGTTCAAATCTTTGCGATGCGTAAGTATAAGCCGCTTTCGAAACTCCGAACCAAAATGCTTCCCAATCCAGATACGCTTGTCTGTATAGCTCTCAGGCACATTCCACATTGCCGCAGACAAAAAATAAGTATCATAAAAACAGGAGATTCTTTGAACGGCCTCTATTGCCCCATCAATAGGTTCGAGGTTTCTGAAAAAACCAGGGATACTGGAACAGATATCGTCAGTCATATTGTTTCTTTCTTCTATCGTAAGAAGGTCCCATTCCGCACAAACTCCTCTTACGGATTTTTCAAAGTCAGCCAATACACCATCCATATCTATGTATACTATTTTTTTCTCAAAGTTGAAGTGTTGTGACATTTTTATTATGTTTAGGTGGAAAAATTCTTTACAAGCCCAACTTAAGTTAGCAGCGTAAAAAAAGTGAGAAAGAAGCATTGTCGTGCCGTTTCCATACCAAGCCTAGATGGTTTATTTTTAATTCCTATCATTACTACTCGTTCATAATTGTCAAACAATTTTAGAGGCTTTTTCTATGAAAGTTATTGGCGATCAAAGATAACAGAACCTGCGACAGAATGCAACTATCTCGATGACATATGATTGTCATTCACTTAAGGAAGTTTTGAGTCGAAAAATCGGATTGAAAGCTTCCCTTAAACCTTATTGTTTAAAATTAAACTTTTTAAGTTGTTATTGATATTGTCATGTTGGAATGTGGGAAACTCGTTCAGCCCTGCGGGATTGCCATGGAGTTTTCCATATTTCAACATGAATTGGGTGGGGGTGTGATAGTTCAATGCGCTGTGTGGCCTTTCTTTGTTGTATGACCACATCCAGGCTTGTGTTAAGGGCGTACTTGTTTCAAATTATCGAATGCAAAGGCATCGAGAATTTCAGTTCGATAAGATCTGTCTTGTACTGAAATAGGTTGACCATTTTTGGGTTAAAAATATAGTTAGGTTTTCTAAGTTTTTTCTTCCCTAAAAATGAAATTAAAGGATTGAAGTGGGAGCAAAGCCCCCATTTCATTTTCAG
>JBILSZ010000095.1:0-10541 GCA_044371755.1 Flavobacteriales bacterium | reverse complement strand
ATTCCAATGAGGAGAATAAGTGTATTCTACCAACGCCGTGGCCCAATCTCCTTTGTCTTGCTCGGTCTGCATGGCTTGGAGTTCGATGTGAAAATTGTTTTTTGAATCTACTTTGTAATTTACCTCGAGCACTTGAATATCTGCAAACAACAAACCTTTAAAATCGTTCGTCACAGGTGTGATAAGTGTATTAAACTCTAAATAATAGTAAGTAGCTGCTAAGCTCAATTTTTTGCTGAGTTTCTTTTTAATTTCAACATTAAAATCTCGCACATATTTATCGTCGCCAAATCCGAGTGAATTTCTTCGATAGCCATTGATGAGGCTTTCACGGCCTTCGAGCGGTGTGACATCAGGACTGTTTGCAGCAGCATAGTTCACTGTGATGTTGGTACCATATTCTCCGCCAAGAGCAGTTCCTTTTTTAATTGTATAAAATACTTCGGCCATATAGCTCACCTCTCCGGCAAGCGGCGTAGCATAAGGATACAATGTAGCTGCAAGATTATAAGTGTGCTGTTTTGTCAATGCTGGATTAAAATTGATGGGTACATCAAACAGCGATAGATCTCTATTAGATCTGAAGCTCAAATTATCAATCATTTTGGCCGCAGCATTGATTCCAAAACCTTTCTTTGAAAAGCTTGCGTTGGCGAAAAATGCTTCACCCTTATTGTAGATATATCCGTTGTCTTTGCTTGGGTCATTCACTTTATGTGCGTACTCAAGATAAATGGAGAATGGTCCATAATAGACATTGGCCCTTCCACTCATCAAACCCACGTTTTGTGGGAATGCTAAGAGCAATGAATCGACCTCCAAAATTCCACCTTGTTCATATTTACTCACATAACTTCCTCCGAGAATAACTTTGAGTTTAGAACTTTCAAAACCCGATGATGTATCTCGATTGGCAGTTTTAATGGCACCTACGATGTCGTTAATATTGAATTCAGCATCAGCACCGCGCACTATAGATTCTGAATTGACGATGCGACTATCAAATGCAAGGCGCTGGTGACCATAGATTGCTTTCAGAGTGGCGCCTGCAAATGGGGTCAGAACAACACGAGCGCCATCTAAGGCGTTGTCGATTCCAAGATTGGGTTCCCAGTAGGTTCGAAGCGCCAGGCCAGAACCGAATTGTTCATAGAAATTACCTACTGTAATATCAAGCAGATCTGTCTTGTATTGCGCATATCTATTTCCTATTCCTGTTCCTTTGTACCTCGCACCAACGGAGTATCCTTGAATGGCATCAAGATAAGATTCAAAACGCACACCGCCTGTGAATTTTCCGTAAGTGTAAGTAAAATTCCCGAAAGCATTCAAAGCTGTTTTGGGCGGAGGAACTACAGCACCGATGGTGCTATCCTCTGTGTACTGCTGCCATAACAACTGAAAATTTCCACGTAGCTGCCCTTGAGGAGCGTTATTTTCTTGGGCCTTTGTATACTGAATACTTAATAAACAGACGAAGGACAACAGGATGACTCTTGCTTTCATGAAATTAAAAAAGTGGTATTAAGAAAGTGTTGCAAGGTAACAACAAAAAGGCCTTTAGCGAATGCTAAAGGCCTCTCGATTAAGACTAAAAATGTCCTATCATTTAATTTTTAAAAGTTCTTCATATAGTTCTTCTTCATCACCTTCCGAATAATTATTGTGTTGCCAAACGATATTGCCCTTACCATCAACTAAGAATGTGTGGGGAACATTGTTTACTCCCAAGGCTAACGCAAATTGTTTATTTGAATCCAAAAGCACCTGATAATCCCATGAAACGCTGTTCACATAAGGCGCTACTCTGGTTACGCTTCTTTGATCATCGATACTCACAGCAATTATTTTAACTCCTGTTTCTTTCTGCCATTTATCGTAAAGTTCAGCGTAGTTATTCAATTCTTTTTTGCAAGGGCTGCACCACGTGGCCCAAAAACTTATAATAATTGGCTTTCCATCATTATTCAGTTTTCCTGTATCGACTGTATTTCCTTCCATATCCTTTAGTTGAACGCTTGGAAGTTTGGCTACTTGGGCATTGGCAATTGAGATACTTAACGCTAAAGCAAGAAGAGCAAAGAATTTTTTCATAATAAATAATTGTGATACGAATTTATTGAAAAGTGCTACTCAATGATTATACCATTTCGCCTTATTCTAATATTCTTGAAAAAAAAACCTCGGTCCCATGGACCGAGGTTTTTTCTGTAAAGCGAGTGAAAATATTATTTAGATACTGTAACGCGCAATGTGTTAACAGCACCGTTAGCAATAACGTTTACGAGGTAGATACCAGCGTTAAGGTTTTGTACATCCAATTGGTGAATGTAGTTACCAGCAGCTAGGTTTCCTTTGTTCACAGAAACAACTTTCTGACCAACCAAGCTTACTACTTCGATCACAACGTCAGCGTTCTCAGCGATAGAGAAATTAACGTTAGCGATATCGTTTGCAGGGTTTGGATAGATAACCATGTTTGTGTTGTCACCAGTATTTTCGCTGATGTTCACGATACACTCTGCATCACTAACGTTGATATCATCTACGTAGATGTTGTTACCATATCCGTTGATTCCGGTGAAGCGAACGAACAATTTGTCGCTACCTGCATAACTAGCGAGGTCAACGCATTCTGTTCTCCAATCATTAGCGCCAGGAGTGAAAGCTGATGTAGTAGCAGCACCAGTAGCTAATGCATCACCTTGCTTAAAGAATACTTCTGTCCAAGTTGCACCGCAATCGCTGCTCACTTCTACGCGCAAACCGTCTGTATACTGAGTGCTATATCTCTTGTGAGCTACTTTGAAGTTCAAAGAAGCATCATTCAAACCAGAAAGGTTGAATGGTTCTGGAATGAATCTATCAAGAGCACCATTGGCTGTGTAAGTGTAACAATCATACTTCAAAGAACCTTGGTTTGTACCAACACGTGCCCAGGTAATACCACCATCTGCATTATCAATAATCCAGTTGGCGTATGGGAATGTAGGCGTCATGAAGTTTTGAGCATAAGGCACTGCAAGAGCAGTAGCAGTATTTACGTTGTATGTAGCCTTCTTACAGTTGTTTGAACCGTAGCTATCTTCGATACCATTTGGAGAAACAGCGCTGAATTCGAATGTATGCTCACCACCAGCCAATGTAACTGATGGAAGTTCTACCAATTCAGACTGACCAGCTGAAAGTGAACCAGACCAGTTGAAGGTTTGCTCAGCACCACCGTCTACAGAGTAGTGAATAGTAGCTGAGGTAAGCGTAGCAAAGTTGCGGTTTTGAACGGTGAGAGTTGGATTGAAAGTACCAGAACAAACGAGTCCTGAAGTTGCATTGATTTTCATGTCGTTTGTATCGTAGCAATCTTCGCTTTGGTTAACAAACATATCCAAAGAAGCCTGACCGATTTCGTTAATGATACCATCTGGACAAATTTTGTAGATGGTTGGGAAATAATTGATTTCATAATCATCCATAACGTCGCCAGCAGTTGGGTTGAAAATAGGATAGCCAGTACCTTGTACCCAGTTTCCTTGTGTATTGTTACCAGTACCTTGAAGGTCGGCCAAAGTAGTTTGAGTATCACCTTCGATGTATAGTACTACGAAGTCTTCAGAACAAGTTCCATTTGGTCCATGCTCTTCAAAAAGTGTTTCCATAGAACCGCTGATGTGATACCCCCAACAAGGACCGCACCATGTGGCAGAGAAGTCAATAATCACAGTCTTTCCTTGAGCGAGTGCTTCAGAAAGTGTGAATTCATTACCATTGATATCTGTAAGGGTAAAGTCAGGTGCTGTAGAACCGTCTGCGAGCTGTGAAAAGGCCGTAAACATAGAAAATACAGCAACAAAGGCTAGTAAAATTTTCTTCATTTGATTTTATTGATTTGGTTATTTTAAGAAAGGCTAAAATAGAAAAACTTCATCCAATCTCACATTCTGTTTAGTCCCAAAATAGTACTCCTAAAGTCAACAACTGAGAGTTAAAGGAAATTTTGGATTTCCAAGTTTGACCAATTTAGAGAGCGCGTCGAAGCTTAAATTTCTTATTTTTGGAGAAATAATAGTTCTATGAAAAAGATATTTACTTCATTTTTTGTTGCAGTTGCGTTCAGTGGTTTCACACAGAGTATCTCACACATCAATCCGATGACACTTGTTACAGGTTCTTTGGAGGAGTTGGGTGCTGCTGACGAATTAGTGGCAGAATGGCACGTGCAGAACGTAAGTGACGCTACTGTCTCTGTAAGAGTTCGCCGCAATGTGATATCAGCTGTAGAGGGTTCTATCAATTACTTCTGTTGGAATGTTTGTTTCACAGAAACTGTGGATGTTTCTCCAAACAGCTTAGCGATTAGTATGGGGCCTGGAGCCATCAATACTACATTTTACGCGCATTATCGTCCGAACAACAATGCTGGAGATACCTTTATAGAATATTGTTTTTTCAACGCAGCTGATCAAACCGACGAATCTTGTCAAACAGTGCAATACAGCGTAGGATTGACAAGCGATATCAATGAAGCATCAAATGGCTCGGCATTGGAACTTAGTGAGCTTAGCCCTAACCCGTTAAATGGCCTAGGAACATTGCAATACAGCTTTAAAAACCAACCCAGCCAAGCCAAACTGGTAATTTACAACATGGTTGGTCAAGTGGTTCAAGAATCAAACATCACTGGTAAAAACGGTTTTATCCTCCTCAACGGTGAAGACTTTGATGCAGGAATGTACCTTTACTCTATCGTGGCAGATGGAAAGGTGATGGCCACCAAGCGTATGATGGTGAATTGATCTAGATATTTGTTATTAACATATCATTCTAAGAAGAAGTCCCGTTCGATTGAGCGGGACTTCTTTTGTAATTTAGCCGCTCGTTTTTAAAATTACCCTATGGATCATATCAGAAAAGGAGAGGCGTTAGATTATCATGAACAGGGCAGACAAGGCAAGCTGGAAATTATTCCAACCAAACCGCACAGTTCTCAA
The DNA here is from genome assembly GCA_044371755.1 of Flavobacteriales bacterium. Lineage (GTDB taxonomy): Bacteria > Bacteroidota > Bacteroidia > Flavobacteriales_D > Sanyastnellaceae > JAIXWP01. The sequence goes on along the minus strand of JBILSZ010000095.1, from coordinate 5,553 downwards.
CGAGATTTGGCCTTAGCATACTCACCTGGAGTAGCAGAGCCCGTTTTGGCGATCGCCGCCAACCCTGAAGACGTATATCGCTACACTGCCAAGGGCAATATGGTAGCAGTAATTTCCAACGGCACCGCTATTTTGGGACTTGGAAATTTGGGAGCTGAAGCCAGCAAACCCGTGATGGAAGGAAAGTGTATGCTTTTCAAAATTTTCGCAGACATCGATAGCATAGACATTGAAGTAAGTGCTACTGATGTAGACGAATTTGTGAATACTGTAAAAAACATTGCTCCGACATTTGGTGGTATCAATCTAGAGGACATCAAAGCACCCGAAGCTTTCGAAATCGAGGAACGACTAAAAGCAGAGTTGAGCATTCCAATAATGCATGACGACCAACATGGTACGGCTATTATTTCAAGCGCGGCGCTTTTAAATGCACTGGAGCTAGCGAAGAAAGATATCGCTGCTGTGCGCATTGTAGTTAGCGGAGCCGGTGCTGCTGCACTTTCTTGCATCGACTTGATGATTAAATTGGGCGCATCGAAATCGAATGTATTTGTATTTGATAGTAAAGGCTTGGTAACGGACGAGCGCACTGACCTCGATAAGCGCAAGGCTAAGTATGCCACATCGGCTCGCTTCGAGAGTCTTGCAGATGGATTGGTAAATGCGGACGTGTTTTTAGGGCTGTCTCAAGGCAACATCGTAACAGAAGAGATGATTAAAAGTATGGCTTGGAATTCTATTGTATTTGCGATGGCCAATCCTGATCCAGAAATCCCTTACGACATCGCCATCAACGCACGACCAGACATTATCATGGCGACAGGCCGAAGCGACCATCCCAATCAGGTCAACAATGTACTTGGATTCCCATTCATATTTAGAGGAGCTTTGGACGTTCGCGCCACTTGCATTAATGATGAGATGAAACTCGCGGCTGTTCGTGCAATAGCTGAATTGGCAAAGGAGCCTGTTCCAGAGGAAGTAACCGAAGCATACAATCTTCAACATATCAGTTTTGGACCGGATTACATCATCCCCAAACCATTAGATCCGAGATTGATCAGCGTTGTGAGCACTGCTGTGGCCAAAGCGGCTATAGAAAGTAAGGTTGCTAAGAAGATTATCACTGATTGGGATAAATACCAGAATGAATTGCAAAACCGCATGGGCCGTGATAATGTGCTCACAAGGGGAATTGCAGAACGCGCACGTAAGTCACCAAAGCGGGTAGTTTTTGCAGAAGGAGACAACATTAAAGTGCTCAAAGCAGCTCAGATAGCCAAAGACGAAGGGGTGGCCAAGCCTATTCTTCTCGGACCAGAAGATCGTATTCATCAGTTGATCGAAGAATTGGAACTAGACCTCATGGATTGCCCCATCATTGATCCAAGGATAGATAAATACACGACTGAAAGGGAAGTTTTTGGACGGGCTTTCTTTGAGAAGCGCATGCGCAAAGGGATGACTGAACTGGAGGCTTCACGGATGATGCGTGAGCGAAATTACTTTGCAGCGATGATGGTGGCTACTGGCTCTGCCGACGCGGTGATATCGGGTATGACGCGTAATTATCCACGTGTGATTCGACCAGCCCTTCAAACATTAGGTGTAGCCGAAGGCGTAAAGAAAGTTTGTGGGATGTACATTCTACAGACCAAACAAGGCCCTTTATTCTTGGCCGACACCACGGTAAACGTGAATCCAACAGCTGAAGATTTAGTGGAAATCACCTTACGCGTGGCAGAGGCAATAGGTAAAATGAAAATCATCCCACGGATTGCCTTGTTGAGCTACAGTAATTTTGGATCATCTGACAACCCCGACGCAGCCAAGGTCTCGAAAGCAGTGTCTATACTGCACAAAGAGTATCCGCATTTGTGTGTAGATGGTGAAATTCAGGCTAATTTTGCCATGAATAGTGAAATGTTAACCGAAAATTTTCCGTTTTCAAGATTGAAAGATCAACGGGTGAATACCCTCATCTTTCCTAATTTGGCCGCGGGAAATATTACATATAAGCTCGTTCAAGAAATAGCTGGTGTCGAAGTAACGGGGCCAGTACTTTTAGGAATGAAAAAAAGTTACCACATCTTACAAATGGGGTGTACTGTGCGAGAGATTGTAAACATGGTAAGAATTGCTGTCGTAGACGCGCAATTAAAAGAAGGCGAGTAGTTTTTTTGTACTAAACCTATGATCCACTATATAAAGGGGAAGCTCATCGAGAAGAGCCCCGTGCACGCCGTTGTGGATAGCAACGGAGTAGCATACCATCTTAATATAAGTCTCAATACTTATGGCCAACTGCCAGACAGTCCTGAGGCACTCCTATACGTTCATTTTCATGTCAATGGAAATGATTTTTCTTTTATTCTATATGGCTTTCACGATGAGACAGAGCGAGATATTTTCCGCAAACTCATTTCTGTGAGTGGTGTAGGTCCCAACACCGCCCGTATGATTTTGTCGGGGATGACTGTGGACGAGCTCAAGCAAGTCATAGCCAACAGAGATGTAGGAAGTCTAAAACGAATCAAAGGAATAGGAGAAAAAACTGCCGAGCGCATGATTGTGGACTTGCACGACAAGATTTACAAGCAAGGCGAAGCTATTTTAGAAAAAATTTCACTTGGACACAATACCGTGAAGCAAGAAGCGTTAGCGGCGCTGTCCTCGTTGGGACTAGATAAAACCAAAACCGAAAAACTGCTGGACAAATTATTACAGGGCCAAAAAGACCTCTCCCTGGAAGAGTTGATCAAGCAGGTTTTGAAACAACTTTAAAAATACGTGAAGAATAACTGGAGTTCCGTTGCTGCCCGGATCAGTTTCTTTGTTGCCTTGTCGATGTTGGTCTGGCTTAGCTGGGCTTCGTCATCTGTGTACACAAGTGGTGTTCGCTATACTGCCCGACCTGTGGCGGCTGATACTACTGTGCAACCGATTTGGCCCAATGAAGATGACCCCAACCCCTCTGAGGGTGCTAGTGGTATAGCGGTTCCACTGCCCGATAATATTGAGTACAGTGTGGAGTACAATCCCGAAACAGGAGAGTACGAAGTGGTGCAAAAAGTGGGAGATAAAATCGACTTCCGTCCACGCACGACGATGTCTTTGGAAGAATACCTTGACTTTGATTTGGCAGGTAATATCTCTGAGTTTTGGCTACAACAACAACAAGCTGATAGCGAAAAAAGCAAAGACTTCGCTCCGTTCATCAAAGTAGGTGGACAAGGCTTTGAAAATATTTTTGGATCAAACGAAATTGAGATTCGTCCGCAAGGATCCGCAGAGTTAACTTTTGGAGTTAATATTTCGAAGACAGAAAATCCACGTATTCCCGAGAGACAGCGCCGCATCGCCACCTTTGACTTTGATCAAAAGATTCAATTGAACGTAGTTGGTAACATTGGTACCAAGCTGAAGCTTAACGTAAACTACAATACAGAAAGCACATTTGAATTTGAAAACCAAATGAAGCTCGAGTATACGGGTGACGAAGATCAAATTATCAAAAAGATTGAATTAGGAAACGTATCTCTTCCTCTGAAAGGTTCACTGATTCAAGGTAGTTCAAGCTTATTCGGCGCGAAGATAGAAACTCAGTGGGGTAAACTCCGCAACACGACCGTGTTTTCGCAACAAAAAGGAGAACGCAGAAACATTACGATTCAAGGTGGAGCACAAACTCAAAACTTCAACATCAGTGGTGACAATTACGAAGCGAATAGACACTACTTCCTGTCCAGTTATTTCCGTGAGACCTATGATCAGGCTTTAGCTTCATTACCTGTTGTAAACAGCGGAGTGAATATCACACGAATTGAAGTTTATGTAGTTAATCAACAAGCAAATACACAAGAAGTAAGAAACGTAATTGGCTTTTCTGACCTCGGAGAAAACTTCAATTACATGAGTACGGACTATGATATAGGCCCGTTATTCAATCCGGCTCAAACGCTCAATCCTGATAATGACAACAACCAGTTGTATAATTTGATGGTAAACAATCCGGACGTACTCAACTTTACCAATGCCAATGCCGCTATCAGTGCCGCTGTTGGAGGAGTGCGTCAGGGTATTCACTATGAGCGTGTTGGTAATGCACGTAGACTCACTACTTCTGAATATACCTTCAACTCTCGTTTAGGCTTCATCTCTTTGCGTCAAGCACTCAACAATGCTGAAGTGTTGGCTGTGTCTTATGAATATACACTCAACGGGCAGACCTATCAAGTAGGTACACTTTCGCAAGATGGTATTGCAGCGCCTCAAGCGTTGATATTAAAAATGTTGAAGTCTTCTATCACGCTGGTGCGACTTACAGATGGCAATCCTTCACCCCTCTGGCAGAACATGATGAAAAACGTCTACAATCTTGGAGCTTTTGGTGTATCACCAGAGAATTTTAGATTGGAAGTATTTTATAATAATCCAAGTACTGGTATTGATCAAAACTTCATCGCGCGTCCCCCACTCGATGGGCGATTGTTGATTCAAGTTTTGAATCTCGACCGAATAGACGCTCAGCAGATGGCTGGAGCTGACGGGTTTTTCGATTTCATACCGAATGCCGCCACATTGGGCGGCTTAGTCGACGCGCAATCGGGTAGGATATTCTTCCCCGTCGTCGAACCGTTTGGTAGCCACCTGGCCAATCAAATCACTCAAGGGCTGGGAGATACCCCTCAAGCACAACAGATTATTTCACAAGTCGTGTATCAACCGCTGTACGACTCGACGAAAACGGCTGCTCAAATTCAGTTTCCGAATTTAAATCGCTTTAAAATTCGAGGCCAGTATCAAAGCGCGAGCGGATCTGAGATTTCGCTCAACGCGCTCAACATTCCGCAAGGTTCTGTAAGCGTAACCGCCGGTGGTATTCAACTTCAAGAAGGAGTAGACTTTACGGTAGATTACAACCTCGGCCGCCTTCGAATTTTGAATGAAGGTGTATTGGCGAGTGGTCAGCCGGTGAACGTATCGGTGGAGAGTAACTCCCTTTTCAACATGCAGTTCAGAACCATGATGGGAAGTCGATTTGATTACACTTTCAATGAAAACTTTGCCATTGGAGGTACGATATTGAATTTACGAGAACGACCCATTACACAAAAAGTAAATATGGGGGATGAGCCCGTAAATAATACGATCATCGGTACTGATTTTAATTTCCAAAAAGAAGTTCCATTCTTAACTCAGCTCGTGGATAAAATACCATTTATTAATACTAAAGAAAAATCAACACTTACTATTAATGGTGAAGCGGCAAAACTGTTCCCTGGCCACAGCCGCGCGATTTCAAGAATTGGTAACGCCTATATTGATGACTTTGAAGGCAGCCAAAGCTTGATAGACCTTCGTTCACTAAACCAATGGTTCTTGGCAAGCACGCCTAAGCTTCAAGGTAATAATTTATTTCCGGAGGGAGAGCTAGAAAATAATCTTGCCTACAACTACAACCGCGCGCTGTTGAGCTGGTATATCATCGACCCTTTATTTTTCAGAGTCAGTAATATTACTCCTGAAAACATTGCCAATGATCCAGAC
>JBILSZ010000188.1:0-3113 GCA_044371755.1 Flavobacteriales bacterium | reverse complement strand
CAAACTCTTCTTCACCAGGATAATTAACTATGTTTTGAACCCAGTATGAAGCTTGATCCTCGATAATTGGAGTATTGAAAGAATTGCCTGTTGCAAGAACTTCACTTGAAGTTTCTGTAGCAAACCACTCAAGCATTTCTCCTGTCGCAGTCAATTCTACGCTACCAGGCTCTCCGATCTGCATATCTTCCACTATTGGCATAGCTGGAGTATTTACAATTACTGAAACAGACTCGCTTGTAAGAGTGTTACCGGTGCACTGACCGATGGCAGAAACAGAATAAATACCTGATTCGGTCACTTGCAATTGAGGACCTTGTCCGCCATTGCTCCAAGATGGGTTGTTGAGGCCGCTCACTGCGAGCTCTACAGAACCACCAGCGCAGAAATAGGTATCACCCAATACTGAAATGGTTGGAGTTGCTTCTTGAATTACTTCTACCTCAATGGTGTTAGAAGTAGCTACACAACCCTCTTCATCGAACACATAAACGCTATAGTTTCCAGCTTGAGATACAGCTATGGTTTGTGTGTTGCCACCATTGCTCCATGCAAATGTTGATCCTTCAGGTGCTGAAAGTTCTACTGATTGACCCTCGCAAATTTGTGTATTTCCATTTACCGCGATTGATACGGGATCAAGGGTGCATGAAGATTCAATCAAATTGTGCTGTGTATTGATATCTGGATTCTGAATAGATGTTACCATTCCGCTTGGCCAGCGTACTACTACCTGATCGATAGATGTTGCGGTGCCGAGACCGAAGTGTGTGATAAGAGAAGAAGCAGGATCAAAACTTCTACCTGCGCGTACTTCTCTAATTTGAATACCCCAATCGCCGTAGATTTCAATGCGTGCACCAATACCTTCTTTATTAGAAACAATTCCTTCCAAATCAAATTTCACCCAGTTGTTATTGTTGGTTTGATTCATAAACATTGTATTTCCGCGGACAACATCCAAGAAACCATCATTATTGAAGTCACCGATACCACCTGAGCTAAAGCTGAGGCTTCCGCCAGTGAATGTACCGTCACCATTGTTCCAATACATTTCGTCATTCATTTCTGAGAAAATATCTACAAAGCCGTTGTTGTCAAAGTCAGCTGCGTCGCAGTTCCATGCACCTAGATCACCGGCATTAATACCCGTGGTTCCAATGATATCTGTGAACATTCCATTTCCATCATTTTCCATGAAACGATTTGCAAACTGGTGATTTACGGTAAATGCATCAAAGTCTCCATCGTTATCGAAATCTTCGAAAACAGTAGCCCAGCTTTGGTCGCCATCATTCATATTGATTTCTGGACCCACGCTAGTGAAAGTACCATCACCATTGTTGCGGTACATCAAGTTGATACGCTGTGGGTCACCTACTGGTGCGCCACCACGGCACTTTGTGATATATAAATCTGGATCATAATCATTGTCATAATCGACCCAAATAGCTGCGTAGTTACCACCAGCATCTAAAGTATTGATTAGGTTGAAATCAAGTTCCAATACGCCGTTTACGTTGCGGTATGGATGGCTTTGATCTACGTCGTGACACACAAATGCGTCGAGCTTACCATCATTGTCTATATCACAGAAAGTACTTCTTTGTGAAAAGATATATTCTGGAAAAGAGTCTTCTGTAAAGCCTGTACCATCGTTGTTAGCATAGGCAAAAGAAACACGGCTACCATTGCCAAAGCAAAGGTCAGTATAGCCATTGCCATCGATGTCTGCAGCACAAATACTCCAGTTGGGCAGGTTTTGCACAGGCATTTGAAAGAATGCAGGAGTAAAAGTACCGTTGGCATTTTGATAGTCGATGTAGATACCATTGCTCATTACGCGAATAATGTCGTCCAATCCATCGGCATTCATATCCACTGCACAATCACCTACACTCGTGCCGCCTACGCTTTGTATTCCCGTAGTGACACCAGTAAATGTTACTTGTGCATTCATTGAAAGTGCGCTTGCAATTATGCAGGCCCACAATGCAAAAAATTGCTTGGTAGTAAAAAATTTGGTCATGGTTAAAAAATTTGGTTTCAAGTTGCTATAATACTAAAATTCAGAACATAAACCTACTCAAAACGAAAAAAAAACGCCCCAAAAGGGGCGCTTTTCAACGATATTCTTGTAATCTTATTGCTTGATCAACTTGATGCTTGTAGAAGCTTCGCCAGCTACAACATTCAAGAAATAAACTCCAGCAGACAATGTACGAACGTCAACAAGCTCGCTACGACTGCCATTTGAATTGCCAAGTTCCTTGGCAACTACACGACGACCTTGACCATCAACGATAGTGTACGAAACTTTCTCGCCATTCAAACCAGCAAGATTCAATCGGAATTCTGCATTGGTTGGGTTTGGATAAATGCTCACAGTAGTACCATTTGACAATTCAGAGATGCTTGTAATTTCAAATCCTTCGGCTGTAGCTGTACAACCATTAGCGTCTGTAACAGTTACAGCGTATGATCCTTCTTCTAAATCGATAAGGTCTTCATCTGTAGAACCATTGCTCCACTCATAGGTATATTCTCCAGCACCACCTTCAACAGAGATTGTAATGAAACCTTCTCCCAAACCGCCATCACCACCTACCTCGTCAGTAGAGATAGTAATTACAGCAGGTTCAGAAATCACAATGGCATCTAGAACTTGAATCATACAGCCATTCTCATCGGTTACATAAGCATCGTAGGTTCCTGGCGCAAGTGCTTCATAAATAGAGGCATCAGAGAAAGCTTCGCCATCAAGGCTGTAGTTATAAGCGCCTGTGCCGCCTTCTGCAAGAATTTGAATAACACCATCACCATCACCGTTACAAGTAACGTCTGTAACATCAAATGAGATAGAGAGTTCAGATGGATCTTCGATGATAACATCTGCTGTTGCTACGCAACCTTCAGCATCTGTAACACACACAGAGTAAGCGCCAGCGCTGAGATTCTCTGCAGTATTCACCTCTCCTGTATTTCCTGTGCAACCGATATCATAGGTCAAAGTACCAGTACCGCCATTAGCAGCAACTACAAACATACCGTCTTCGTCGCCAGGGCAGCTAGGACTTGTAGCAGCTATTTCGATATTGATAACTGGTCCACCC
>JBILSZ010000187.1:0-3127 GCA_044371755.1 Flavobacteriales bacterium | reverse complement strand
ATTATCTGGGGTAAGGTCTACATTTTCAATGCCTTGAGCATCAATAACAGCATCATCTTCCTCGTCTTTTTCTACCGAACAAACTGCCGCGATGGCATCGTTTCCTCTGAGGTTGATGAGTCGCACGCCTTGTGTAGCCCTTCCCATCACACGAAGATCTTCTACACGCAAACGAATGGCAATTCCTGACTTATTGATAATCATGAAGTCCAATTCAGTCTGCACGCCAAGGATGGCGATAAGATGACCTGTTTTATCGGTGATATTGATCGTTTTAACCCCTTTACCACCGCGGTTTGTAACACGATAATCGTCAAGAGATGAGCGTTTTCCGTATCCTTTTTCAGAAACAACAAGGATGTCTTGGTTGGCATCGTTCACACATACCATTCCGATGACTTCATCCTTATCACTTCCAAGAGTAACGCCTTTCACACCTTGTGCAGTGCGGCCTACAGCCCTCACTGTACTTTCATGGAAACGAATGGCTTTACCTTCTTTCATGGCCAATAAAATCTCAGAGTTGCCATTGGTGAGTCGCGCCTGCAATAGCTCATCGCCATCCACAATAGTGATTGCGTTGATACCATTGGAACGTGGACGGCTATATGCTTCTAATGAAGTCTTTTTAATCAATCCTTGCTTGGTACATAGAATCACGTAATTACTGTTTACGTATTCCTCGCTCATCAAGTCGCCTGATGGAATGTAAGCAAGCACTTTATCGTCTTGCTCAATATTGATAAGGTTTTGAATGGCGCGTCCTTTAGAAATCTTCGTTCCTTCTGGCACTTCGAATACGCGCATCCAGAAACATCTTCCTTTTTTGGTGAAAATTAATAGCCAATCATGGTTGCTGGCGGTGAAAATGTGCTCTACAAAGTCCTCTTGACGCGCTGTTGTTCCCTTCGAACCAACGCCACCGCGAGATTGAGCGCGGTATTCGTTGAGATTGGTGCGCTTGATATAACCAGCGTGAGTGATGGTAATAACCACATTGTCATCTGGGATCATATCCTCGATGCTCAAATCTGCAGAAGAATATTCAATCATAGAGCGGCGTTCATCACCGAATTTGTCCATGAGCATTTGCAACTCATCCTTGATGATAGTCTTACGCAAATCTTCGCTAGCAAGAATTTCTTCCAATCTGCCGATTAATTCCATCAATTCGGCATACTCCTCCTTGATTTTATCCCTTTCAAGACCAGTCAATCGCTGCAGGCGCATATCGAGAATCGCGCGCGATTGAATGTCACTAAGCGCAAACTTAGACATTAAGCCTTCCCTAGCCTCTTCTGGTGTTTGGCTGCCGCGAATCAAAGCAATCACTTCGTCGAGGTGATCGAGGGCGATCAACAAACCTTCCAAAATATGAGCGCGCTCTTGAGCTTTACGAAGCTCGAACTGAGTTCTACGCGTCACCACTTCGAGTCGGTGAAGCACGTAATATTTGATCATATCCTTGAGGGTGAGTACCATTGGGCGACCACCGACAAGAGCGATGTTATTTACTGAAAATGAAGTCTGTAAGCTCGTGTGCTTATAGAGATTGTTTAACACCACATTTGGTATCGCATCGCGCTTTAATTCATAAACGACACGCACACCATTGCGGTCTGACTCGTCACGAATTTCGCTAATACCTTCGATTTTACCTTCCTGACAAAGCTCCCAAGTTCTTTTCACCATATCAGCCTTATTGACTTGATAAGGCACTTGTTCTACAATTACACACTCTCTTCCATCTACCTCTTCGATTCGGGCTTTGGCGCGTATCACCACACGACCTCGACCAGTTTCGTAAGCGGATTTCACACCATCCAGTCCGTGAATTACACCACCTGTTGGGAAGTCAGGGGCTTTGATGAATTTCATCAACTCATCGGTAGTAATCTCTTCATTCTCGATGTAGGCGATGATTCCAGAACATACTTCATTGATGTTGTGGGGAGCCATATTAGTGGCCATACCCACGGCGATACCGCTTACACCATTGAGGAGAAGGTTGGGCACCTTTGCAGGCATTACCTTGGGCTCCTCGAGCGAGTCGTCGAAATTGGGTTGGAAATCAACTGTTTCTTTATCTAAATCTTCTAATAATTCTTCTGCAATTTTGCGCAGACGTGCCTCGGTATATCTCATTGCCGCAGGATTGTCACCATCCATGCTACCAAAATTACCTTGACCATCTACCATTGGATAACGCAATGACCACTCTTGGGCCATCCGCACCATGGTGTCATAAACAGCGCTATCACCGTGTGGGTGAAATTTACCTAATACCTCTCCCACAATACGCGCAGACTTCTTGTGTGGTCGATTTGAAAGCACTCCTAACTCGAGCATTCCGTAGAGCACCCTGCGGTGTACGGGCTTTAAACCATCTCTAACATCAGGGAGCGCTCTGCTCACAATCACCGACATCGAATAATCGATGTAGGCGGTTTTCATTTCATCCTCAATGTTGATTCTTACAATCCTGTCTTCTGCCATTTCGTCTCTTAATTGGTTTTCGCACGGATATTGTTTCGTGCGGCTCGCGAAAGTACGTTTTTCGCTTGAGAATCAAATAAGAAAAGAAGTCGTTTTTTTATTCACATTCTCACATTTTCATGTGGATAATTAACGTTTTGACAAAAGAGAGTTCGTAGTAATCCAAATACATTTGGACAGTTGACGAAATTGTTATTCATTGCGGGTGCATTAAGCAACATTTTTGTATAGAAAGTGGTTGAACATTATATAACGAAGGAGCACAAAAATTATGGAAGCTAAATTTTCTCCTCAGGTAAAGGATGTAATTACCTACAGTCGCGAGGAAGCACTCCGTCTGGGTCATAGCTACATCGGTGTAGAGCACCTCCTATTGGGGCTCATACGCGAAGGTGAAAGCGTGGCCGTGAAAGTGCTTGTAAACCTCGACGTGGACTTGAGCAAGTTGCGAAAAGTGATCGAAAGCTCGATCAAATCAACAGCTTCCCAACCCACCGTAAAGCCCACCTCCACCGGTATGATACCGCTGGTAAAACAGGCTGAACGAATTTTAAAGATTACCTACTTGGAAGCCAAAACTTTCAAGGCAACGTTGGTTGGAACCGAACATTTGCTCCTGAGCATCTTGAAA
>JBILSZ010000186.1:0-3131 GCA_044371755.1 Flavobacteriales bacterium | reverse complement strand
ATTGACCAGGAACGTCTGGTACGAATAGTGGTTCACCAAAGTTGGCGTCTGGCAAAGCATCCCATGTAGTAGGATTATAGGTGGCATCAATGTTTACCTCCTGACCAGTACACACCAAATCATCACTCACTGACAAATTAATGGTGGGTGTCGTAGAAACAAAGAATACTTCAGAAATCAAGTTACCATTTTCGCAACCTGTATCATCGGTGATATAAAGTTGCACTACGTAAACACCTGGCTGATCAAAAGAATGCGTCACCTCTGGCCAAGAAGATGTATTGGTAGTACCATCATCAAAAAACCATTCCCAAGTGCCCAGTTCTGCTCCGCCATAAAACTCGCTCGCACTAGCATTGAAGGTGACTTCTTCACCCACGCAAACAAGACTAGGGTTTCTTACCTCTTCAGAAGTAGAAACTGCAGCCAAAGGTCTCAAACAAGGTGTGGTACAATCCACCGCAGCAGCAAATTCTCCAAGTGAACCATCTCCATTTGAAGTAAACCAAATAGTAAGACATTGGCCAGGAAAGGAAGTAATATTCTGATTGGCGAGCTCGGCTCCAGTAAATTCTCCCAAAAGAGAAGTATTTAGAACCTCATTACCCGAATAAAATCTAATGGTGTCTCCGATTCCCAATGTTGCAAACGCGAAATATGCATTCACGAAATTTTGCTGTGACCCGTCGAAGCACAAGGTCATAACGATATCCTCGTTGGCAGAATATCCGTCATAAGCACCACCAGTATCTTCCAAAAAATATCCACAACCAGTATACTCAGGTGCCGAACCAAGGCCCACAATTTGTGCGCTTGAGGTTGCAACCGTTAGGCAGAGGGCAAAAATTAAAGCTAGATTTTTCATTTCTTGGCTCCTCCATTTGCTTTGTAACGCTCATATAATACTTCAAGACGTGCTTCACTCATCACGGTAATCACGTACTCGCTATCTCCGATGCGGTAATAGCTATATTCGTTAGGCAAAACTTTTAAGTTGAAAAGCAGTGGGTTAAAATTAGCTATGTCCACTGAAGGAGCGCTTATTACACTGCCGTTCTTTAGAGAAAGTTCGCCAGTTACTGCGATAGACTGGGCCTTTTCCCCTGCATTTGATACGATCACTGCATTGTCTGAAAAGAAGTTCAGATAGTCAATTTCCTCAACAGACATTTTGGCCAGTTCAGCCGAAGTGTAGGCTGCCTTCACTTTTGAATTGGCCTCTTGCGATATTGCCACAAAGGGCATCAAAGCAAACAAGACCAGTACAATTCTAATTTTCATTTGGTTTAATATTGGTTTCAACGTTAGTATGGATGCAAAAATAATCGAACAAGTTGTATGAGCTTGGAAAAAATTGTCTTTACCTATTTTAGCACTCTCAAAGTGAATCTATGAAAATAACTGAAGTCCTGCAAAATATAGATATCCAATCATGGCTCACGATGCCTTCGGAAATTTATAAAAATGACTCAAACTGGATTCCTCATCTGCGGCAAGACGTGCAGAAAGTCTTTGATCCAAAGCGCAACAAACACTTTAAGGATGGTAAGGCAATCAGATGGATACTTCGCGATAGCCAACAACAACCGATTGGCAGAATTGCGGCCTTTCACTTTCCAAAACTGTCATCTGGCCAACCATTCAAGGTCGGTGGTATCGGATTCTTTGAGTGCATCAACGATCAGAGTGCTGCAAACACACTATTAGAAACAGCCGCCAAATGGCTTATCCGTGAGGGCTGTGAGGCTGTAGATGGCCCCATCAACTTTGGGGAACGTGATGCTTTTTGGGGACTGCTCACTCAAAATTTCACAGACATGAGTAGCTATCGTATGAATTACAACCCCCCTTATTACCAAGGGCTATTCGAAAACTTTGGTTTTCAAACCTACTTCGAGCAGTGGTGCTTTAAAAGAAATATGCAAGTGCCAGTGCAAGGTGTATTTTCGAAAAAGCAAACGAATATTATCAATGATCCTCTATTCAGCGTTTCCAATATTCGTGGTTTGGCATTTCAAAAGGTGGCGGAGAATTTTCTGACCGTTTATAACAACGCCTGGGCAGGCATCAGCGGATTCAAGCATATGGAACTTCGCCAAGCACAGGCAATCATGAAAAGCATGAAGCCCATTCTGGATCGAGACATTATGCTCTTTGCATACTACGATGGACAACCCATTGGATTTTATGTAAACATTCCAGAGCTCAACGAGATTTTTCAGCATGTGCATGGCAACCTAAATTTTTGGGGTAAACTCAAGTTCTTATACTATCGCTACTTCGGAAAAAGAACAACGATGGTAGGACTCGTATTCGGTGTTGATAAGGCATTTCATGGGCGTGGCGTGGAGTCGGCAATGATCAAGTACTGCGAAAAGAACGTAATAACGCTTAATCGATATAAAGAAACCATCATTACATGGGTCGGTGATTTCAATCCTAAAATGCTCAAAGTGATGGGAAATTTGGAGGCTGAAAAATATAGAACGCTCATTACTTACCGAAAAATGTTGACCGATAAGTATCCGTTCGAACGTTGTCCAATAATTTCATAGCTCTGAAAGGCCTGATTTTATTGATATTTTAAAAAAAAGTAAAATAGTAGGTGCAAAAAGAATAATCCCCCTTATATTTGCGCCCGCAAAAAAGCAAAAGTAGATCTCGTAGCTCAGCTGGTAGAGCAATACACTTTTAATGTATGGGCCCTGGGTTCGAATCCCAGCGGGATCACGAAATGAGTAGAAGAAGTAGGGCAGGTTTCTGCCCTACGTTCTTCATAGCCTACAAAATTTGCCCTGGTGGTGAAATTGGTAGACACGTACGTTTGAGGGGCGTATTTCGCAAGATGTGCTGGTTCGAGTCCAGTCCAGGGCACTCGCCTCCGACCACAGGTAGTGGTTATTAAAAGGTCAGCTATCTGGCCTTTTTTTTATGCACTCCATTCAACTATCCTCCTCCCCTTTTGTTATATCATTGTGGAATTGAAAGTGAAGCAAGAAATAAAATTAGACATAGCACCCCTTGAGTCGTGGTGGCCCTCTATACAGGCACCATTCCTTATCAGCGGCCCTTGCAGTGCTGAGACCGAAGATCAAGTATTACAAACGGCACTGAGGTTAAAACAAACCAAC
>JBILSZ010000094.1:0-10648 GCA_044371755.1 Flavobacteriales bacterium | reverse complement strand
TTTCGCAGTATAGAATTCATGCACTACTTTACCCGTTGCATTTCGAGACACATTCTGTCTTGGTAGATTTCTTACTGTCACACGTGAGTATCCAACACTTGGTGAGGGGAAAAAAGCTTCACCAAGCGGTTCCTCAACAAAATATCTTTCATCGGGAACGCCTCGTCTCTGTTCTACGACAAACATTGGCTTTTTAAATGGATTATCCTCTCCACCTATTTGAGGTTCGTAAGTGGCGACCCCCGAAGATCTTCCATCTGGCAAGTCATAAGAGTAAACCTGTCCGTATGACATGGTAGAACCATTATCATTGGTCATATTGTTCCAATCATCAAAAGTTTCAATTCTGCTCACTCTCAAGCCTCCGCCGAGCTTGTGTCCGTTTTGATTTTTCAATCGAATCATGGACTTGTATTTCAAAATCTCTTGCCCGTTTCCGTTATTATAAATGATTTGATTCGGATTTCTAAAAAATTCTCGGAACGCTTGAAACGCATCTCCTACTGCCTCGACAATTTGTCTGAAATTACCATCATTTGGATCGCTTGCTCCTGAAAGCAATTCCTTTGAAAAGTATTTTCTACCAAATTGCAGACCTGAGATAGAAAGAGGATTAAACTGAGGTGTTCCCGTATCCTTCATTCTCTGGGGTTTTAATTTTACTATAGCGTACTCCAAACCTCCAATCATTGAAAAATAAAAATCTTGAACCTCATAATAGCCTGGGACATATTCATAGAACTCACCACCGCCTTGGGGTTTGAATTTCATGTGGCTCTTAATAAATACATTCTTAAAATCTGTGTAGGTATAATAGTCACTAGGCTCTCCGATAATTTCATTTCCGTTTCTAGGTAGTTCTACTACTATGTATGGGTTCTTATTTCCATCTTGGCTTATAACGATATCATTTTCACTTCCCGCACCAAATGAGCCATAAGGAATCGGAGTTGACAACTCTGAACCAACAATACGATACAATTCGCAGGCCTGTTTATCTTGGACGTGCGCATAGTCGTCTGATTCATAAGTGACTTTGATGGCTCCGCCACTTGGTAGCAGGATTTCTTTTAAAGTCCATGCACTCGCGTATTTATCAGTAACGTTTCTATCCTGAATAGTGAATGGATCTTCAGAATTGTTTACGGCGATGCTTCCACTTTGAATGACCGCTGGGGCTGTGTTTGGTTTATAATTACCCCAACGATCATAAGCCTTGAGATTATAACTTGGGTTATCTAAGGGATTAGTTGCACTCACAATAGAAAAACTATCGCTGCCGGGTGAAGCGCTGTAAGCATAGTTGAATTTATAACTACTAAATTTTGCTTTATAAGAACCTTGATAGGTAAAGTAGATTTCCCTTAATGTTAATTTCCCCGTCTCCAGAGCATTTGAATTACCATAATTGACATGATTAGGGACACTGGGACACAATTCATAGGAATAGACGAAGTGTACAGATTTCAGTGGCGTTAGGCCCTGAGTGCTGTTTCCGTTTGCAACAAACTCTGCCTTTGAATAAAGATGAATGGCCTTGAGTTTTCTCATTTTAACATCGGCACTAACCGATCCATTCTCATCTGCGACGCCCAGCGCATCGTCCCGATCCGCCACTTCAAATTTGCAGAAATAATTTTTTGTCTCAATATAATCAAGGTAAGCTAAGTCTTTCTCCCCGTAAGTATAGGAAGCTTTATCATCATTCTTTCGGGAACGAAGACCTTCCATATAGTTAGCTATGAATTCCCCGTTAGGCAAATCAGAGCTCCCATTTAAACTTTTACCAATAGGAGTGCGCCATTTATAATTATTGACATGAGAATAGCCAAACTTAGTCCAATTACCAAGATCTCCATCACTTGGACCTCTTTCATCATCCGCATCAATGTAATCACTTGATAAAATGGAGGTCAACATAAAGCTATGAGCGTACTTGGGAGTTATTACGCGCTCATAATAATTATCTAAACCACGACCATTCGAGGTGCCATTATCTTTCGTTGAACCGTTATCAAAGTACTTCACGAGACCAGTGCTATGATTAAATTCTCTTACCACATTGTCGTTAATTGTTGATCCAGTAGCAAATGTCACCTCGTGTTGTGTGTTGTTGTAAAGGGGCTTCCCAAAAACGTAGCGCTTTCCATCAGCAGATAGCGTTGTGATTTCCCCAATAAGATGGCCTGGAGATGTGGCATAGGTTTGTTCATCTTGAACACCGAAGTCTTTAGCTAATTTATTCTCCAAATAAGAGAAAACCTGAGTACGCTTCTGTCTTTTAGTTCTCTTCGTATGGTTTAAGTTAAAAGTCCCTGTATTTAGATAAGTATTAGAGTTCGTGTTTGAAGCGTAATTCATTATCCATTTGGGAGCGCCGTCAACAGAATATTTGGCTCTATCCTTCAACTCGACACGAACAGGATAGGAACCACCATTTGAATTAAACATCGCCCAGTCAGTGTCTACAGATTTTTCTCCTGCTTCCTTGAAATAAACGGGTTCGAACTTAGGATCCAGATGAGAGCTTACGAACTTTAAAGATCCTGATGGCATAAAATTACTTTGCCAATCCCTAGACACGGAAGTAGTTCGGTTGATTCCTATCGTTCCCCCCACGTGCGCTCCTACACCAAAACCAAGTTCTACCTCAACATTGGCATTTATATCAGGGTCACCTGCAATTCGAGGCATTTTGAGACTTCCTATTTCACTTCGCACCGCTCTAAAACTACCAGAAAATCCTTGAGCGCTCGCATTGAACAAGTCATACGTGAAATTAGGATATGATATAGCAGGGGTGTATTCATCTACTGCAACTTCATTTTCACGATTAAAATCCATAAGTGCGTCAGCTGACGTAGCTTTGTGAGAATTGATGTAGCCGTATGCAGGGTCTTCGACTATGGTTGTTCTTAGGTAATTTCTAGAGTAAAACCCTTGTAAAAATCCACCCGAATACAAACCCAATCCCGATAATCCAACACCAAACTTTCCCGAGAAACCAATATTCTTCATATCGGGCATGCTGGAAGGCGCAAAAGTTGGCATAGAGAAATCCCAGTTCCCTCCAGCTCCAAGTTGTGCGAAGCTAGCTTTATTATCACCTGTCAAGTTCTCTTTATCCTTTTTTAATCTATGCTTTATACTTTTGGTAGCCTCTCTCGTAGCCACTAGATCAGCTCTAACCGATAAGGAGGTCAATCCTGACCTCGTATTAAATGCTCCTCCCAAAGAAACTTTAAGGTTTGTATTAACATTATCATCTTTACTTTTAATTTTCGTAGGGTATGATTTTGAGAGATTCGGCTGTATACTAGCTCCTTCATCGCTGCTTGTCGATATACCTAAAGAAACGTTGAAAGGCATTTTTCCTTCTTCGCCAGGTCCAAGGGAAGGTGTTATAGAAAAACTAGCGGAGTAACCGTTGTAATTATTGTGTTTAATTCCTAGAGAAATACCTACTGATCCAGCCTCGGCACCAAAAACTTCAAAGTCGATAGAACTACCTGCGGTAACACCAACCGTCTTATTTTCCTTCATATGGAATTCTTTGCGCACTACGTCACCATCAAAATCATCAGGAAGTCCGCGCATAGAGCGATTCACAACTCCCGTATTCAAGCTCCATCCAAGCCCAACCCAGCTGGCCTCTTGGTCGGTGGTAATGCCACTTTGATAAGCAATATTTATGGGATAACCATCCACATCAAGCAATGGAATGTTATACGAAAAGTCCCCTGTAAATAGATTTACCATTTCTGAAGTATCTATCGGGGTAAATCCTTGCACTTCGGGTTGGCTTGGACCTCCACTAAGCGCCATCGCAGCGGTTGGATAGAACAACTCGAATAGATAGAGAGCGACCAAACATAAAGGCCCTTTTTTGATGTGCTTAAGTTTTCTGCTTAGGTATTTCATCATTTCTCAAAATTTCAATTTAACGATTCCATTATCAAAAATTCTATCG
Source organism: Flavobacteriales bacterium (assembly GCA_044371755.1). Taxonomy (GTDB): domain Bacteria; phylum Bacteroidota; class Bacteroidia; order Flavobacteriales_D; family Sanyastnellaceae; genus JAIXWP01. The sequence continues at coordinate 6,678 of JBILSZ010000094.1, read as the reverse complement.
TAGAAAACCATTTGAATATCATTAAACGATTTTCTTCCTTCTGGCTTAGTAAACAATAATTGGTGCTTTATTCGGGGTGCTGCATTAAATTCTCTTTCCCAAACAGCCATCCCGCATGGCACTGTATCAGCATCCAGTACTAAAAAAATGTCGTCTTGAAACTTAAATGAATAGTAGTTTACTCTTTCATTGTATTCATCACGGCCTGACACATCATATTTAGCAAGCTCACCGTTTCCGGCCAATGCTGTTAGTTCAAATTCAATTCTAATTTGATCAGAATAATTAGAGTCATCGAATTTCATTTTTTCACTAAAACCTTCGGCCTTTATGAAGGAATAAATAGGCGTTTCTAGTAGAGCACTAAACTTAATGCCTCCAAGCTCCTTCGAGGCATAATGTCTACTTTCATTCGACTTCAACCAAGATTTATAATCCACCCAATCGCCTTCATTTTCGATTGGGTTCGAAAAAGAAACTTTTGGTTCTAAAACCAAAGTCTGTTTTGTTTCTTCCGAATCAATGCTATTACATCCTAGGAATATCATCGCTGTGAGTATTTTGCTAGTGAGTACCTTCATACTTTTCATTGATAAAATTTATCACCTGCTTTGTATGATCCCATTTTTCCTCCCCATGAAGAATGGTAGACCCATCCAAGGAAGTAAAGAAAAGTTGCACATCGGTTTTCTTCACATACTCTTGAATATATGAAGATAGCTGACCTTGAATTTGCCTGTCATATTTCGGTTTTAGCTCTTGCATGTATGACTGCAAAAGGGCCATCTCTTTTTCTATTGATTGATTAACAATTGCAAGAGAGTCTATACCTAAGCTAGGCTTTAACTGCTCCAATTTCAGCGATTCTAATCTTTTCTCGGAAACATCAACTCTCAACTGAAAATCTTTTTCCAATTCGAGTTTCATATTAAAAGCATTGAATACTTCATCCATTCTTAGATAAGCAACCTTTGGCTGGTTGACATGAATCTTTGCACACCATATTAATGCGCACAACGAAATGGCTAGAGTTATGTAGGAAACAATATTTTTCATTTCTTAAAAAAACTAAGATTGTAAGCGATACCTTGTCCGTTGGAAATTTGCAGTTTATAAGGCATATCTTGTGGAACAAGCGATGAGACATCTATATTCAATAAAAATGTATCCCCCGAAGACCTGCCAGAAACATCGCCGTCTATTGTAAAGGGCAACGCCAGTTGTTTATCCATTTCACCATAAACTACAACCTGTAAATTAGCCGAATTATACGGTTCATCGAATCTTAAGAAAATCGTTTGATAGGCATTGAAAACAGGGGTGAACTTTTCTCGACTTAGATTGATGTATTTGATATCTTGCACCATTGGTGGCATTGCCAAAGCAAAATTCCATACTTCAGATGTTTGCGCTATAGTGCCGTTTATAAGTAATTGAACCTGCCAAACATAGGTTAACCCCTTAGTTAAAATTGGAGCTCCTTGCGGGTAAGTGAGTACATGATTTTTTAGTGCTGGTGAAACCCAATGTGGACTATTTAATGAAAGGGCTTCTTCATTAGTTTGATTATTGTGTTTTACAGCAATAAGTATTCTGTAAAATCTCTCAATTCCATCACCAAAATTACCACTATGATTCCAAACTAAATTTGGATACGAAGTATAAATAGAGTCACCATCACTTGGAGAAATAAGAGTTAGAAATTCATCTCTAGTAGACTGTATAGTCTCACAATATGTTTCAAGTACTTCAACTTCCGCGGCTATGATTTCAATGCAAAAATTGAAATTACCTGGAGGAAGTGCACTCTGAGAACGCAGATAATCACCCGTAGAATTTCTTGCATATCGAATCTCTTGAAATCCCGTTGGAGAAAGAAAACTAATTCCAGGTTTTATTGTCAGCGGTGAAGATAAAACTTCAAGAAGTTCATTGGAATTTATATCTGATACTACCACCCGTATTTGCGCAACAGTAGGCGAAGCTGAAAAATTGTTTACATTCACCTTGGTCAATGCATTAGGAGTGATGAGAATTTCTGACCAAGTAGTAGATAATACATTAATTTGTCCATTACAGAAATTAGCAATCAAAAGGACTAAGACTATGAATACATTTCTCATTTTAGTTTCCGATTATGTTATAATTTAAAGTTACTAATGCCCTCCAACCTAAACGATCAGTTCTATTCAAATCAAGGGTTGTAAAATTGTTTATATCGTCGATTAAGTATTTATCTACACTCAAAGAACCCGTTACACGACCTTGTAATTTCGACAACGACAATCCTGCGTTCCAATCAAGATTTTCATTTATAAAACCTGTTCCCACAGTAAGCGAAACGCCACAAGTTTTTAATGTATAATCAACAGCCACAGAACCATTAAAGACTTCTTGTCTAGTATTATCCGCATACCTCGTTATCTGTTGTGACAACATGTTTCGAAATGTTACTTTTCCAGAAGGGCTGAAGGAGTAGATAATGTTAGATTGCACGCTACATGAATTATCACTACTTCCATTGTACACAGCGGTACCAACAATTGACTCGTTGGTTTTCGACTTTGGAAATACAATTGTTACTGCCGACGATGCTATATACGTTTCGACCAGCTGTGAAAAATCATTCGACCACGCCTTAGATCTCAAATAGAAAAGATCATTATTTACAAATACTACCTTTTTTAGTTTCTGAGAATAACGGAATCGGTACTGCTCGTTTAACAAGGAAACTAGTCCAGACTTGAAAACATTAGACATATCTCGCCTGTAATTTATCCCCAATTGCATTGGCACTTTGAACCGTTTGGTCACTTGCCCTGTCAAACTCCAAAAATCACGACGCTGTAATGCTACTCCATAGCTATTGAATGCAGGAGTGAGTAATTCATTTTTAAAGCTATACTCAATTTTTAGTGCTTCAATAGATCCTTTAATGTTTGCCTTAAAACCATAGCCCACTGAGCCTCGATCTTTTTGAAGTCCCAAATTTTCAGATGAAGAACCTATCATATTCGTGATAAACGACTGAGAAATACTTACCGTTAACAGCCCGAATAGAGGGTGATAAATTCCCTTTCCAACTTCCCCTACCACATTTCGCGCACGTTCATTTGATGAAGAAAGTATATTTCTCTTACCCAGCCCATAAAGCACGGAAGCATAAAAATGTGAGCTATCCTGCTTTCCAAACATGATTTGATAGGCACCTATAAATCGCTGTGAATTTTGAAAATTGAAATTCTGAATTCGATCTATCCTTTCGGCCAAACGCTGCACAGGGCTTCCTGACAATTCATTCATCACAAAATTTGACACCAAGCCAGCACTAATAGTGTGCTCTATATTCTTAATCTTTAAACCGAGAAGCCCTCCTCTTAACATAGTACCAGATAAAATATAGCTGCCAATCTTTGGCTGGCATAATCCAAACTCTACATTCGTCAGACTTACATTCGGTTTCTTGATTAATAGCGTTGGCTTCGGAACTTGAAGTTTTCTTATAGAATCGAGTTGCCCTTGAATACTTGACACAAGAGTGTATAGCGAATCCAATTCTTGTTGCTTCTGTTGAGCCAAATAACTCAAGGAATCCAGAGACTCAAACTTACTGGAGTTAAAATGTAATGAGTCCACCCCGATGGTTTGGTTTAGAGGCATCTCCATTTCTTTCAGCTGATCGTGATGTCTGTAAATAGAGTTCAGTTCTTTTTGGTTAGTAGCCATCAGGTCCGATATAGTTGAAATTCTAGATTGTAGGGAATCCGTGAGGGCAAAATCGGGGATGACGAATCGACTTTTATATGAATTTACATCAAGTCGCATTTTAAATTGAGGAGCTATGAAGGAACTTCCAAAAGAGTTACCATTCGAATAAGAGTAATTAAAAGGAACCCCAAATACATCGGCACTCGCCGAAAATCCTGCATTAAATAAAATGTCAGGACGCACGGAATCTAGCGTGAAATAATCCCCAGTAGCAGCCGTAGCGTTTAATGACAGTCTATTTAATTTAAGAAACATGGGTTTGCTTGATTCCTCTTGCCCCCTAGCTGCAGCCGCAAGGAGAAGTATTGTGAAAAAAATTAGACAATACTTCACTAGCCCAATTAAATGGGTATTTTTTAAGCTACAAACCAAAGGAAATTCGGTTGGTTAAAGTTCAATTCATTTAAGGTAACTCTGCTTAGAGTTTATTCAGGGGAGAAAGGCTGTTGCAATAGCTTCCTATCGCCAACGGGTCAAATATATAAAAAACGAAATCGAATAATCAACATTTAGTTATTCACAACTTTAAATTTAACACTTTCGAAATGTAAAAATTTAACTTAACACAACTCGACTGAAAAGAAAGAAATTTAGTTACCAGCTCGAAGTACTATTCTCAGGAAACATTATCTTCGTGCTTATCACTACATCATGACAATGAAAAGTCTTATTTCCATTTTGGTCATTCTCTTTTGCTCATTTACCGTTAAAGAGACTGCTGACACAAACGTTTATCTCTGCAAAAGTAGCAGCGCTTACGTGTTTCATCTCGATCTCGAGTGTTCTGGCTTGCAAAACTGTACACATCAAATTATTCGAGTATCGAAAACGGAAGCAATAAATGATTATGGAAGACGTGCATGTAAGAAGTGCTCTTCTAATTGAAACCGCTAGTCAAGATTACTCTTTAATTTTCTAAGAAATTTGGAATGATCAATTAATGATATTGTTTAAAAAATCAATACCTTACAAATCAACCACAATAGTTATGCAGAAGTCAATTTTAATCATAGGCATGGGACAAGGGCTGAGTCTTGGTATTGCCGAAAAATTTGGTCGTGAAGGATATCAAATCGGAATGATCAGCAGAAATGTTGAGAACCTAGAAAATTATAAGAGGCATTTGAAAGCCTATGCAATAACTTCTGAATTTGCCATTGCTGATGTGACGGACACGGAGGCGATGATTTCAGCGATTCAAGCTATCAGGGCGAAACTCGGTGAGATATCGGTATTACACTACAATGCAGTAGACTATCGAATGATGCACTTGATGAACGAGACAGTAGAGAACTTAACCCGTGGGTTTGTAATTAGCGTTGCAAATGCATATGCGGCTTCTCTTGAACTTGTGGAAGATTTAGCCAAAAATAAAGGAGCTATCTTGATTACAGGGGGAGCTTCAGGTATTACGCCTAGTCCAGATATGGCATCCATTTCATTAGGTAAAGCGGGTATCAGAAACTTATCTCTACAACTTCACCAAGTTTTAAAGCCACGAGAAATCTTCGTAGGTACAATCACGATCGGAGGTCGCATAAGCCGAGAAGTTCCCAAATACAGTCCAGACCTTCTAGCTGAAATGTTTTGGGATCTGCATATTAAAAGGGACCAAGCGGAGATCATTTATTAGAATTTTCGGCAAACATGAAAAATCAATTCAGGATTGTGAGTTGGTAGTGTGCACTGCCTTCGCCGTCATAGCCTTCACCACACCTTCGACCATGCCGGAAACTTTTGTAAATGTGCCTGTGTCTTGTGTGAGGTGCATAACTCTCGTCTGTTGAGGAGACAAGAATATTTACGCCCGGACATTTTCATTTTGCTAACTTTTCTCATTGTTAATCTAAGACTATTTATAAGGTAAAACTGCTTGTAAGGCATACCTAACTTTGGGAACTAATAACAATTCAACGTTTGGTCTTCAAATAATCTTTGCTCTATTTGAAAGCTCGGGAATTCTATATTAGCACTAAGCAAAAAATATGGTATTAATCTAATTGGAGAAATGTGAGATGCGATTTTTGGGGCTTGAATATTGCTGTGTTACACCTTAGAATCGTTAGTTTGTAGGTATTTGATAGCGACTAGTTTAAGAAAATATATTATTGATCTCTTAAAATGGAAAATCAAAGGACAATTAAAACTATATTAAGTTTAGAAACTGGATTGCAAATTGAAGTGGATGATTTGCTCAAAGATTCTGTATCCAGAGAAGCCGAAATATTTCAGCTAAGAACGAGAATTGAAGTAGGTCTTCAAACGAAAAAGATCGAATTCGTTTGCATTTATTGCAAACAACCGGTGGCTATCCGAGGACGAAAGAGTTTTAATGACCAATCCAAACATTTTTACTTTACACATCCCTATAAAAGTCAGGAGTGTATTATAAAAACAGAACATAGGCTTTCAGAAGAACAAGTACGTTGCATAAAGTATAATGGTGAAAAAGAAAGTAAGCTACACGAAAAGTTGAAAAACCTAATTGGCTCTTACTTAGAAAAAGATGAACAATCTCCCCTTATTCGAATTGATAAGGTTTTTAAAGAAAAAAGTATTTCAAAAGAATGGCGAATGCCTGAGATGGTCGGGAATGATTGGACAAGTTCTTATATACAAATATAACTGTTAAAATAGTAATAATGAGGGGGTCGGGGGGAGACTAATAAATTAGTGGTTTTGTTCATTTCTATGCTGCCTGTTTGTAAACCTTGATTGGAGCGACTTTCCCGATGGAGGAATGTGAACGTCGATGGTTGTAATAGTTAATAAAGTCTTCACACTCGTTGTATAACTCATGACCGTCACGACTCGGGTTCAGATAGAGTCGATCATATTTAATCGTTCTAAAAAAGCGTTCAATGAATGCGTTATCAGTTGCCCGTCCTTTTCCATCCATTGAGATCTTGA
>JBILSZ010000093.1:0-10679 GCA_044371755.1 Flavobacteriales bacterium | reverse complement strand
CTAAAAAAATCAAAGACAGTGTAAAGGCTGCTGTGAAATTCGTGAATGACTTCGAAAATACCGCCATCAAACTGGGTATTCACAATCAGTATGACTATGTCGTTTGCGGACATATCCACAAGCCCGCAATTCGTGATGTAAAAACTGCCGACGGTGATATTATTTACATGAATAGCGGAGATTGGATTGAAAACCTCACCGCCCTAGAATACAATGATGGCGAATGGAAACTCTTCGTCTATGATGAGGCTGCCTTACCTGAATTAGATAGCAGCGATGAACAAGACAAATTGATGTCGATGAATAGTAAAGAACTATTCAAATTGCTGACGCTTGAATTTGAGATGGTAAATTAAACCTCCTATTTTTTCATCTCTTTAAATGGTCCATACTTGTGCTGTTGCTCGCTGAAAGCATCGGCATACGGTCCAAATGGATGATCCATCGGCTTTTTAGAAATGTCTGGCCAATCACTCGGCGTCGCTTTATGCGGGCGAGGTTGCGAATTGACAAAGGCCGCCAAATCCCACGCCTCTTCATCACTCAACTGGGGATGACGATGGTCTTCCCCAAGCGGCATATTGTATTTTGCATATTTCGCAAAATTGGACAAGCGATAAAGTCCTGCAGCATCATTGTAACTGTGATCTCCCCAAAGTGGTGGATATTGATAGGCATTGCCTTCAGGCTTCAACATACCCGAACCGTCTGCTTTGTGGCATGACTGACATTTTGCTGCATAAACTTCTTTACCTAAGTCTGGACTAGCCGCACGATCGAGATAGGCCAATTCCTTCAAGCCCGATCCTTTCACTTTCTCTCCCTTTGGAACATCCGTTCCCAAAAATTCAATATAGGCCTTGATCGCCAACATTTCTTTGCTGTTGGTGTCTAAAGCTGTGCCGTTCAAGCTGCGTTCAAAACAATCATTCACGCGCTTAAAAATATTCTCCATCGTTCCACTGCGCGCTCGCATTTTGGGATATGTAGCGGCTACTGATCCGTAATTGTTGCCATATACTTTAGTACCAGCATCCAAATGACAATTCTGACAATTCAAGCCATTGGAAATTTGAGCCACACTCCCCTTTGGACCAAGGTAAACAGCGGTATTGGTAATCAATTCCTTTCCGTATTCCACCAATTCTTTGTGATCTTTATTCTCAATTGATAATAAGGACGGTGGCATCCAATATCCCTCTTCCTTATCGGTGGGTTCCTCTACATCACCCGTTTCATAAGGCAATTCAGCTTTATCTTTTGACTCAAAGATTTTATCCAAGTCATGCATGAAATAATATGCTGCTGGCATAATGAGAATGGTAATGAATAACAGCACCACGAGCTTATAAAGCTGATTGATGGTACGCAACAAATCTTGTTGTGTCTTTTCTGCCTCTTTCTGTTCCATTGCGCTGGAGAGTTTGGTTTATCTCGAATTGAGAGACCAAATAAGGCTAAAGAGAAATCTTTGTTCGTGATATTAATCACACAAGAAAAAAGGAATTTTTTTACCCATTCACTTCCACACTCACACTTTCCACCTGCCCACCCATGGGCGCGTTGATTTTGGTGATGCGAACCGAACGATCATTCGCTCTTGGAAATCCTGTCTTCAAGCGATTCAAAATGCGAAATGCTACCGTCTCAATCAACTTTGATGGAATGCGCATTTCTTCGTAGACTATTTCTTTTACCTCCACGTAATCTACCGTCTTCGACAGATCGTCTGTCACGGCGGCTTCGGTGAAATCCACGTCAATCGCCACATCCACGACATACTCGCCGCCTATCACTGTCTCCTCTGCCCAACAACCATGATGCGCATAGACTTGAATATTATTCAACCGAATGATCATTCTGTTTTGAAATTATCCGAGAACGGAAATTGCACTTTCAATACGTCGCTTCGATGCCTCCACTCCAATAAGCGCTGCCACTTCTGAACTAGCCGGTCCTGTTAGGATTCCAGTGAGGCAAATACGGAACAAGGGCATCACCGCGCCCATTCCCAAGCCTTTTTCAGTAATGAATTCTTTGAAACGCGCTTCAATATTTTCTGATGTGAAATTCTCAATCGAATCCAAGGCAGCCGACCAGTCGCGCATCAAGGCTCCGCTCTCTCCCACCTTCCATTTCTTTGCCACGGCGTCTTTATCATACTCTTTTGGAGCCTCGAATAAATAGGGTCCATCCAACAATTCTGGAATGAATACCGCGCGTTCTTTCATCAACGCGCAAACACCCGCCAAATATGGAATGCTCAAATCATAACCTCTCTCTTTCACCATCGGCTGGATAAGCGACGCCAAATCCTCGTTGGAAGTGGCTCTCAGATATTGCTGATTGAACCACTTGGTCTTTTCTGGATCGAACTTAGAACCGCTCTTTCCGATACGCTCAATGGTAAAAGTTTCCACCATTTCATCAATGGTAAAAATCTCCTGATTGTTGCTAGGCGCCCAACCGAGAAGTAAGAGCATATTCACAAATGCCTTCGGAAAATAGCCGCGCTCGCGGTATCCACTGCTTTGTTCGCCGGTATGCGGGTCTTTCCAATTCAATGGAAACACAGGGAATCCGAGGCGGTCACCATCACGCTTGCTCAATTTACCATTGCCATCCGGCTTGAGGATGAGTGGCAAGTGTGCAAATTCTGGCGCCGTCCATTCAAACGCTCTATACATCATCACGTGCAGCGGCGCCGATGGAAGCCACTCCTCACCACGAATCACATGCGTAATTTCCATAGTGTGATCGTCCACAATATTCGCAAGGTGATAGGTCGGCATACCATCGCTCTTAAACAAAACTTTGTCGTCGAGTTCATTGGTATTGAACACCACCCAACCGCGAATGATATCATGAAAACGCACCTCTTCGTTGCGAGGCATTTTAAAACGAACCACATAAGCATCGCCATTGGCAATGCGTTGCGCCACCTCATCTGCAGGCAAGGTGAGCGAATTTTTCATGGTATTTCTTGAAATACTGTTGTACTGCCAGTTGGGCATCTTCGCCAATTCCGCTTGTTTGCGAATATTGTCCAATTCGTCTGGCGTATCAAAGGCATAGTAGGCCCACCCTTTGTTCACCAATTCTTCGGCATAAGCTCTATACATCGGCTTGCGCTCGCTTTGGCGATAGGGCGCATGCGGCCCGCCATATCCAACACCTTCATTGGGCTCAATGCCGCACCACTTTAGTGCTTCAATAATGTACTCCTCAGCACCCGGCACAAAGCGACCCTGATCCGTATCTTCGATACGCAACAAAAAATCTCCACCATGTTTTTTGGCAAAGAGATAATTGTATAAAGCTGTACGAACACCACCCATGTGCAATGGGCCAGTGGGACTGGGCGCAAAGCGCACCCTAACACGTTTGTCTGACATTATTGAAAATTATATGGTCATGATATCCTTGTCTTTTGCAGCAAGGACTTCTTCTACTTTCTTGTTGAACTTATCGGTCAATTCTTGAACCTTCGCTTCTCCTGATTTTGCCTCGTCTTCGGGCAGACCGTCTTTTTGAGCCTGCTTGATAAAATCGACCGCATCCTTACGCGCCGTGCGAATGCTCACGCGAGCATGTTCGCCCTCTGCATGAGCACGCTTGCTCAAATCTCTACGACGCTCTTCGGTCAGCATCGGCACAGCAATGATCACCAGTTCGCCATTATTTTGAGGATTCAAACCGAGATTCGCCTCCAAAATCCCCTTACAAATGGGCGTCAACATACTCTTTTCCCAAGCTTGTACGGTTATCGTTCGTGCATCGGGCGTATTCACGTTTGCCACATTCTTCAAGGGAGTAGGCGTTCCATAATAATCCACTCGGACGCCGTCCAACATCGAAGGACTAGCCTTGCCCGCTCTGATTTTGTTCAATTCAAACTCAAGGTGATCGATTGCCTTGGCCATCGCGTCTGTGGCTTCATCCAGAGCCATCTTTACTTCATCTGACATAAGAATGTTTATTTTTTGGGAGCCCGAAGGTAAAAAAGAATATTCAACTATGCGAAATCCACCAGCGTACCTACTTTTTCGCCACTCACCAACTTCATCAAATTGCCTTGTTTATTCATATCAAAAACAATGATGGGCAATTTATTTTCATTGCACAGGGTGAAGGCCGTCATGTCCATCACATTGAGATTTTTCTGGAATACCTCCTCAAAACTCACCTGGTCATACTTGGTCGCTGTGGGATCTTTTTCTGGGTCTGCTGTATAGATGCCATCCACGCGCGTTCCTTTGAGAATCACGTCTGCCTCTACTTCAATAGCTCTCAATGAAGCTGCGGTATCTGTTGTGAAAAATGGGTTTCCTGTGCCCGCACCAAAAATCACGACACGACCCTTTTCGAGGTGACGCACCGCGCGACGCTTGATGAAAGGTTCGGCGATGGTCTTCATCTCAATGGCTGATTGCAAGCGCGTTTGCACGCCCGAGCGCTCGAGTGCTGACTGAAGCGCCATTGAATTGATCATTGTGGCGAGCATCCCCATGTAATCACCTTGAGTGCGCTCCATGCCGCCCTGTTCGGCCTGCACACCGCGAAAGATATTGCCGCCGCCAATCACTATTGCCACCTGCACACCCGCTTCCCAAACCTTCTTGATCTCCTCCGCGTAGGCCAAAAGGCGATTGTTGTCAATTCCGAACTGTTTGTCCCCCATCAGCGCTTCCCCGCTGAGCTTGAGTAAAATGCGATTGTATTTCATAATGTTGGGGGCAAAGGTAATAAGGTAATAGGATAATAAGGTAATAGGGGAATAGGATAATAAGGTAATAGGATAATTCTACAAGCTTTCGTAAATTCGAGGAAAAAATACAGATGAAAGAGATCGTCGATAAGCAAAGGAGCTTTTATAGTATGAATGGAGCGTTGAGCTTGGAGTTGAGAAAAGATGTTCTCTTTAAACTCAAATCCATTCTGCAAAACAATGAAGAGGCGCTGTATGATGCCATCCACAAGGATTTTGCAAAGTCCAAGTTCGATACGTTTGCCACCGAATTGGCCATTATCTATAAAGAAATAGATTTCTATACTTCCAATCTCGCCCGCCTCACCAAACCTGTAAAGGTGCGCACGAATCTGGCCACACTGCCGGGTTCGAGTTATATCATTCACGAACCACTCGGCGTGATCCTCGTCATCGGCGCTTGGAACTATCCATACCAACTTTCCCTTGCACCCGCCATCGCGGCAATTGCTGCGGGCAATACGTGTATCATCAAACCAAGCGAACTGCCCGCCAATACGGCATCGCTGATGAAAAAAATCATCAATGAAAATTTCGCCCCCGAAATTCTTCATGTGGTAACAGGAGGCATTCCCGAAACCACAGATTTGCTCGATCAACGTTTTGACAAAATATTTTTCACCGGTAGTCCGAAAGTCGGCAAGTTCGTTTATCAAGCCGCAGCCAAACACCTCACGCCTGTGACACTAGAACTGGGCGGTAAATCTCCCGCTATCGTGGCGCCCTCCGCCAATATCCCCGTAGCTGCAAAACGCATTGTATGGGGCAAATTTTTAAATGCTGGTCAAACCTGCATCGCTCCCGACTATTTGCTCGTACACGAAAGCATCGAAGAAAAAGTGATTGCAGCGATGATCGAAAAAATCAAAGAATTCAACTACCAACCAAACGCCGATCACTACACCAAAATTATCGACAAACGCAATACCGAACGTTTGCTCGGTTTTATTGATAGAAATAAAATTGCCTTCGGTGGCCATGCAGATTTAGAAAACCGATTCATCGAACCTACCCTCCTTCGCGACGTCACCTATGACGATGCTGTGATGCAAGAGGAAATATTTGGACCCATCTTACCCATCATCACCTACCGTGATTTCAACGACATGTTGGCACGCGTGCGCCGTGAAGAGAAGCCGCTCGCCGCATATCTTTTCACCGATGATCGAAAGGAAAAAGAAATTTTCAAAGAAAAATTATCATTCGGAGGCGGCTGCATCAACGATGTAGTGATGCACATCGCCAACGAAAATCTACCCTTCGGCGGCGTTGGCAATTCCGGCATCGGCAGCTATCACGGCGACGACGGCTTCCGCACATTCTCCCACCAAAAATCCCTCCTCTCCAAACCCACCTGGGGCGAACCCAACATCAAATACCCCCCGTACACTGCTTCGAAATTGGCGTGGATAAAACGACTAATCTAGAACGAGAACGGGAACGAGAACAAGAACAAGGAACAGGGGGGGGGAAGAACAAGGAACAAGGGAGGGGGGGGGAAGAACAAGGAAAAAGGGAATTTGGGAACAAGGGAACACGAGAACCACTCCCACACTAGCATACTAGCCTACTATCTTACTAGCATACTATCTTACTAGCATACTATCTTACTAGCCTATTAGCATACTATCTTACTAGCATACTATCCTATTATCCTCCTATCTCCGGTACTTCCCCACTCACTATCAGCTTTCCAGCTGTCTTTGATACGATTTCCTCCACACTCACTCCCGGTGCGCGCTCTAGTAGATGAAACGCTCCATCACGCACTTCTAATACAGCAAGATCTGTCACTATTTTCTTCACGCATTTCACTCCAGTCAACGGGAGCGAACAACTCGGCAACAACTTAGAATTGCCTGCCTTATCACAATGTTGCATTGCAACAATAATATTCTTTGCGCTCGCCACAAGATCCATCGCTCCGCCCATTCCCTTCACCATCTTGCCTGGCACTTTCCAGTTTGCAATATCTCCATTTTCGCTCACTTCCATTGCTCCTAGTATGGTAAGATCAACCTTGCGTGCGCGAATCATTCCAAAACTCATGGCACTATCAAAGAATGCACTTCCCGGTAGCGTTGTAATTGTCTGCTTACCCGCATTGATAAGGTCTGCATCCTCTTCTCCATCTATCGGAAAAGGCCCCATGCCCAACAATCCATTCTCAGATTGCAGCATCACTTCTATTCCTTCAGGAATAAAATTCGCCACAAGCGTCGGTATCCCAATTCCCAAATTGACATACATGCCATCTTCCACTTCCTTCGCAATGCGACGCGCTATTCCATTTTTATCAAGTGCCATCGTATAAGTAATATTAATTCGCAATAACTAATTCGGAATTCACAATTCGAAATTCAGAATTCAGAATTCAGAATTGCGAATTCCAAATTCCAAACTCCAATCTCCAATCTCTATTTCCTCGTTGTTCGTTGTTCGATTCGCTTTTCGTAGTTCACGCCTTTGAAAATACGGTGTACGTATATGCCTGGAGTGTGAATCATATTCGGATCCAATTCTCCGGGCTCCACCAATTCTTCTACTTCGGCAATCGTAATCTTTCCCGCCATCGCCATCATGGGATTGAAGTTGCGGGCCGTGGCACGAAATACCAAATTGCCCATAGTATCGCCTTTCCATGCTTTTACAATTGCAAAATCCGCATCGAACGCATATTCCAATAAATAATCCTTCCCATTGAAGTTGCGTACTTCTTTTCCTTCTGCTACTTCTGTTCCCACTCCTGCGGGCGTGAAGATAGCAGGCATTCCGTAACCCGCGGCCATGCAGCGTGTGGCGAGTGTTCCCTGCGGAATCAGCTCTACATCCAATTCACCACTGAGCATCTGTCGCTCGAATTCTGCATTCTCGCCAACATAAGATGCAATCATTTTCTTGATTTGCTTTCCTTGCAAAAGAAGTCCCAATCCAAAATCATCCACTCCGGCATTGTTTGAAATGCAGGTGAGATTTTTTACTCCTTTCTTCACCAATTCATTGATGCTATTCTCAGGAATGCCACACAACCCAAAGCCTCCAATCATCAAGGTCATTCCGTCTTGAATGTCTTTGCACGCCTCTGCGGCGTTGGCTACAACTCTATTAATTGGCATATCTCAATTTTTATTATTGATTCAATTCATCTGTTCCCAAGTCCTCTTCCGTTTCTTTGATTTCACCGCTAGGATTTACCATCAAATCATCCGACATCAAATCATCAAAATCCGCAGCGGAGTTGATGTTCAGATTACGTTTAAAGTCATCATAACCCGCAGGTTTTGCGAAATCTCCTTTACTGATTTTAATATTCGGATCGGCATATACTTTTTTCATAAAGTATCCATATATCGGAAGCCCCGTATTGGCGCCCTGTCCGAGAGCAGTGCTGTTGAATCGCACCGTTGGATCTTGTGCTCCCACCCACACTCCTGTTACAAGATCTGGTGTAAGTCCCATAAACCAACCGTCGGTATTATTCTGCGTTGTGCCCGTCTTTCCTGCCGTTGGATAAGGTATTCCAGCATACGCTCTACCGCCTCGCAAACGCACACCCGTACCGCTTCCACAAGATCCATCAACAACAGCCTTCATCATACTAATCATCTGGTACGATACATTCGGATCCAACGCCTGATCGATTACTGGATCTGACTCATAAATCACCGATCCATTTTTATCTTCTATTCTTAAAATGAATGTTGGCTCAATATACACACCACCATTCGCGAAGGTGGACGTTGCTCCTACCATTTCAAACAAAGGTAATTCTGCTACTCCAAGCGATAGTGAAGGCACCGCTGGCAATGGTGTTTTGATTCCCATCTTCTTTGCAAGGTGTACGACATTGTCCACACCATATTCATTCATCAATCGCGCACTTACTGTGTTCACTGAGTTTGCTAACGCACATCGCATCGAATAAAATCCATAACCACCGCCGCTATTCTTCGGACACCAACTGCCAATGCAAATTTGTTCTGCGCTCACTTGATCTTCCGGGCGTTTGCCCATGCGCAAAGCAGTGGCATATACCAGAGGCTTGAAGGTAGAACCTACTTGGCGGCGTGATTGATAGACATTGTCAAATTTGAAATATTTAAAATCAATTCCTCCCACCCATGCTTTGATATGACCGGTGCTCGGCTCCACACTCATCAAACTTGCATGCAATATTGCTTTGTGATATTTAATGCTATCGAGTGGTGAAATCAAGGTATCCTTGTATGCACCGTGTGCATACACCTTTGCTTTCACAGGTGTATTGAAAATTTTCTCAATACCTTTTTCATCAAACTTCTCCCACTCTTCGCCGCATCCGCCTTTATCCTCATCACAAGAATAATATTCCTTTCCATCGCGTCGAATAGCAGAAATATATTTTTTCGGGCGTTTGCAATCAGGACACAACTTTCCTGAAAGAATCATGTGGCGCTCGCTTCCTTCAATTGCTTGACGCATGATGCGCTCGCGATCTTTGTCGGCAATTCCATTATAGAAGGGATAATTCTCTTTTTTTCTTCTTGAAATGTCTTTGAAAAATGCAGCCTGCAATTCTTTTGATAAATGTTCTTCCACCGCCCACTCCGCATGTTGCTGAATGCGCGTGTCAATGGTAGTGTACACTTTGAGTCCATCGCTATAAACATTGTAAGCTGTGCCATCTGCTTTCTTGCGAATCAACTCACCGTTTTCATCTTTTTCTGTCAAAATATCATCCAACTTTGCACGCAATACTTCTCGGAAATATGGCGCTAAACCCGCGTCATGACTCACTCTCTGAAAATCAACTCCACGAGGTTTTTTTCGATAGACTTCATAATCCTCTTCGCTCAAAAAACCGTATTTCACCATCTGACTCAACACCACTTCCCTTCTCTTTAATGATAAAGTAGTGTCTTTTTTCATCGGATTCCAACGGCTCGGATTCTGCAACATACCTACTAACATCGCGCTTTGATCTACGGTCAGAGAATCAGGTACTGTGTTGAAATAAACGTGAGCCGCAGATTTTATACCAACAGCTTGATATAAAAAATCAACTTGATTCAAATAAAGAATGATAATCTCATCTTTCGTATAGGTGCGTTCCAAGCGCGCCGCGATGATCATCTCTCTTATCTTTTGCCACACACGTTTGAAAATACTGACGTTTTCATAATCTTCGGTAAACTGAAGTTTGGCGAGCTGTTGTGTAATGGTGCTCGCTCCTCCACTACTACCAAGCTTGACTACAGCGCGCGTCAATCCTTTGAAGTCGATTCCTGAATGTTGTCTGAAACGAGCGTCCTCAGTGGCGATCAATGCGTTCACCAAATGTGGCGGCAATGCATCAAACCGAACGTCCGATCGGTTTTCTTTGTAGTAAGATCCCAACGTCTTGCCATCCGAAGAAATAATTTCAGTAGCAAGATTAATTTTAGGATTGGCCAATGTTTCAATATTGGGCAATCCGCTCAAAAAAGCAATACCTAAAAGCAAAGTCGCAAAAATGAGAGGTGACAAACCTATGAGCCATAGGCGTTTGCTATAATTTACTTTTCCCGCTTTCTTTGATGCCATTTGATTTTCTTAACGTATTTAGTGCAAATTTATCCTTACCTAGTCATTTTGATCTTTCTGCTTGGAAAAATAATCAAAAACGAGGCGTGCAAGCTTTTTATTGACTACATCCTCCAATTCTTCCAAACTCGCTTCTTTCACTTTTTTTACAGTCTTAAAGTGAAATATCAGTTGCTGTGTGGTACGGAAACCAACCCCAGGAATCTCTGTTAACTCTGACCGCAAAGCCTCTTTACTGCGTCTGTCTCTATGGTGTGAAAGGCCAAAACGGTGCGCTTCGTCCCGCAAATGCTGTATCACTTTTAAGGTCTCCGAACGTTTATCCAGATAGATGGGTAAACTATCCCCC
>JBILSZ010000092.1:0-10691 GCA_044371755.1 Flavobacteriales bacterium | reverse complement strand
AGCACGGAAAGTAAAATTTTCCTCATATTAATTGGTTTTGTTTGATTTTGGTTTACGAGGACAATTTTAAATAAAAAAAACTATAAACCAATGTTTTAAGAAGAAAAAAAGGTTGCACGACAGCAACCTTTTTTTGAACTTTATTAAGGACTTATCAATTAAAAAACGGCTTTTGCAATTTCAGCTGTTGACTTTGCTTTACCCATTGTATAATAGTGAAGCACAGGCACACCCGCAGCTTTCAGCTCCTTAGATTGCTGAATGCACCAGTGGATGCCGATTTCACGAACCTCAGCGTCAGATTTTGCCTTTTCCACCATTTCAACGAGTTCTTCTGGCATGTCGATGTGAAAATGATGCGGAATAATACTCAACTGAGATTTGGCAGAAAGTGGCTTAAGACCTGGAATAATCGGAACGTCTATTCCCATTGCCTTGCATTTTTCCGCAAAAGAAAAAAACTTTGAATTGTCATAAAACATTTGTGTCACGATATACTCCGCACCGGCATCTACTTTGGCTTTGAGGTATTTCAAATCGCTATTTAAATTGGGAGCTTCAAAGTGTTTTTCTGGATAGCCCGCTACTCCAATACAAAAGTTGGTTCGTTGAACATCCTTGAGGTCTGGGTCAAGGTATAAGCCTTGATTCATTTTAACGACCTGTTCTACGAGCTCAGATGCAAAGGCATGCCCTTCGTTTTCTGGTTTAAATCTGCCTTCGCTTTTAATGGGATCACCGCGAAGAACGAGCACATTGTCGATACCAACGAAGTTGAGATCAATCAATGCATCTTCAGTGTCTTGTCTAGAAAATCCACCGCAAATAATATGCGGAACGGTATCTACACGATAGCGATTAGTCACAGCGGCGCAAATGCCCACTGTGCCAGGTCTTTTCTTTACAACATGTTTTTCCAGTAGGCCATTCCCTGCATCGCGAAAGACATACTCTTCTCGATGGTATGTTACGTCCACAAATGCTGGCTGAAACTCCATCAATTTATCCATCGTTTCGAAAATGGAACTGATGTTTTGGCCTTTGAGAGGAGGTAATATTTCTAAGCTAAAAAGAGTGTCTTTTGCTTCTTGTATGTGTTGAATTACTTTCATTTTCTATCTATAAAATATTAGGAGCAAGCCAGCGCTGAGCTTCCTCTAATTGAATTCCTTTTCTAGCGGCGAAATCAGCTACTTGTTCATCGGTGATTTTTCCTATTCCAAAATATTTCGACTCAGGATGAGCAAAATAATATCCACTAACACTCGCGGCTGGATTCATCGCAAGCGATTCTGTCAAGGTCATTCCAGTGTTTTTTTCTACTTCGAGTAAATTCCAGATGGTCATTTTCTCCAAATGATCTGGACAAGCAGGATAGCCAGGGGCGGGTCGTATGCCTTGATACTCCTCATTGATCATTTGTTCGTTGGTCAATGCTTCTTCTTTTTGATAACTCCAATAATCTGTTCTTACCAAGTAATGAACGTATTCTGCAGCGGCCTCAGCCAAGCGGTCAGCAAGCGCTTTGGCGAGAATGCTGCTGTAGTCATCATGATTTTTTTCAAACGGCTTGATGTAATCATCCAAACCGAACCCAGCACTCACAGCAAAGCAACCGACATAATCTTCAATACCTTGTGGGGCAATGAAATCGCTGAGCGCGATATTGGGCTGACTTCCCGCCTTAGATGTTTGTTGTCGCAACGTTCTGAAAACTGCATTTTGCTCCGGTAAGATTATATCATCATTGGTATCACTATAGGCTTTGAAAATCCCAAGAACGGCTCTAATTTCAAGGACATTTTTAGAAATAATTTCTTCCAACATTTTCTTTGCATCCAGAAAAAGATTGGTCGCTTGTTCGCCAACAATTTCATCGGTTAGAATTGCGGGGAATTTGCCATGCAATTCCCACGTCTGGAAAAATGGCGTCCAATCTATGTATTCAGCAACTTTTTCCAAAGACAGGTTTTGAAGTACATGCACGCCTTTCTTTGTCGGAGCCAGAATTGTGCTTGGGTCGAATTGAAGTTGAAGTTTGTTTTTTCTTGCATCAGCAAGGGTTTTGAGCGCTTTTTGTTGGTAGTGCTTTTCATAATTTACACGTACCCCTTCATATTCTTCTTTGACTTGAGAAATGAAATTACTTTTCTCGGTTTCATTTTCGCTGACCAATTGTGTAATCACAGGAACAGCCCTCGATGCATCGAGCACGTGAATAACGCTGCCTGAGTAAGACGGTGCAATTTTTACTGCCGTATGAACACGTGACGTAGTGGCCCCTCCAATAAGTAAAGGAAGATTCATATTGCGACGCTCCATTTCTTTCGCCACATAAATCATTTCATCTAAAGAAGGAGTGATGAGTCCGCTTAGTCCAATAGCATCTACCTTCTCTTTTATTGCAGTTTCAAGTATTTTCTCTGCGGGCACCATCACACCTAGATCAATGATTTTATAGTTATTACAACCTAAAACCACACCTACAATGTTTTTTCCAATATCATGCACATCACCTTTTACAGTGGCAAGAAGAATTTTTCCAGCACCGTTGGAATTTTCCTCGGCACCTGATGCTGCGGACTCCTCTAGTAAGAATGGCTCTAAAACGGCAACAGCCTTTTTCATTACACGAGCACTTTTTACTACTTGGGGTAAGAACATTTTACCTGCGCCAAACAAGTCTCCAACGATATTCATTCCAGCCATAAGCGGCCCTTCGATGACATGGATAGGTCTGCCATACTTCACCCGCGCCTCTTCAGTATCGAGTTCGATGTAGTCTAATATTCCTTTTACCAAGGCGTGTTCCAGTCGTTTTTCTATGCTCTCATTTCTCCAGGCGAGGTCTTCGACTTTCTCCTTTCCTTTGGTTGATTTATTGGCATCAGCATAGGCGAGCAAACGTTCGGTTGCATCATCCTTGCGATTGAGCAAAACATCTTCTACAAGTTCTAGCAGGTCTTTGGGAATTTCATCATACACTTCGAGTTGCGAGGGGTTGACAATGCCCATGTCCATTCCATGATTTATGCCATGAAATAGGAATGCGCTGTGCATTGCTTCTCTTACTTTATTATTTCCTCTGAAAGAAAAAGAAACGTTTGAAACGCCACCACTGATAAGCGCTCCAGGAAGATTTTCCTTAATCCATTTAGTCGCTTTGAAAAAGTCTAGAGCATTATTTTTATGCTCTTCCATACCTGTGCCGACAGGGAATATATTCGGGTCAAAAATGATATCAGTAGAAGGGAAATTTACTTTATCGACCAACAAACGATAAGCACGCTCGCATATCTCAATGCGTCTTTCATAACTATCTGCTTGGCCAGCTTCGTCGAAGGCCATCACAATCACAGCAGCACCATAACGTCTAATTTTCTTAGCTTTTAATAAAAAATCTTCTTCACCTTCCTTTAGAGAAATGGAATTAACGATTGATTTTCCTTGCACACATTTTAGCCCCGCTTCGATTATTTCCCACTTTGATGAGTCGATCATAATCGGTATGCGCGCGATGTCAGGTTCGGATGCTATGAGATTTAAAAAGCGCGTCATAGCAGCGACACCGTCAATCATCGCTTCATCCATATTGATGTCAATGATTTGCGCTCCACCTTCAACTTGTTCGCGTGCTACGTTTAGTGCGTCATCAAAATTTTGATCTTTAATAAGGTCTAGAAATTTTTTTGAGCCTGTTACATTGGTGCGCTCACCGACATTGATAAAGTTAGACTCTTTGCGTGCTATGAGTCCTTCCAGACCGCTTAGCTTTATTTTATAATTCGAAATACTCATTCCTTTTATGCCTTCTCTGTTTGTTCTAAAGTACGAGGCTGAAAGTGCTTTGCTACTTGAGCAATAGCCTTGATGTGATCGGGAGTGGTACCGCAGCAACCTCCTACAATATTTACAACCCCTCGTTCCAAAAAGTCTTTAATTAATAGTGCCATCTCTTCGGGTGACTGATCATAATGTCCCATCGCATTGGGCAAGCCAGCATTCGGATATGCGCTCACCATGCAATTACATTCATCGGATAGTACTTGAACATATGGCTTTAGTTGTTCGGCGCCCAGAGCGCAGTTGAAGCCGATGCTAAGAAGCGGCACATGCGAAAGCGATATATGAAAAGCTTGCGCCGTTTGTCCGCTCAATGTTCTTCCACTCGCGTCAGTGATGGTTCCACTTGCCATGATAGGCAGTGTTATTCCCATTTCTTCCATCAATTCTTCAATGGCAAAAAAGGCTGCTTTAGCATTGAGGGTGTCGAATATAGTTTCGACCAACAGGGCGTCAACCCCGCCATCAATAAGCCCTCTAGCTTGTTCTTTGTATGCTTCTACCAATTCATCAAACGTAACTCCTCGATAGCCAGGGTCGTTCACATCGGGAGATAAAGACGCTGTTTTGTTGGTGGGGCCAAGGGCACCTGCAATGAATTTTGGAATGTCTGTTCCATATTTTGCGTAGTAGCTTTCTCTAGCACGAATAGCGCATTTGGCAGCCTCTACATTGATTTCGTATGCCAATTCTTGCATGTCATAATCGGCAAGAGAAATGCGTTGTGCATTGAAGGTATTGGTTTCCACAATGTCAGCTCCAGCCTCGAAATATTGGTAATGTATTTCCTCTATGATTTGAGGTTGGGTTAGGCATAGCAAGTCATTATTGCCTTTAATAAGACTTTGGTGGTTTTTGAACCGCTCTCCTCTAAAGTCTTCTTCCGATAGGCTATGACGCTGAATCATAGTGCCCATGGCTCCGTCAAGAATCAGTACCTTTTTTTTTGCAACTTCCTCTAATCTGCTGGACATATCTGCTAATTTAATTGCATTATCAGAAGCAGGAGGAATTCAAACTATGAATTACCTTTATCTGTCCCCGCAATTTGCAGGGTGGAATTGGCACCTTTTCCATTCA
Source organism: Flavobacteriales bacterium (assembly GCA_044371755.1). Classification (GTDB taxonomy): domain Bacteria; phylum Bacteroidota; class Bacteroidia; order Flavobacteriales_D; family Sanyastnellaceae; genus JAIXWP01. The sequence goes on along the minus strand of JBILSZ010000092.1, from coordinate 5,768 downwards.
TTTTGGGCGGTTGCCAAGACATCATCGGGCCATTTCCCTCCGTCTTTCTTGATAAAGCGGTGCAAATATAGATATATATTCGCATTTTTACCCACTAAACCCAAACCACATGAAAAAATCCATACTTTTCCTATCATTGGTTTTACAATCCCTTTTAAGCTTAGCTCAGGTTTCCAATCCTTTTTTCTTCCTCACAATTGGTCAGGAAGTTTATTCTCCTTTAATTAATCAAAACTCTTTGAGCCAAGGTATTCCCTACGATGATCCTGAGTATGTTGTGCCTATTGGATTTGACTTTGATTATCTCGGGTATACTTATCAAACCCTATATTTTGCTGGAGTGGATAGCTATGGAATGGAGTTGGAATTCAGGGGTGCTGATGATACTTATCCTGTTTGTAGAATCTCACCTTGTATGCTCGACATTATTGATGGACAGTACGATGTAGAAGGCAAGGCTGATTCGGACATTCGCTACGAAGTGGTTGGTCCTCCTGGAAATCAGGTTTTCAAACTAGAATGGAGTAATGTGGCTTTTTATAATGAGGGCGACCCATATTCTATGCGCTTAAACGTTCAAATGTGGCTTTACCAAAGTACGGGTATTATTGAATTCAGGTATGGCCCAAGAACTGAATTGGACTATGATGTTATTCTCGATTATGCGGGAGTACCTGTTATGTTCATGCGAAATGTAAATATGGATGATGGAACATGGGAGGCTGCCCAAGCGTTACTCGGAACTCCCGAAGAGCCAGAGTTTATAGATATTCAAAGTGATTTTGATTTGAATGAGTCTTTGTATTTGTCTGCTGTTCCAGATAATGGCGTGGTGTATACATTTTCTCCGCTTATTGTCAACCAAGAGGAGAGTGAAAAAGAGTTGAAAGTGTTCCCCAACCCCGCGGATGAGTCACTCTATATCAAGTTAGACGGATTCGTTAATCAGCAAGCAGTACTTTATAATAGCCAAGGACAAATGGTGACAATGGCCCAATTGAGAAGCTCCCTTGAGCGCCTTGATGTGCGAGATTTGCCTGCTGGCGTTTATTTCCTTAATATTTTTGATAAGAATAATTCTCATGTTGAGAAGGTTGTAATCAAATAAGGCCTCAACTTATTACATTTGCCCCCGATAAATAATAAAAAAAAACACAACATGTCATATTTATTTACTTCTGAATCAGTATCTGAAGGACATCCTGATAAGGTTGCTGATCAGATTTCAGACGCATTAATCGATCATTTCTTAGCGTTCGATGCAAACAGTAAAGTGGCTTGCGAAACCCTTGTGACTACAGGCCAAGTGGTGCTTGCTGGTGAAGTTAAATCAAGCACTTATTTAGACGTTCAAGAGATCGCGCGTCAGGTTATTCGTGAAATAGGATATACCAAAAGTGAATACATGTTTGAAGCTAATTCATGTGGAATTCTTTCAGCAATTCACGAACAATCTCCAGATATCAATCAAGGTGTTGAGCGTAAGAAGAAAGAAGATCAAGGCGCTGGTGATCAGGGAATGATGTTCGGTTACGCTTCTCGCGAAACTGACAACTTCATGCCTTTACCTCTAGAGCTTTCTCACATGTTATTGCGCGAACTTGCTGCCATTCGCAAAGAAGGTAAGACAATGAAATATCTTCGTCCAGATGCCAAGAGCCAAGTGACGATTGAGTATAATGATAATCACCAACCTATCGGTATCAGCGCTATCGTAATCAGCACTCAGCATGACGACTTTGACAAGAGCGATACAAAAATGTTGGATAAAATTAAAAAAGACGTTCAGGATATTCTGATTCCCCGAGTAATGAAGCAAGTGCCTGCGCGCGTTCAAAAATTATTCAAATCAAAATACACCCTTCACGTAAATCCAACAGGAAAGTTTGTGATCGGTGGACCGCACGGTGATACTGGTTTAACGGGTAGAAAAATCATCGTTGATACATACGGGGGTAAAGGCGCTCATGGTGGTGGTGCATTCTCAGGGAAGGATCCAAGTAAAGTAGATAGAAGTGCAGCTTACGCTACTCGCCACATTGCGAAAAATTTAGTAGCTGCTGGAGTTTGCGACGAAGCTTTGGTGCAAGTGGCCTACGCTATCGGTGTGGCCGAACCTGTAGGACTTTATGTAAATACCTATGGTACAGCTAAAGTTAAAATGACAGACGGTGATATTGCAAAGAAATTGAATGAACTATTCGATATGCGTCCTTACGCTATTGAAAAACGATTCAATCTTCGCACACCAATATATCGTGAGACTGCCGCATACGGTCACATGGGACGTCCTTGTGAAGTGAAAGAAAAAACTTTCAAAGATGGAAGCGGAAAGACCAAAAAGATTAAAGTAAAACTATTCCCTTGGGAAGAGTTGGACTATGTGGCCAAGATCAAAAAATCATTTGGTGTAAAATAGTTTTTTTTTTTTATTTTTTTTAAAGCCTGTCATGATTTTATCTGGCAGGCTTTTTTATTATTTTATATCTTCGTGCTAATGGTCGGAAAGCGCTTGCTCTTGGTGATTTTTACTTTTTTGGGAATGAATCTTTATTCCCAATCACCTGACTCTATTGCGGTGGAGGAGAGTCCAACAAATAATTTTACAAAGCAAGTTCTTATAGACAGAACTTCTATTATACCGAACAAACGCTCGGTTAATAAATCATTGACTTGGAATTGGGAATGCATGGGGCCAAATCTTCAGCCAATAGAATTTAATCCAGGTGGTAGAGCTTTGCCCCAATATGCTTTAAATAGAGGTAATGGAACGGGAAGAATCAACTACATCATACAGCATCCCAAAAAGCACGATATTCTTTGGGCATGCAGCCCAACAGGCGGTGCGTGGATATCTCGTGATCATGGGGAAACATGGATAATTGCTGGAACAGATCAACTCCCAATCTCCGGAGTTTCATCGGTGGCCCCAGATGCAAAAAAAAAGGATCGATGGTGGGTGGCAACGGGCGATGGTGATGACTATTTTCAAAACTCTGATGGTGTGTGGATGACTTACAATGGCGGAAAGACATATACACAAATGAATGGAAAGTCAGATAAGCGATTGCCCTATGGAAATCCCGAAGACATCAAAGGACAAATTTGTGAGGTCGTTTCAAATTCCAAACGATCGCGACAACTTTTCGTGGCTGGTAATAGAGGGCTTTTCATGACTATGGAAGGACTTAATCCTGATTGGGTAGAGTGGGAGCGCTTGCTTGATGGTTACTTCTATGATGTGTTGATTATCAATAAAAGAAGAAGATCGAAAGATGTGATTATAGCTGCTGGCGACCGACTCGCATGGAGTGATGATGGTGGAAAAAGTTGGAAAAATGCTTCTATGCCTCCATGGAAACCCATTGAGGAATTTCTTTTTGTAAGAATGAATGTTCTGGAAAAAGACTCGAAAAATCTGATCATGTATGTGGCGGTAACCTGCGCCATATCTGCCAATCAAACCGGTACGGGTGAGGCGGCATTGTTTACTTATGACTTTAAAAATGATCAATGGACGTTTATTAGCTCATTAAAGAAAAAAGCAGGTAACATGCTCACCTCGCGTGCCAGGGCCATCGCCGTGAATCCATTGGATAATCAAAAATTGATTTGTGGTAATGTGCAACCTCTTTATAGAAGTGCAGATGGCGGAGTTACTTTCATCAAAGTAGAAAAAAATCAAATGCATGATGATTGTCATCACATAGTGTATTCAAAAAAAGACAATCGTATTTGGGCCACGCATGATGGTGGTGTCAGTGTGAGCACTGATAATGGAGTCACTTGGAAGGTTAGCGATTTGGGCATTGGAGCAGCGAATGTCTTTGGACTTGCTACATCACAAACCACAAAACCTCACTTTCTTTATGGCGGATATGACACTGGTGGCAATATGTTTCGCGACTCCGTTTGGCATCATGTGAGTTGGGGCGATGGTTTCGAAACCATTATACATCCGCTTGATCCAAACATCATGTTCAGCACAATGCAGAATGGAAACATCCAGCGCTCTGTAGATGGAACTTCATTTGATACAGGAAAAAATCCAACAGGAGCTAAGACCGAATGGCACACGTGGATCCGTATGCACCCTGTAAACAATAATATTGTCTTTTGTTCTGGCGCCAAGCTTCAACGATCAACCAATATGGGTGACTCTTGGTCCAGCATATTCGATGCACCCAAAATGGATGCTGCGCTATATAATGTATATCGTTTTTACCTGTCCGAAGATTATCCGGGTGTTATGTATGCTTATGTTCTAGACACAACGCGTATTCACCCACAGATTTGGAGGTCCTTTAATATCACCACCGAAAATCCGAACGACATTCAATGGCAAAAAGTAGCTGACATTCCAGTAGAAGGATGGATTATGGGTATTCAAGTAGATTCTTCCGATCCGAACAAATTTTTCCTTCTGTACAATCGTAATGAGGAAGATGGGAAATTTTGGTACTTTGATGGAACTAAGTACATCGACCAATCGTCGAATTTGGGTTTTGGGAAGTGCGAAGCTATGGTATTGCAAAAAGGCCCTGAAAAAAGAATTTATATCGGAAGCAACTACGGGGTTTTTACCAAACGCGAATCTGAAACGCAATGGACGTTACTTAGTGGTCTTCCAGGCACACAAATCAAAACGATGGCTATCAATTACGTCGCGAGAAAGTTGGTGGTGGGAACCTATGGACGAGGCATCTGGTGGGGAGATTTATTGACGCGATAGCTGTTATTTATTGTATAAAAATAGTAATTCACTGACCGATGAATTTGCATTTATGCTCCCTTCTTCGGTCAGCAAACTGCCATTAAAGAGCAGCCATGAGTCGCTCGCTTTAGCATAAATCGTATTATTCAGCTTTTCATAAAAAATATTTTCTAAAGAAATGGCGTTGGATGCAACGAGTTGTCCGGAGTTGGAATAGATACGAATCCCATCATCAAAAAGCATCGCCATACTATTATCAAGATTCACTATTTTTTTGAGATTGCCATTTGAAGCAAATCGAAAGTTGGTCCATTCGTCAAGATAATTATTGCTTATCACATACACTTTTTGTTGCATTTCCTCCGACCCTTGGAATGTCCATATGCGGTTGTCACTTAATGCTTGCAAGTAGTCTACCTTATTTTCTACCTGAAGTGAGTGAATGAGTTGACCTGTTTCTTTGAGGTATGTGTCAATGCGGTGCTGTGTCTGAGCGGCATTAGATACCGCTGCAATGACATAGCTTTCGCTTACCGTAATTTTATTTGGAAGAAAATTTCCCAACACATTAAACTGCAATCGTGATTGCGCGAGGGTGTTATAAGCGCGAATGCTACCATCTTTACAAGCCAGCCACCACCATCGTTTAGATTCATCATATGCCGCATCTTGCCATAGTGTTTCTTGGGTACTTATACCAGCAGCTTGTCCTATAATGACTCCGCTTTCGGCATCGGTGGCTAACAATCCTTGTGAAGAGTTTCCCGCAAAAAGCAAGCGTTGATCGTATGAATCTGCGAGCGAGAAAAACGGCTTGGAGTCTACTACAAATGAATTACTCCATTGACCATCCGAAAGCTGTAAGACATTCGTCGAAATATTTTCTGAATCAAAACCATAGATCGCAGTCAAGAGCAATGGAGCACCAAAGAGTTGAATATTCTTTATTGCCGCACCTTCATTTTCTCCATCACTCGCAACGATTTGGATATAATAGGATCCCGACTCTACATGCACATCATCAAATCGAATGACGCCTTCGAATGTTTCAGAC